>CAZABU010000136.1:0-5432 GCA_964483225.1 uncultured Ruminococcus sp. | reverse complement strand
TCCACCAATCACCTCTCGGTGACCATATTGTCGAGATATATTTCCGCATCGGTACCGAAGGTGGTATAGAACGCCGCTCTTGAAAACTCGCCCGATTTTGTATCCTCTTGATAGTACGCATCGGTGGTAGCGCTATATTCGTTCTCGTCGGTAGTCACGGTTACCCTGCCAACGGCCCCCGTTGGATCGTACTCCACGCGGAGAGTGAAATAGGAGCTGATGAGCTCGTCTACCCGTAGGAACACCTCGTTCTTAGAGTTGTCCGACACCTTCTCGTCGAAGGTGAGCGTCACGCCATCGGACTGCTTGAGTACCGTCATATCCACGGCAAATACCGTCTTTGCACCGCTGTATATATACACCTGTACGCTGACGGAGTTTTTGTTCATCGCGGCAATGTAGACGTCCGTCTCAAAGGCGTACACGCCGTCACCGCTCGCCTCGTCGGGAGCGTTCACGTAAACCCAGTTACCCGCAGTGCTGCTGGGCTTTGCCACAAGCTTAAGCGCCTGATTATCTCCGTCCAGAGGGTCGTTGACAACCTCTATGGAATTACCCTGCTCGGGATTAGGCTTTACGGAAAGGCCGGCGATATTCGGTGTGCCGAGATCGGCGTTATCAAGGTCGATATAACCGTCGAAGGGCTCTTGCGGCTTCGGTATAAATTCCTCGTCAAGCACCGCATCTCCGGACTCCGCGTTCACGTTATCCAGCGTTACCGAATAATCCACACCCCACAGGGCGTAATACTTTACAGTATCCAGCTTTGCCGTGGGCAGATCGCCGCCCTTTTCCTTACCGAAATAATTATCGCTCGTGCCGAGAAGCTCGCCGTCCACGTACAGCAGAGTTATAGGTCCGCCCTCTACGGTTCTGTAGTGCTCCACCCTGACGTGATGCCATTCGAGGGCGTTAAAGCTACCCGTATAATTGTTCGTTATAGGCGCCGTTCCTTGGGAGGAGGTGTCGCCGAAGGACAGCACGCCGTCGGTACCGACGCCAAGCGTCAGAATATACATACCTCCGAGGCTTACCTGCATAGCAGTCTTTGCGCCAACGTTTACGTTACTGAAGCGCATATCCCACTCCACGGTATAACAGCTGTCGGAATTGGCGGAAAGCCCCGTCTTTACCGAAATGCTGTCGCCCTTGTCGGGTACGGTGACCATCATCAGCGCTCTGTCACTCTCAAAGCCGCCGTCTACGATCTCGGCAGTGCCGGAGGTAAGTCCGGTACTCACACGGATGGGAAGGTCAGGTCCAACATCGCTGTCCTCAAAGTCCACGGGACCGCTCTCCTCCGTCGCGATAGGAGCCTTTACCACGTGGGTAAGACCGCTGACACGGTCAAGGAATATCTCAAGATCCGAGGGAGCATAGATAGTAAGGCCGCTGATGCCGAGGGCTGTGAGCATATTGACGGTAACGCCGGTCAGAGCTATAGTACCGCCGTTTACGTCACCCTCAACGGTGTTCGGCACTGCGGCGGGAGCGCCCTGGGATTTTGCGGGGCTATAGTCCCAGGTATATCCGTAGGAGCCGTCGTCCTTGCGGAACTTTACAGTCTTTTTCGTGGTAACGCGGATCATATCCGTCGCCATTGCGCGAAGTCGCTCACGCAGAGATCCTACTGCCGCAGAGTCGCCGCTCTTATTCATTATGCTGAATATTCTCGATATCGCGATCCAAGGGTTGTAAACGTCGACCGAGCCGGTTGCCTCCTTGCCGTTTATATCCGAATCCTCGAGCAGAATTATCTCGGCGGAGCTGGCAAGCGCCTCCTCCGCGTAATTGAAATAATCGGCTAGATTGACGTATATGGCAGAGATCTTCATCAGACCGTTAAGAGAATTGTAGGAAACTGTCTCCTCCCAAAGTCCGTTGGGAGCCTCGCCCTTTTCGATAAGCGCCTGCTGAGTTTCCTGCTGCCATTTATCGAAGTACTGTATAGTCAACGCGGCATAACCCATAGGCTCGCCGTCTTCAGCCGCTTCTGCGTCACGGTTCTTTATCTGTCCGCATTGCTCGGCAACGGTGTGTCCTATGCTGTAGGACTTCGTATGTATCTCGCTCTCGTAGCCCTTGAGATAGTTTTCCCACGCCTCAAGGCTGCGCAGGCGCTCGGGCCATTTATCGAGATTCGAGGCAACGGCGGTAACCGAGGATACCGCCTCCACGACGGATTCCGAGCGGAGGCTCGCCGTCCTCGATGCTCCGGGCTCGCCGTAAATGCCCTCCACACCGTTGGGCGCATTCCAATAGGGCTTATAGCCAAAGCGGGCAAGCACCTGATTCGTGGCCCAGCCCACGTCGCGGCTCTGGCGTCCGATTGAGATATTCTTTCCCCACTGGGGGTGATAGAAATATCCGTCCTCGGGGTCCTGCAGCGACAGAGCAAAGGCTACCATCTCCTTCTGCATCTTCTCCGGGATCTGGGTCTTAAAATTCGTTAACATTCCGGAGGAGGAGAGGAAGCCCAACGCCTGACCGGTAGACTCGATATCGATGAGATACCCCTGCGTTTCTCTGGCGGAATTTGAATAGTAGAAGCCGCCGCCCAGAGGATTTCCGTCCTCATCGTATTCACCGGGATCGTAAAGGTCGGCGAGCCACAGATAGAAGCACTCGTCGTATATGGACATATGATTGCGCAGGGCATCAGCCATGTCCTGACCGAGCGCCTCGGCGATCTCGGCGTACTTTTCCTCTCGCGCCTTTGCCTCGTCCTCACGCATCTTATCTATTTTGTTCACGCTGACGAGCTTGCTATGGCCCGCATCCAGCTTCAGACTCTCACTCTTCACGTACTCGTTCATAAAATACTCAACTGCCTCCTCAACAACCAAATCATCCGACCAAACGATGGCAACCGAGTCGCCGTCGGAATATATCATATAATGCAGGTACCATTTTAGCTCGTCCTCGGGGATATCAGAGGAGCTTACCGCGTTATCCAGCGCCGCCTTTGCCGCGTCGGTTATAGCTCGCGTGGTTTCGCCTACAACGATCTCGTGCTTTTCGGGAGCGTAGCCGTCGGAGGCAAGCTCGGGACGCTTACCGCACAGCTCGCCTATACGTCCGACGAGCCCGAGCAGGTTCAGTCCCGCGGCCTCTCCGCTGACGATCCGGGTCGTGGTAGACGGGCCGTAAATAAGCCCTGCGTCCACGTCCTGGGCGCCGTTACCGCCACCGCCCGAAGGCACAAGGCAGGAGCCAAGGGTTGCCGCCGTGAAAAGCAAGCATATTATAATACAAAATCTTTTCAGCTTATCCATAAAAATCTCCTACTGTAAACCGTCTATATGACAATTATGGCATACTAAAAATAAAAAGTCAATAGGAGGAGAAAAAAACGCACCCACACCTTCAGCCTTACCGTGGGGCTTTAGGAGTTGAGTGCGTTTATTCCTTGTACTTTATGAATTTGCCAAAGAGGCGGTTCCAGAGCTTTGCGCCCTTTATCCTGCGGTAGAGGCGGCTGGGCGACCAGCGCTCGGTGTTGCTAAGCCTGCCGGTATCTCTGCGGGACATATACTGCTTATAGGTATAAAGACCCACGTTAGCCGCGAAGTCGGCAAGATCCTGATTCTCAAAATCGTCATTCTCCTGGGCAAACCAGCCAAGGCTATCGGCCATACCCTCGTGGAGCATCTGCCAGAAGTCCTCCTTCTCGTCCGACCAGAGCATGCCGAGCACACGATAGCAGTGGCTCACAGAGAGATTGACGAAGGAGCGGGCAAGAGGCACGTACATTCCGTGTCGGGTAAGGAAGCCCTTTATCTTCAGATAAGCCTCCGGGAGATAGGAATACTGCTTTCTGTAAAGCTTCGCCCTTGACTGATCGTAATAGATGCGGTGATGGACCATCACGTCCTCCACTCGGCCTACGCGCCCTGCAAGAGAGAGCGAGCAGCACACGAAGCACAGATCCTCAAAGACCGAGAACTCCGCAGGGAACATAAGCCCCTTTTCCTTAACGAAGGAGCTGCGGAAGAGCTTGTTCCAGACGTAGCCCGACGTGCTTTCAAGAATATAGTCGGGGTACTCGCTGTGAGAGGCGACGGCACCGCCTGAGTAGATGGAGCTGTGAGGCTCGTCTGTGCTGGCCAAGAAGCGGGAGCACTTGTTGTTATAGTAATCAAATCTGGATATAACTATATCCAGGTCGTCCTCCTTCGCTCTGTTATAGAGGGCTTCAAGCAGGTGGGGCTCGTAGAAATCGTCAGCGTCGAGGAAGATAATATACTCGCCCACCGAGCGGATAAGGCCCTTGTTTCTGGCGGTGGAGGTGCCGGCGTTTATACCGTGCTCCACAACTCTTATGCGCTTGTCGATATAGGCATACTCGCGTAGCAGCTTCAGAGAGCCGTCGGTAGAGCCGTCGTCAACGCAGATTATTTCAATCTCGCGCAGGGACTGGTCGATCACGCTGTCGAGAGCGGGACGGAGATAGTCGTATGCGTTATATACGGGCATTACCACGGAAACCTTTATATCACTACGTTGCATAGCTCCTCCCTTCCGACGTTTTTCGCCCATTGTATTCTTTACTGATATTTTACCATTAAAGCCCCAAAATGTCAATAGTTTTTGTCAAAAATAGCGATTACGGCTGCCCAAAACGGACAGCCGCAGTTTTTTGCGTTACGGAAAAAGCTTTCCCATCTCCACACCGACGTCGTATATTTTTTCGCTCAGCTCCGCGGAGTCGGCATAGTAGCTCATATAACCCCACCACATCTCGTCCACATCGGTTTCCTTGCCATCTGCGTCAACGAGAGTTATCCTTTGCCGATTGCCGAAGGCCCCGAGCTTCCTGCCTCGATACGCGGTATCCTCGCGCAGAATATCCATGATCTCGGCGATATCATCGCTGTCGGTTATCTCAAATTCGACGCTGAATCCGCTGCTCTTTTGCCGCACGGCGATTATTTTAACAGGATCCTCGTCCTCGAAGCGCTGGACCTCCGAAAAATCGTCAAACTCAAATTCGGTGGAATAAAGCGCTACGGTGGCGATGAAAAATGCGAGTATAACTATTACTATTATTAAAGGTCGCTTCATACTTTTTCCTCCCTATCGTGCTCTGCCGACGAGTCATATATAAATATATTATCACATATGAAAGGAAAAATCAAGAGGCGCAGAGCTGCAACACAAGCAGAAGGGGCTGCTTGATCAAGCAGCCCCAATAATTATGCGATTATTTCAGACTCTCCTGCGTCCTCAGCCTTTTCGGTGCTGTAGACCATTTCGGTGTCCTCGGAGATACTGAAGGAGGAGAATTCCTCGGCGTCAGTCTTCTTAGAACCGGAGTCCTCGATCTGTACCGCACGGTACTTGCCAAGACCCGTACCTGCGGGGATCAGCTTACCGATGATGACGTTCTCCTTAAGGCCGAGCAGCTTATCCTGCTTGCCGTTGATGGCAGC
>CAZABU010000135.1:0-5458 GCA_964483225.1 uncultured Ruminococcus sp. | reverse complement strand
CTTCGTCGAAAATCCTTGCACTCCATCAAAATTTATTCATATTTTGAGTGCGACGAGGTGAGCTGTGAGCAGGTGCAAAACATAGAATAAATTTTGCGTAGTGCGGCGGAGTTTTCTCCTCGACGTACCCACGTACGCCTTCGTCGAAAATCCTTGCACTCCATCAAAATTTATTCATATTTTGAGTGCGACGCCGGGCGCTTCAGCTTATACTTCGGTTGTATTACCGAAAGGGAGGACATATGAAATTTATTAACATCGGCTTTGGAAATATGGTTTCCGCGGGGCGCATCGTTGCCATCGCGTCACCCGATTCCGAGCCTATAAAAAGACTCGTTCGCGATGCGAAGGAGGATGGACGAGTGATTGACGTTTCCTGCGGCCGACGCACGAGAGCCGTTATAATCACCGATTCCGAGCACGTTATACTTTCGGCCATACAGACCGAAACCATTACCAACCGTCTTGCCAGCGACGAGGAGACCGAGGCTGACGAGGGCGAGGAATAATTCGTTCCGGGCTTTGCCCGAATTTGATTTGTTGTTTTTATTTAGAAAAATAATTTTTAGGAGATAGAAAAAATGATTCACCCCACAATTGACAAGCTTACCGGCGGAGAGTTCAACCGCTACGAACTGGTTATCGGCGTAGCAAAGTGCGCTCGCATCGTTACCGAGGAGTATATCGAGATGAGAGCCAGAGCTCAGAAGCTTATCGACAATCACGAGACCGAGAAGAGCCTTACTGCTCTGATCGACCCCGAGTATAAGGACAACAAGGCGGTTAAGATCGCCATAGCAGGTATGGAGAACGGCCGCTTCAAGCTGGTTCGTCCCCAGGACTGATAGGTTAGGTTACTCTTACCTAAGGAAAAATAAAAATTTGCCAAGGAGGGCGGTATATGTATTGCGAGGTATATCTTTTTGATGCGCCGTATCATATAGACCGCCCCTTTGATTATTTTTGCTCAGGTAACGTGCGGCCGGGCTCGATCGTGAAGGTCCCCTTCGGTAGAGCGAACAGCCTTCGCGCCGGCATCGTTACGGCGGTAAAGGAACAGACGGCGGACCCCGACCACGTAAAGGAGCTGCACTCGGTCATTAATTACGAGTTTTCCCTCACCGAGGAGTTGATGGCTCTCTGCCGCTTTATGAAGGATTACACACTCTGTACCTTTGGCGAGGCGGCGAGGACGGTTTTGCCTCCAGGTGCTCTTTCCGAAATACCGGGAATGAAGCTGCGCCGCACCTGCGCTCTTGCTATGTCGAAGGATGAGATAAGGACTCTTCTTGCCACAACGGGCAGGGCGGGCGTCCGCAGTCCGGGTCAGCGCCGTATTCTTGAGTACCTTCTCGAGATAGGTACGGCGGATATGGAGCTTATCCGTGCGATGCCCGGCTACTCCTCCTCTCACGTCAGCGGCCTTGTGGCAAAGGGCGCTATAAAGCTTATCGAGAGTCGTATAATGCGTAACCCTTACGCCGAGTATGCCGCTATCAGGGATACCTCGCCTATTAATCTGAGTCCGGCGCAGACCGTTGCCTTCGACACCATTGAGGGGCTTCTGTCAGAGGACGCACCCAAGGCGGCTCTGCTTTACGGTGTCACAGGCTCGGGTAAAACAAAGGTAATAATGAAGGCGATAGACCGCACGCTTGAACGCGGACAGACGGTTATTATGCTCGTTCCGGAAATTGCTCTTACTCCCCAGACGGTCAGCATTTTCTGCCGCCGCTACGGCGAGAGGGTGGCTGTGATACATTCCTCTCTTTCAAAGGGAGAGCGCCTGGACGCCTACCGCCGCATAAAGGACGGCGAGGTCGATCTTGTGATCGGCACCCGCTCTGCGGTGTTTGCGCCTCTGCCGCGGCTTGGTATGATCGTTATTGACGAGGAGCACGAGCACACCTATAAGTCCGAGTCGGACCCGAAATATCACGCCCGCGACGTTGCCGCCTTCAGGTGCGGAAAGAATAACGCCCTGATGCTACTTGCCTCGGCGACCCCGTCGCTGGAGAGCTTTTATAAGGCGCAGAGCGGTGCCTATACCCTTGTGCCCCTGCGTGAGCGCTACGGCGGCGTTCATCTGCCCGAGGCGGTCATAGTCGATATGCGTGAGGAGCTGCGGCTCGGTAACACCTCACCCCTTAGCGACAGGCTTCACCGTGAGCTTTCAGAGGTTGTGGAGAACAGAAATCAAGCCATTCTTTTCTTGAATCGGCGCGGATATTCCTCGCAGATAAGCTGTAAGAGCTGTGGCGAGGTCATAACCTGCCCCCGCTGCTCGGTTTCCTTGACTTATCACGCCTCCTCTGACGGCGGCAGGCTTCTTTGCCATCTCTGCGGGCACACGGAGAGCACGCCGAAGCGCTGTCCCTCCTGCTCGGGAGATAAGCTTTCCTTCCTCGGCTTCGGTACGCAGAAGCTGGAGGGCGAGCTCTCGCAGACGCTTCCCGATATGCGCGTTATGCGTATGGATGCGGACACCACCACGGGCAAGCTTGCATACGACAGAATGCTCGAGGATTTCAGAGAAGGAAGAGCAGACGTGCTTCTCGGTACACAGATGGTTGCCAAGGGACACGATTTCCCCCGCGTTACTCTGGTTGGTGTGGCCCTTGCGGACACCTCACTCTACGTCAGCGATTTCAGAGCTGCGGAGCGCACCTTCTCGCTTTTGACTCAGGTCATAGGCAGAGCGGGCAGAGCCACCGACGGCGGCATCGCCGTCATTCAGACCTACGCACCGAGGAATGAAACGATTCGTCTTGCCTGTCTTCAGGATTACGATAAATTTTACGAGGGCGAGATCGCCCTCAGACGCGAGCTCTCCTATCCGCCCTTCTGCGATATGGTAGCGCTCACCCTCACCTCTGAGGACGAGACAAGGCTCTTTTCCGAGTCCGAGCGTCTCTCCGCGCTGATAAAGGAAAAGCTTCTCGGCGAATACGGCAAGCTCCCCTTTATGGTTTTTGGTCCGTTTGAGGCGCAGGTTTATAAGGTAAATGATAAATTCAGGATGAGAATGGTGGTTAAATGTAAACTTAACTCTACATCTCGTCGGCTTTTTCACGAATTGCTCTGCGAATTTTCCCAGGTGCGTGACGTGACGCTGGCGGTGGATCTCAATCCTCTTACGATATAAGTTTTGAAGGGAAAGGATAAGAAAAATGGCAATACTTAAAATTGTAAAATTCGGCGACCCTATGATGAGAAAGGTCTCCCGTCCCGTGGAGCAGATCACCCCGAGGATCACCACGCTCATCGACGATATGATAGATACGATGCGTGCCGCAGGCGGCTGCGGACTTGCCGCCGTCCAGGTCGGTGTTCTCCGCAGGATTGCGGTTATCGAGGTTGAGGAGGGCAAGGTCTATGAGCTTATTAACCCGAAGATAGTCGCCTTCGCCGGCGAGCAGAGAGAGCAGGAGGGGTGCCTTTCCTTCCCCGGAAATTACGGCATCACCAAGCGCCCTAAGGCCGTAACCGTCAGAGCCACCGACAGATACGGAAAGGAATATGAGCTTCGCGGTACCGACCTTCTCGCCAGAGCTATCTGCCATGAGTGCGATCACCTGGACGGAAAGCTCTATACCGACGTGCAGATACGCCCGGTAACCGAGGACGATATACGATGAAGATAATGTTTATGGGCACGCCCGAGATCTCGGCGCTTTGCCTTGAAAAATTGATTTGTGACGGCCACGAGATATGCGCCGTCGTAACGAGAGAGGACAAGCCTCGCGGCAGGGGAAATACCATGACCCCCACCCCCACGAAGGTGCTGGCTCTCTCCCACGGTATTCCTGTTTTTGAGCCTAAGACCCTGCGGGACGAGGCCTTTGCCGCCCTTCTTACCGAGTACGCTCCCGACCTTATTGCGGTGGTTGCCTTCGGAAAAATACTACCGAAGTCGGTGCTCGATTTCCCGAAATACGGCTGTCTTAATCTTCACGTATCCATCCTTCCGAAATTCCGCGGCGCCGCTCCTATGCAGAGAGCAATCATGGCAGGTGAGCGGGAGACCGGTGTGACGGTTATGTATATGGACGAGGGACTTGATACCGGAGATATTCTTGCCGTGGAAAGGTTCCCCATAGGCGATGAGGACGATTTTGAGGCGATACATGACAGATCCGCCGAGGTAGGTGCCGCCCTTCTCTCCAAAACCATTACCGAGGTGTTTGCGGGTAATGTGCAGAGAGTAAAGCAGGACGATTCGCTGGCTACCTACGCCGCTAAGGTTGAAAAGTCTGATTGTAAACTTAACTTTGCATTATCCGCAAAAGAGCTTGATTTTCAGATAAGAGGCGTAACGCCTATTCCCGGTGCGTTTGGCTATCTCGGCGGCAAGATGCTGAAGATAAACCGTGCCCGCCCAGTGATGGGTGTCGGCGCTCCCGGTGAGGTCATCGACCTTGACAGCAAGGGCACAGGCTCCTTCACCGTTGCCTGCGGCGAGGGGGCACTTCTCGTTACCGCGGTCATTCCCGAGGGGAAGGGTAAAATGTCTGCGGGCGATTTTATCCGCGGCAGAAAGATAAACCTCGGAGATATTATCGAATAAGTTTTTTTGAGCTTCAATTTTTGAATTTACGAAAGGAGTCGCTTATGGCAGATATCAGAAGGCTTGCCCTCGCTCTGCTCCTTGAGCAAGAGGCGGCAAATAAGTACGTGAATCTTTCCCTCAGCTCCCATAAGACCGACGGCCTTTCGGATGCAGAGCGTGCCCAGCTGACGGCGCTTATCTATACCGTTACCGAGCGCAGGCTCTCCTATGATTACTTTATCGGCGCCATAAGCGGCAGAGCCCTCGATAAGCTTGACCCTCATACCCTGGCCGTTTTGCGCCTCGGTGTATGTCAGCTCCTCGATATGCGCGCAATACCCGATTTTGCCGCCGTCAACGAAACGGTGAAGCTGTGCCGCAACCCCGGTGAGCGCGCCTTCGTCAACGGCGTTTTGCGTTCGCTTGCAAAGACTGCCGACGCGCCCCCTATGCCGAAGCGGGAGAAGAATCCGAAGCGTTATCTCTCGGTTAAATATTCCATTCCCCAGCATACCGTGAAGCTGCTTTGCGAGTTTCTCGGAATTGAGGCGTGCGAGAGGCTATTTGAGTATTGGAATGGCCTGAGTTACACCGATATTACCGTCAACACACAGAAGATCTCCGCCGCCGAATACGCCGCTAAGCTTTCGGATGGGGTAGAGCGGTCTGAAAATTCTCTCCGCATACCACATTCGGTGAATCCCGAACGCCTCCCCGGCTTTGCTGAGGGCGAGTTTTTCGTTCAGGACAGAGCCTCGCTCACCGCCGTTCTTGCCCTTGCTCCCGAGCCTTTGCAGACCTTGGTTGACGTTTGTGCCTGCCCCGGCGGAAAGAGCTTCGCCGCGGCGCTCCTCATGGTGGATATCACCAAGGCATCTTTCCTTGCTTTCTGGAAACTGGCCAACGAGA
>CAZABU010000134.1:0-5459 GCA_964483225.1 uncultured Ruminococcus sp. | reverse complement strand
ATGCCGAACATGGAAAGCACCCAGATAGCAAGCGCGGAAAGCTGTCCTTCTTCGGGGAGGACGACTGGGCCGAGAGCTGGAAGCAGTATTATAAGCCGGTACCGCTCGGAAGAATAACCGTCGTGCCCGCCTGGGAAAAATACGAGGCTCGCGAGGGCGAGATCATCATAAGAATGGACCCGGGAATGGCCTTTGGTACAGGAACACACGAAACCACCCGCCTTGTTATCAGACTTATGCAGGACGAGCTCCACGGAGGCGAGCGCGTGCTGGACGTTGGAACGGGCTCCGGAATTCTCTCCATCTGCGCTTCAAAGCTCGGCGCCGGCTGGTGCAACGCCTACGATATCGACCCGGTGGCTGTTAAGGTAGCGCGCGACAACGTTGTATCCGACGGCTGCACCAACATCACCGTTGGCGTATCCGACCTGCTCCGTGACGTTGATCTTTCGGGCGGAAAGTACGATTTATGTGTCGCCAATATTGTTGCCGACATAATTATCAGAATGCTCCCGGACATCAGAAGCTATCTCAATGAGGGCGCACCGCTGATCCTCTCCGGCATAATAGGCGAGCGGGCAGATGAGGTGCGGGCTGCCGCTCTGAAGCAGGGCTTTACGGTTGAGCGCGAGATCACCGAAAACGACTGGGTAGGTATGCTCGTCAGAGTCTGATTCCGAGCTTATCTTTACTTGTTACTTGTTACTTGTCTTATATATTAATATTTACAATCTATAACATTATCTAAAAACATACGGAGGCTTTATGCCCAGATTTTTTGTAAACGCCGAGGACATCGGCAAGAGCACCCTGCTTATCAAGGGGGCTGACGCATATCATATTGCCCGATCACTGCGTATGGCAGTAGGCGATGGGCTGACCGTATCAGACGGAAATGGAGCTGAGCTTTTCTGCCGACTCACTAGAATACGCGATCAGGAATGCGAATGCGAGATACTTTCAATCGGCGCTTCCCCTGCGGAAATGCCGGTAGAGATCACCTTATATATGGCCTATCCCAAGGGCGATAAGCTCGAGACGGTCATTCAAAAGGCTGTGGAGCTGGGAGCATCGCGAATCGTCCCCTTTGAATCGTCGAGATGTATAAAGCGCCCGAAGGCTGACAAGATCGACAAGCAAATGGCAAGGCTGCAAAGGATAGCCGAGGAGGCCGCAAAGCAGTGCGGCAGAGGCAAGCTCCCCACGGTGGCGACGCCCATGAGCTTTTTCGAGGCTATAAAGGAAGCGGCAAGGGCCGACTTGCCCCTCTTCTGCTATGAAAACGAAAACGAGCATTCGCTGAAATCAGCTCTGGAAAGTCATATCAATGCAAAAACCGTTTCGATTATCGTCGGCAGCGAGGGTGGTTTTTCGCCCGAAGAAGCGGAGGCGGCCATAGAGGTCGGTAATCTCCCCATCTCCCTCGGTCACCGTATTCTCAGATGCGAAACCGCTCCGAGCTTCGTTTTGTCGGCTATTTCTTACGTTTTTGAGTTATGAATATCATATTTGACAAATAAAATATGATTTTTTTGTGAATTTTTTAGAGTTTTTTTCAAAAAACTATTGAAAATTGTCCAAAAATAAGATAAAATATAGTACAGTATAGACAAAAACCCTACGGAGCCGTGTAAAAATTCGGCTTCGCAGTGGGTTTTATTTTTGCGTTTGGAGACGCCGAAAGGATTTTTTTATGTCAAACCGTATGTTTCAGACAGTAATACACCAGATGAAGGACGTTGTAGGGCGCACCGTTGGCGTTATTGACGAGAACGGAATAGTTATAGCCTGCAGCGAGCTCGGTAAGATCGGAGAATCCAAGCAGAGGTTGCGCGAGGAGCTTTCCTATTCCGCAGATGCGGTAATATACGAGGGCTATACCTACCGTTTCATAAATTCCTCCGGCAAGAACGACTGTATCGCCTTTGTTGAGGGTGATGACTCTCACGCCGGCAGTATGACCGAGCTTATGTCGATATTCCTCGGCAATATCAAGAGCCTGTACGACGAAAAATACGACAAGGGCTCGTTCATCAAGAGCATTATACTTGATAACATACTGCCCAGCGACATATACATAAAATCCAACGAGCTCCACTTCAGCAACGAAGAATCCCGCGTCGTTATCGTTGTTAAATTCCAGAGCGTGCCCGAGCTTCCGCCTTACGAGATCATGCAGACCATCGTTGACGGCAAGGATAAGGATTACGTTATCAACATTAGCGAGCAGGACGTGGTAGTGGTTAAAGAGGTACCCGTAGATATCGAGATCGATGAGCTTGAGGCTTACGCCCGCTCCATTATGGACACAGTAGCTGCAGATCACGGTGTAAAGGTGCTCGTCGGAATATCCTCTGTCGTTGACAATCTCAAGGATCTCGCCAGAGCCTACAAGGAGGCCCGTATCGCGCTTGAGGTCGGTAAGGTATTTGACATTGAAAAGCCGGTTATGTCTTACGAGAACCTCGGTATTGGCAGACTTATCTATCAGCTCCCCACCACCCTTTGCGAGATATTCCTCGGAGAGGTATTCAAGAAGGGCTCCCTTGAGTCCCTTGACCGCGAAACGCTGATGACCGTTCAGAGCTTCTTCGAGAACAACCTCAACGTATCCGAAACCTCGAGAAAGCTGTTCGTACATAGAAACACGTTGGTTTACAGGCTGGAAAAGATCAGAAAGCTTACCGGACTTGACCTGCGCGAGTTTGACCATGCGGTTACCTTCAAGGTTGCACTTATGGTTAAGAAATATCTTTCCAGCAAGCCCACCAAATTCTGATCATTTTCATTTCACCGACTTGTTAAGACAAATTATTTCGCATATATATTATATAATGTACACAACCGTTCCGCCGGTCGGATCGGTGTGATACCGGCACTTTAGACGTGGGGTTATGCGCTATGCGCAGGACCCCACGGTATGCGAAAAAAAGAATATTTGTTTTCCCGGAGAAAATCAATGATACAAAAAAAGCATTATTCCAAGCTCCCCCTTCTCCTCTTGCTATGCATCACGCTTGCGCTCGCGCTTTGCTCGTGCTCCGGCACCAAGAGCCGGATGGGAAGCCGCGAGGAGATAACCGAGGCTATGAGCGCAGCCCTTGCTGCCGACGACGTTCTGGATTACGGATACGTCTCGGACTATCTGCAGGACTGGGGCTTC
Source organism: uncultured Ruminococcus sp. (assembly GCA_964483225.1). Lineage (GTDB taxonomy): Bacteria > Bacillota > Clostridia > Oscillospirales > CAG-272 > UBA1740. The sequence goes on along the minus strand of CAZABU010000134.1, from coordinate 2,296 downwards.
GGCAATTATGATACGTCCAAGGTTAAGTACATGGAGCGCCTTGTTTCTATGTATTACAATTACGAAGGCGGCATGCCTCAGACGCGCGAGCATGCGCGGCTTTGCGCGGAAGGCTTCCTTACGGACTACTACGATAGCATTGACCGTGCCGATAAAAGTACGGTGACCGATGCGATCCTCACCTGTTACGTAAACGTGCTCGATGACCCTTACGCGATATACAGACCCGCTGAGGAAAGCGAGGAATACAATCTTGATATGAGCGGAAAATTCGGCGGTATCGGTGTTGTTATCGAATATAACCACGACGAGCAGTCCCTGATGATCTCGTCGGTATATCTCGGTTCTCCCGCAGAAGCTGCCGGAATGCAGGTCGGCGACTATATTATCGGCGTTGACGGCGTCAGCATAGACGAGATCGGTTACCTGAACGTGGTAAGCCGTGTGCGCGGCCAGATAGGTACGGAGGTCAAGCTTACGCTCAAGCGCGGCGATCAGACCGTCGAGTGTACCGCAATACGTGCAGAGGTCGTAGAAAAAACGGTTGCATATTCCGTCAGCGACGGAGTTGGATATATCCAGATCACAGACTTCAAGGGAAACACCTACTCGCAGTTTGTCGAAGCGGTGAAGGCGGTGGAGGCTGCCGAGGTTAAGGGCGTAATATTTGACCTCCGCGGCAACCTCGGCGGATATCTCGATACAGTATGTGATATGATATCCTACCTTGTACCCACGGGGCACAGACTCGTTTCCTACGCTTACAAGAATATGCCCGAGGAGATTACCAAGACGTCTGACGATGTTGACCCCGTCAGCGGTAAGATTTCAGACCACGTACTGGACCTGCCGATGGTGGTGCTCTGCAACGAGTATACCGCATCCGCCGGCGAGATTTTTACCGCGGCGATCAGAGACTACCGAAACGATGGACTCCTGAATGCCACCGTCGTAGGTACGACCACCTTTAAGAAGGGTGTTATGCAAAAGGGCTTCCTCTATTCGGACGGCTCCTCCATCACCTTCACCGTTGCATATTACGCGCCTCCGTGCGGTATAAATTATCATGGAGTCGGAGTCACACCCGATGTGCAGATTCAAAACACAGAGACCGAGGATCTGCAGCTTGAGAGAGCATTAGAAGAGCTGGATAAGCTTATAAATGCAAACTAAAGGTTACAAATTGCTTGATTTTATTAATTATTTCACTATATACAGGAGAACTTAAAAATGGCAGAAACCAAGATCTACACCCCCGCCGGCTTCAAGGCATTGCAGGATGAGCTGGACTACCTTGTAAACGTCAAGGTTGAGGAAAACAAAAAGGAGATATCCACCGCGCGTGCCTTCGGTGACTTGTCTGAGAACAGCGAGTACGACGAGGCAAAGCAGGAGCAGGGTAAGATTCATGCAAGAATTGCCGAGCTCAAGGAGATGATCGCAAATGCAAAGGTTCTTGACGAATCCCAGATCGACGAGAGTAAGATCAGCGTCGGCTCCATCGTAGTGCTTTACAACGTTGAGCGCAAGGCGGAGTTCACCTATCACATAGTGGGCTCCTACGAGACCGACCCCAAGAATGGAAAGATTTCCGACTCCTCCCCTATCGGTATCGCTCTTCTCGGCGCGTCCGAGGGTGACGAGGTAGTTGTCGCAGGCGTGCGTGAGCAGCATCTGCAGATCAAGAGCGTTACTCGCGCAAAGGAACAGAACTAATCCAAAATCCTATTTGAGAGGAATACATCATGGCAAATCAGGAAAATCAGAATCAGGCGCAGAGCAGCACCAGCGAGCTTGCGGTGCGCCGTGAAAAGCTTGCCGCCCTTTGCGAGGCGGGCAAGAACCCCTTTGAGATAACCAAGTATGACGTAACTACCGAAAGTACCCGCGCTATCGCGCTCTTCAATGAAAAAGAAGAGACACTCGCCGAGGGTGAGCTTATCAAGGTGCGTCTTGCGGGCCGACTTATCAGCCGCAGAATTATGGGTAAAGCCTCCTTTGCTCATATGCTCGACGGCGAGGGCAAGATCCAGCTCTACGTTTCCCGCGACGGAATCGGCGAGGAGGATTACGCAGCCTTTAAAAAGTGGGACGTGGGCGACGTCGTAGGCGTTGAGGGACATCTGTTCCGCACCCGTACCGGCGAGGTTTCCGTCCACGCCACCTCTATGACTCTGCTGGCAAAATCCCTTCTCCCCCTCCCCGAAAAGTTCCACGGACTTACCAATCTCGAGCAGCGACCCATCATCCACGTGATCAGCATGTCAAAGACCGTGTTTTCCACGTAAAGACTGCG
>CAZABU010000133.1:0-5468 GCA_964483225.1 uncultured Ruminococcus sp. | reverse complement strand
CGAACATCTGACGGAAAGCCAGACGGCCGATACGGCCAAAGCCATTGATTGCAACCTTTACGTTTGCCATTTTGAAAATCCTCCAAAATATAAAAATTTTATTATCTGATCTAAGGGTGCACTCTGCACCATTCCTAATTATATCATAAGATTTCAAAATATACAAGACTTTAGTCAAAATTTTATCAATTTTGTTGAAAATTTGAAAAATCGCCCTGAGATTTAGCTGTCATTTGTAAAAAACGCAAAAAACACCCTGTGAAAAAGCTCTGAAAAATTTTGCATCGCCTATTGTAATTTCTGAAGAATGGTGCTATAATGTTCTCATACATTAAAACAGAGTAGGGAAGTATGCGTAGTGCTGAGTGGACGGGGAGTTGTCACTCGGACGAATGGCGAATGCCGCGGTATACCTCCCGCATCCCACTGTTACCGATAGGGCGCCTGACGGCTTCATTTCATATGAAGATACCCCCGTGGTACGGAGATGTAAATCTGTGACACGGAGGTTTTTTTATGCAAGAAAAAAGAAAATTTGTACCCTTGAAGCCGGCGGTGCTTATGGCACTTCTTTCCGCAATGAGCATCGTGCTCGGAAAGCTTTTGGCAGTCAACCTTGGCGACGTGATACGCATAAGCTTTGAGAATCTGCCCATTCTGTTCGCGGGAATCGCCTTCGGGCCCCTTGCGGGGGCGGTGGTCGGAGCGGTGGCGGATATCGTCGGCTGCCTTATCGTCGGCTACGCGATAAATCCCTTCATTACCCTCGGCGCGGCGGTTATCGGTGCGACGGCGGGCTTCGTCCATAAGCTCATGTTAAAAACCGCCGTTCCCGAATGGGCGCGGCTTGTCCCTTCCGTGGCGGCGGCGCATATCAACGGCTCTGTCCTTATGAAGACTATAGGGCTCTCCGTCTTTTACGGCACGCCTTTTTTGACGCTCATCGCGTGGCGTACGTTAAACTATCTCATCGTTGGTGCCCTCGAGGGTATCATACTCTTCATACTTTTGAGAAACCGCGGTATAAAAAGGGCGATATCATCAATGAAGCCTGCGGCGCGTGAGGAATCCCGACAGTCCGACAAGGAGGTCAACGATAAGGATGAATTATAAGGAAGCACTCGAATATATTCACGGCGTAAGCTGGACCTTCTGCAAGCCCGGTCTTGACAGAATAGAGGCGCTCTGTGAGAGCCTCGGCCACCCGGAGAGGGAGCTGCGCTTCGTTCACGTTGCGGGCACCAACGGCAAGGGCTCCTTCTGCTCTATGCTCTCGGAGGTTTTGCAGGCGGCGGGCTACAAGGTGGGGCTTTTTACCTCGCCCTATATTTACGAATTTAACGAGCGTATGCGCGTAAACGGCGAAAATATTCCAAACGAAGCCCTCGCCCGTATCACCGAGAGGGTAAAGCCCCACGCCGAGAAAATGACCGACAGACCCACCGAGTTCGAGCTGATAAGCGCCATCGCCTTCGAGTATTTTAAGAGCGAGGGGTGTGACGTGGTGGTGCTTGAGGCGGGAATGGGCGGCAGGCTCGATTCCACGAACGTTATAAGAGAGCCCTATCTCTCGGTCATAACCGGCATCGCCCTCGACCACACGGCCTTCCTCGGTGACACCGTAGAGAAGATAGCGGCGGAAAAGGCCGGCATAATCAAGGACGGCGCACCCGTTATATACGGCGGCGAGGACGCCGCGGCGGCAGAGGTCATCGGAAGGACGGCCGCAGAGCGCGGCTCGGAATTTTTCACCACCGATTACACGAAGCTGAAAATCGACTCCGCCGACAGTCGCGGCGCTACCTTCTCCTACCGCGAGAGGGAGGAGCTGCGGATATCTCTGCTCGGCCTCTATCAGCCGAAAAACGCCGCCCTCGTTACCGACGCTACGGATATTCTCCGCACCCGCGGCCTTGACATATCCGAGGAGGCCTTGAGAGCGGGACTTGCCGCCGCCCGGTGGCGCGCGAGGTTCGAGGTGATAAACAAGGAGCCCACCGTTATCTTCGACGGCGCCCACAATCCCCAGGGCATCGACGCGGCGGTGGAGAGCATCAAGCACTATTTCCCCGACCGACCCGTGGCAGTGCTCACCGGCGTCCTTTCCGACAAGGACCACAGGCACATCGCCGGGCGGATATCCGAGGTGGCGAGCCGCGCCTTTACCATAACTCCGGACAACCCCCGCGCCCTCTCGGCCGAGGACTATGCAGGGGAGCTTTGCGAGGCGGGCGTTGACGCTACCGCCACCGACGGCGTTGCCTCGGCTCTCGAGCAGGGAATGGACTACGCCGCAAAAGCCGGCACAGCACTCTGCTGCCTCGGCTCGCTCTACACCTACATAGAGGTTATCGACGCTCTGAAAGCGATCAAAGAAAGGAAATAATTATGCCTTACATTGAAACTAAAACCACGGTAAAGCTCACCGAAGGTACGGCCAAAGCTCTTAAGGAGGCCTTCGCCGACGCTATAGCCCTTATCCCCGGCAAGAGCGAGGAATGGCTGATGCTGGGCTTTGAGGACGGAAAGAAAATGGCCTTCCGCGGCGATATGGACACCGACTGTGCTATGCTGGAGGTTGATATCTTCGGCTCTGCAAGGGATAGCGCCTACGACGCTCTGACCGAGAGGCTCTGCAACGTTGTGAGCGATATCCTCGGCGTCCCGAAGGACCGCATTTACGTTAAGTACCGCGAGTGCGACCGTTGGGGCTATAACGGCTTCAACTTCTGATTTTTGTAAACCTAAGATTACATTTCTCTGCAGTTCTTCTCCTCGCCAAGGCGCGAAAAAGGCAAACCTTAGCATACATTTTCAGCTTAAATTAAGGCCGTAACCGTTCGTTTGCTCGGTAAATTACCGCGCGGTAATATTTGGCAAAAATAAATAATTTCACAAAAAGGGTTGAAAAGTACACGCTTATGTGGTATAATCCTCATAGCTTATGCTATGCTCCTACGGTCTATATTTGTTTAAGAAAGAAGAATTTCAGGATGAAGCACTACATACTTTATAACCCCCTTGCGGGATGCGGACGCGGCGAGGCTGACGTTGAGAAGGTTGAGGCTCTTCTCGATGGCGAGAAGGTAAAGATCAACGTTACCGAGGTCGAGGATTACGGTGAGCTCCTTGCGGGACTTTCCGAGGACGACGACATCGTGCTTTGCGGCGGCGACGGCACCATTAACAAGTTTATAAACAATATCGAGGGCCTTGACCTTCGTAACAAGCTCTACTATTTCGCGGCCGGCACCGGCAACGATTTCCTTAACGATATCCCCACGGAGGAAAAGACCGACCTTCTGGATCTTGACCTCTTCGTTCACGATCTTCCCACCGTTGAGGTAAACGGAAAGACCTATCGCTTTATCAACGGCGTTGGCTACGGCATCGACGGCTACTGCTGCGAGGTTGGCGACGCTATGCGCGCTCAGGGCAAGACCAAGATCAACTATACTATGATCGCCATTAAGGGCCTGCTCTTTGCATACAAGCCCACCAAGGCCACCGTCACCGTTGACGGCGTGACTCACGAGTTTGAGAAGGTGTGGATAGCTCCCACCATGCACGGCAGGCATTACGGCGGCGGCATGATCCCCACCCCCGAGCAGGACAGACACGACCCCGACCACAAGGTTTCGCTGATGCTCTTCCACGGCACCGGCAAGCTCAAGACTCTTATGATCTTCCCCTCCATCTTCAAGGGCGAGCACGTGAAGCACACCGAGGCTGTCACCGTGTTCCGCGGTCACGAGATCACCGTTAAGTTCGACGAGCCCAGAGCCCTCCAGGTCGACGGCGAGACCATTCTCGGCGTAACCGAGTACACCGTCCGCTCAAAGGTAGCGGCAAAGGTTTGATTTGAAAAATATCGACAGCGCAGGCAAAACGCCTGCGCTGTTTTTTGTATATTTAGTCCCCCTGAATAATCCCGCCTGTGCTGTCAATAATAGAAGAAAAAACGGAGGAACAGGAAATGAAGGACAAGGGCTCAAAAATCATAAGCGTATTCGGCGAGGAGATACTCGACTCCCGCGGCAATCCCACCGTCAGATGTGAGGTACGGCTGGAGGACGGGAGCCTCGGCGTGGCGGCGGTTCCCTCGGGCGCGTCCTGCGGCAGCTACGAGGCCCGCGAGCTTCGCGACGAGAACAAGGAGCGCTACGGCGGCAAGGGGGTTCTCGGTGCGACCCATATGATAAATCAGGAGATATCCCCCGCCCTCGAAGGGAAGTATGCCTGCGAGCAGGCGGCGATAGACCACGCTCTGGTGGATCTCGACGGCACGGAGCGGAAGGAGCGCCTTGGCGCAAATTCCATACTTGCCGTATCGCTGGCGGTGGCCTCGGCGGCGGCATCTCATCATCGCTGTGAGCTTTACAGATACCTCGGCGGCGTGGCGGCAAGACGGACTCCCACGCCGATGATGAACGTTCTGAACGGCGGTCTGCACGCATCAAACAATCTGGAGATACAGGAATTTATGATAGTGCCGCAGGGGCTCGCCTTCTGCGAATCTCTGCGAATCGGGGCGGAGATCTACCGTACCCTCGGCGGAATACTGAAAAAACGCGGCTATTCGGTGACCGTTGGCGACGAGGGCGGCTTTGCTCCCGACCTTCGCTCCGACGAGGAGGCGCTGGAGCTGCTCTGCGAGGCCATAGAGGCGGCAGGGTATGGCACCGAGCAGGTTGGTCTTGCGCTGGACGTTGCGTCCTCGGAGTGGTGGGACGGGAAGGGCTATAAGCTCACCAAAAGCGGCGATAAAAAAAGCTCCGCCGAGCTTATCGAGTACTACGCGACCCTTGCGGAAAAATACCCCCTCATTTCCATCGAGGACGGCCTCGGTGAGGACGACGCCTCGGGCTGGCAGGAGCTGACGCGGCGGCTGGGCAATAAAATAATGCTGGTGGGTGATGACCTTTTCGTGACGAACAGGGAGCGGCTTTCTGCGGGAATTGACGGAAAATATGCAAACGCCGTCCTGGTAAAGCCTAATCAGATCGGCACCCTCACCGAGGTGTTTGACGTGATACGAAAGGCCGCCGACAGCGGATATGACTATATAATCTCCCACCGCTCCGGAGAAACCGAGGACACCTTCATCGCCGACCTTGCCGTCGCCACGAACGCAAGGTATATCAAGTGCGGCGCGCCCTGCCGCTCCGAGCGTACGGCGAAGTATAATCGCCTGCTTCGCATTGAGCAGATGCTGGGGTGCGGTGCAGTCCACGGCGATAGATAAGACGAGGGGCTGTCGCATTCAGGCTACCCGAATAAAAAACGGGCAGAGGTACCGATATAGGTGCTTCTGCCCATACTTTTTATGAGATTTACTTTTCTAATGTTGAAATTATGCGAATTTATTCCATTTCAATTTAGTTTTTTATCTTTATTTCCGTTCGCTCCGACTTACTTTATCCCTACGGCTCCCGCAGGTGCCGAAAACGGCGGATTTTTTGTGCATA
>CAZABU010000132.1:0-5582 GCA_964483225.1 uncultured Ruminococcus sp. | reverse complement strand
ACCCAGACCAACGTTGGAGAAGCCCATGCCTGCGATGTACTGACCGAGAGCCATGCCCTCGCGTCCTTCGTCGGTATTTGCTACCGCGCCTCTGAGGCTCTTTGCAATGATCTCAATGGCCTTGATGTGGAACATATCGCTCATTTCCCAAGCACCCTTGGTAATGTAGCCCTCAATAGCGTGAGTGAGGGCGTCCATTCCGGTTGCGGCAGTAAGCCCCTTAGGCATAGTAGCCATCATATCGGGATCAACAACTGCAACGACGGGAATGTCGTGAACGTCTACGCAAACCATCTTCCTGTTCTTCTCGGCATCGGTTATAACGTAGTTTATGGTAACCTCTGCAGCAGTACCAGCAGTGGTGGGAACCGCGATGATGGGAGTACACTTGTTCTTGGTGGGAGCAACGCCCTCAAGACTTCTCACGTCAGCGAACCCGGGGTTCTCAATGATAATACCGATAGCCTTCGCGGTATCCATAGAGGAGCCGCCGCCGATGGCAACGATGCAGTCTGCACCGCTCTGCTTAAAGGCGCAAACTCCGTTTTGTACGTTTTCAATGGTGGGATTGGGCTTGATATCGCTGAATACGTCGTATGCGATCTCGGCCGCGTCAAGAACATCGGTCACCTTCTTGGTAACTCCGAATTTGATGAGGTCGGGGTCGGAGCATACCAGTGCCTTATTAAAGCCTCTTGCCTTAATTTCGGTTGCGATCTCCTTGATCGCCCCCTTACCGTGGTAGCTGGTTTCGTTAAGTACGAATCTGTTTGCCATTGCTTTTTCTCCTTAATTTATTTTAGCAGCGATATTGCATCGCTTATATTTTTCTCAAGTGCCTCGCGGCCGTATTTATCGACCTCAGCCTTGTTCTTTTCGCCGTGGGTCAAGCATCCCGCGCCGCCTATACAACCGCCGATACAAGCCATACCCTCAATGAAGTTACCGTCAAGGACACCCTTGTTCAGCTTAAGCAGTGCCATACGGCAGGCCTCGATGCCGTCGCAAACCACGGGCTTTATCTCAAAGTCGATGTTCTGCTCCTTCATAGCCTGAGCGGCCGCATCGGTAAGACCACCGCTTCTTGCAAAGATACGTCCAAAGTAGGAGGCGTTATCAAGCACGCCCTCCTCAAGAGAGGAAAGGTCGAGATCACGGCTGTCGAAGAGGGCCTGAAGCTCCTCAAACGTGAGCACGCAATCAACGTACGCCTTGACCTTCTCAAGCTGTGCCTCTGCCTTTTTAGCGGTACACGGACCGATGAAGATCACCTTGGCATCAGGAGTCGTTTCCTTGATATACTTTGCGAGAACCGCCATAGGAGACATATTATGAGAAATATGCTCTACGAGTCTCGGGAATGCCGACTTAATGTACTGCACGAAAGCGGGACAGCAGGAGCTTGTGAGGAGCGTCTTTTCGGACAGCTCCTTCGCTTCTGCCATAGCAACCATATCCGCGCCGAGTGCCGCCTCGACAACGTCGTGGAAGCCAAGCCTTTTAAGGCCCGTTACAACCTGTCCGAGCTTTGCGTACGAGAACTGACTCGAGATAGAAGGGGCAACCACTGCATAAACTCTGTAGTTACCGCCGCGGGTGTTACGCTCGCTCTTTTTAAGAATGTCTATAGCATTTAATATGAAGGACTTATCCGTAATAGCGCCGAAGGGGCACTGATATACGCAGGCTCCGCACTGTATGCACTTGGAATTGTCTATGGTTGCGGCCTTCTCGTCGTTCATAGAGATCGCCTTCACCTTGCAAGCATTCTGGCAGGGGCGCTTACGGCCGACGATCGCGGTATAGGGACAAACCTTTGCGCATGCACCGCATTCCCTGCATTTAGATTTATCAATATGCGCTACGTGATTGTGATCAAAAGAGATCGCCCCGAACTTACACACGTCCTCGCAACGGTGAGCCAGACATCCCCGGCAGGCGTTAGTAACCTCATATCCGCCAACAGGACATTCGTCGCAGGCAATATCAATTACCTCGATTATGTTGGGGTTGTTCTTATTGCCGCCCATAGCGATCTTTACACGTTCACCGAGAATAGCGCGCTCCTTGTAAACACAGCAACGCATTGTCGCTTCCTTACCGGGCGCAAGCATCGCGGGAATATCCATAACGTTCTCAAGAAGCTTATCATTCCACGCAAGACGCGCTACTTCACGTAGTACCTTGTACTTCAAATGCTGCACTTTTGTGTCAAATTTGCGCATAATACTTTACATCTCCTTAAAAATAACTTACCTTTATACGCTTACCCATCTTTTTGAGGCAGGCGGATAATTCTTCCACTAAATTCATTTTTATGTTGAAGTTTATGGGAAGGTCGGGGTTCTGATGGGCAGGGTTCACAGCTCTGCCTACGTAGAAATTGATGTCTGTGGCTTCCTCAAACAAGAGTCTGCTGATGAGAGAGGCGCCGTCCTTTTTGAAGTTCCATTCCTCGTAAAGTCCGTTATCACCGAGATAATCCTTCGCATACTGAATAACCTTGTTCATCGTGATGACTCCCTCGGTTACCAGATCAACTCCCTCGATATATGCTATCGGGGGCACGTCGCTGCGCTCGAATTTCAAGCTGGCCTGAACGGGCTTTCCAAGATATTTTGCCGCAATAGAGGAGGTCGTTCCGCCGCATACGATATGCTTTCCCTCCTTGGAGAAGAACAGCGACATCATTCTGTTCGCATCGTCACGGTTTGAGGGAGGGCCAAACAGAATGTTCATCGGCTCTCTCTTTCTGATCTTTACGACGCAGGCGGTGGTATCGTCTCCGGGCTTGTGACCGTAAAGCTTATCGCACTCGTCAACGAGCATAGTCGAGAGATTTTTCGCCGTATAACCGCCGGCGCTGAGCGCAAGCATATACGCGGCTATATCCTCTCTCTTCCAGCCAAAGTTGTATTTACCGCCCATACCCGCATGGGGACATCCGTCGCTCATGGCGATAAAAACGTCGTCCTCCTGCAATTTGATAATAGATTTATAGATCTTCTTTCCGCCGATGTTCATTTCGGTCTTCGGATAATCGTATATATCGTAATTTCTGATGACGATAACGTGCGGATTATCATACTGAATGATCTCGGCTACCTCGTTATTCAACAAATGAATGATCGTAAACGTTGAATACGCCACGCCGCGCACCGAGCATACGGGAAGCGTTGCGGCGATGGTGGCTACGCACTCCTCGATGGGAAGGCCTTCCGCCATCATAGTGGATATGATCTTGGAGGTGAGGGTCGAGAGGATACTCGCCTTAACGCCCGAGCCAAGTCCGTCCGCAAGCACTATCACGGTGGAATTCTCATTTTCCTCTACCACGTCTACGTGGTCACCGCAAAGCTCTTCGCCGACATGATTGATGCTTTTATATCCTATATCTGCGCATAAATCATTCATCGTCGATCGACTCCTTTAGCTTAGTGAGTGCGATCTTGGTCTCCGCCGCAGTTTCTCCGAGCAAGGACGCGATTTCCTGAACTATCCTCATCTGCTTCTCAACGACGGTATCCGCAACCTCAACGGTCTGCTTGTTGATCCTCGCCTTTTTCTCTCTGTCGGACTCCTCATCGGTAATGTCACGCATAATACCGATCAGCATACGGGACTCGGGATCGTAAACCACCGTTTGCTTGATGTATTTCTTGTATTCCGCGAGATAGGTGCGCTGATCGCGGACGGTTCTTCCGCTGTTCTTCACCTGAAGGAATACGGAGGGGTCGAGAATACGGACAACGGGCTCGCCCAGCACGTCGCTTTCGGAGCGGATATTCATTATCTTACGGGCGGCGGCGTTGATCTGCTGTACCTCGAGATTTTCGTTCAAGGCGATAAGACCGTTCGGCGTGTTCTTTACTATGGTATCCGAGAAGCTCTCGGCCTTATCCTTGAGGAAGGGCAGACACATCGAGCTCTCGGCCTTGCCCTGTATAATAGCTATCGCCTTCTCGCGGCAGGAGTTATATCCGCAGGAGCCGCAGTTCAGCTCGTCGGAGGGCTTGAACTTACCCATCTGACGGAGAACTGTCATTATCTCCATATCCGACGGTGTGGCAAGCTTATGCTCGATCATTGTGAAGTTCTTTTTTAGCGTCATGGGCGCCGGCTGAGCTACGTCAAAGTCGCGCTCGCCCGCATAATCGGAAATGGTGATAAAGTCCTTGATAGGAGAGGAGCGGTGGTATTTTTCCATAACCGGACCTCCGATGCAGCTGCCTACGCACGCCGACATCTCAATGAAGCACTTATGTATCTTTCCGCTTTCAATATCTCTGAGCGCGGCAATGCAGTTTTCGACACCGTCAAGGGCCATGTACGTATAACCGGGAGCATTCTGTGCCATCGTTTTAAGCACGCCGCCGGTCGTCGGGAAGAAGCGAGCACGGCTTTCGGGAGTGTTATCCATCTCCCTCTCAAGCTCTATCCTCTCGGATTTCAGCCAATTGGTAAGCTCCTCAAACGTAAGAACCGCATCAACGATGCCCTCGTAATATTCGGCCTCGTCCTTCTTTGCGACGCAGGGTCCTATGAATACCGTTTTCGCATTTGGCATCCTTCTCTTTATATCCGCGCAATGAGCCTGCATAGGAGACATCACGTCCGCAAGGTATTCAAGAGACGAGGGGAAATACTTCTGTATAAGCAGGTTTACCGAGTGACAGCAGGAGGTGATAATTATATCCCTCTCCTCCTCGCGGAGCATACGCTCGTACTCGTTTTTAACTATTGTTGCGCCTATCGCGGTTTCCTCAACGTCAAAGAAGCCGAGCTTTTTAAGAGCACGGCGCATGGCTTCGATTCCGACGCCATCGTAATTTGCAATAAAGGAGGGGGCAAGACTGACTACGACGGGATCTCCGCTCTGAAGAAGGACGCGAGCCTTTTCGGTACCGTCAACTATCTCCTTGGCATTTTGAGGGCAAACAACAAAGCAATGACCGCACAAAATACATTCATTACCGATAATATGCGCCTGATTACCGGAAAAACGAATCGCCTTTACGGGGCAGTTGCGAATGCATTTATAACAGTTCTTGCAGTTTGATTTTTTAAGAGTCAAGCAGTTTGCCATTTTTCTCACGCCCCTTCGTTTTCAATAAAGTCTAGTATATTTTTCTTAAAAAATTCTCTGAAATTCTCTCTTGTAACACCGACGTGAATATCATCGTTTACCTGAACGGTAACTCCAACACGGTTGCACTTTCCAATGCAGAAGCTGCCGGAAAGCACCACCTCATCCTCGATATGATATTCCTCCACGGCTTTTTCGAGAAGCTCTACTATATCGGCAGAGCCCTTGAGGTGGCAAGACGAGCCAACGCAAACCTGAACGAACAGCATAGCCTTACACCTTTGCAAGAACTTCTTCTTTGAAGAACTCGCCTACGCTATCGGGAGTTACGGAATGGAAGGTGTCGTTTACCGTTACGCAAACGCCCTTCTGACATTTACCCATGCAGAAGGTGCCGCCGAGCTCCACCTTTTCACCAAGATTATTCTCGGCTATCAGATACTGAAGCTGCTCTACTACCTGACGGGATCCCTTGATATGGCAGGAGCTACCGATA
>CAZABU010000131.1:0-5589 GCA_964483225.1 uncultured Ruminococcus sp. | reverse complement strand
ACCAACAGAATCGCTATGGAGCGAGAGCGCGAGGAGGCTGAACGGCTCCGAGCCGAATACGAGAGATTTAAGTCCGAGGCAGAGGCCGACCTGAAGGCAAAAATAGCCAAGAATGAGGAAGAAATTTCAAAAATGACACTTAAAGCGCGGCAGATACTTGAAAGCGCGCGGGCGTCCAGTGAATTTATCTTCCGTCAGCTGGAGGACCTTCGCCGCCAGGAGGACAAGGATAAGCGCAACGAAATGATGGCCAGTGCAAGAGAAGAAATGCGCCGCCGCATGCGTGAGAGCGAGAGCCTTATGGAGGGCGTTGACGTCAGGGATATCGAGCTTGACGAGGATTATAAGCTGCCCCGTCCGCTGAAGGTCGGAGATAAGGTGTTCCTTACCACCGTGTCCCGTGAGGGCGTTGTTACGGCTCTTGCCGATAAAAAGGGAATGATATCCGTTACCGCGGGTATTCTGAAAACCAAGGTCACGGAGGACAAGCTCCGTCTGCTTGACGGAAGTGTCAGATATGAGTCTAAAGCACCGGCAAAGGTCAGCGAGGGCAAGGTCAAAAAGACCGTCGTTTCCACCTTCCGCTCGGAGATCGACGTGCGCGGAATGATAGGTGACGACGCCTGGTTCGTCGTTGATAAATACCTTGACGATGCGGTGCTTGCAGGTGTTCCCACCGTGCGTATAATTCACGGCAAGGGCACCGGTGCTCTCCGCGCCGCTCTCTGGAAATATTTTAAGAGCGACAAGAGGATCAAGGCTTACAGACACGGAGAATACGGCGAGGGTGATGCGGGTGTTACCGTAATTACTCTCGGATAAAACCTGAGGTGAGATATGAATTTTGATAAGCTACGAGATTTTCTCGATTTTTACCTTCCTATGCTGGGTGTGCCCGGCTCGGACACGGTGATTTATAAGGATCACGAGCCCGTTTTCCGCCATCAGAGCGGCTACGATAATCTTCGTTTCGGCACGCCCGTGCGGGACAACGCTCTCTACAATATCTATTCCTGCACCAAGGTTGCGACCTGCGTTGCCGCCATGCAGCTTGTGGAGCGCGGCGAGATTCTGATCGACGACCCGCTTTACGCATATTTTCCCGAATTTAAGGATATGCAGGTGCGGATAAAGGACGGCGACGGCGAGCATCTTGCAGATGCAAGGAACCCTATTCGCATAAAGCATTTGTTTTCTATGACCTCCGGCCTTGACTACAACAGAGATCGCCCTGCCATTAAGCGCGTGATCGAAGAAACCGGTGGCAGAGCTCCCACTCTCGATATTGTCAGAGCCCTTGCCGAGGAGCCTCTGTGCTTCGAGCCGGGTACAGGCTATAAATACAGCTTTTCCCACGACGTGCTGGGCGGAGTTGTGGAGCTTGTTTCCGGAATGAAGCTCGGCGATTATATGAAGGAAAATATTTTCGACCCCCTCGGTATGATCCGCACCTCCTTTGACCGCAGCGAGGAGCGGCTCTCCTGCCTTGCAACCCAGTATTCCTACGATTCCGCCACTCGCTCGCCCGTAGAGATGGGCAGTGACAATCCTTACGTTTTCGGTACGGAGTATGAGAGCGGCGGCGCAGGGCTTATATCCTCGGTGGACGATTATATACTTCTCGCCGATGCGCTTACCCATATGGGTAAGGGGCGTAACGGAGAGCGTATCCTATCCTCCTTTGGCGTTGAGCTGCTGCGCTCGCCCGTAGTGCCTCCCGAGCATTTTAATTCACATTTCAAGGGCGTGCAGCACAGGGGCTTCACCTACGCTTACGGCGTGCGAGTGAACGTCGACCCCGCCTCCGTGGGTAATCTTGCACCAAAGGGAATATTCGGCTGGGACGGAGCCAAGCTTTCCATTTTATCCGCTGACCCCGCAAACCGTATTGCTATATTCCACGCAGAGCACATGGGCGGTCTGCACAGCGTAGTTATGCCCAGATTCTTCAATGCCGTGTATGCCTGCCTTGACGAGGACTGAATATGCTATTTATAAATTATACGATACACGCTTCAAGAGATGAGGTGCTGGAGGTGCTCTCCGACAGTAATACCGTGGTTGAGGCGGAGCGCTTTGATACCTCGAAGGGAAAGCCGAAGGTGCATCTTGGGCGCAAGGACGACTCGCTGAAAATGTACTGCGAGATGACCGGGCGGGCGACCCGCGACAGGGACTATCGCTTCGGCGGAACGAGATTTATCGGTAAGATCACCGAAAAGGAGGGCGTAACGGCCATAAGAGGCATCATCTGGACGGCACCGCTGTACCATCTTGTGCTTATATTGCTGTTTGCTTACTTTATCTACCGCTGTATCTCCCTCGGCGCCATATCCGTCGTACCCATCTGCCTTCTGATATTCGATATTTTTATGTTTATGGACGAATTCAAAAAGCAGGGAATAATCAAGCGGTACATATTCCGTTCGCTGAAAATCGTATATAAGCGGAAAAATCCTTAGTATAACGACAATTTTTGCAAACAAATTTCTAATTTTAACAATGTACAAGGCTTGACAACAGGTTTATAATAGATACAAAAGTCAGCAAAGGTGATTGATATGATAGCTGCAATAATCGGAGTGGGTTCTATTGCCCCCACCCATATAAACGCCTTGAAAAGGGCGGGGCACAGCGTAGCTGCCCTCTGTGATATAATTCCCGAAAGATGCGAGGCGGCGAAGCGTAAATTCGAGCTTGACTGTGCCGTATATACCGATTATCGCAAAATGCTATCGGAGGTGCGCCCCGATACGGTGCATATCTGCTTGCCCCATTATCTCCACGCTCCCGTCACCTGCGATGCACTTGCTATGGGTATTAACGTCCTGTGCGAAAAGCCCCTTGCGATCAGCGAGGAGCAGCTGCAGATCCTACAGAGAGCAGTGGAGAGCTCCGACGCCACGCTCGGCGTCTGCCATCAGAACAGATATAATTCCGCTTCCGTGGCGGTCAAGAATTTCCTGAAGGATAAGACCGTTTCCACCGCCGTCGGAACCCTCGCCTGGTGCAGGGACGCCGCCTATTACGCCGCGGCCGACTGGAGGGGAAAATGGACCACCGAGGGGGGTGGCGTTATGATGAATCAGGCCTTACATACGCTTGACCTTCTTCAGTGGATATGCGGTATGCCCGAGAGTGTTACCGCCACGGTTTCCAACCATTCTCTGAAGGGAGTCATTGAGGAGGAGGACACTGCCTTCGGCCTGTTCCGTGTCAGCGATGAAACTAACTTCGTTATGAACGCGACCAACACCTCGCTCCATTCCTTTATCGTGAATTTCTCCGTGGCAACCACCGAGGGCGACGAGATAGACTTCTTCGGCAATCATCTCGTTATAAACGGTGAATATACGAAAACCGCCGACAAAAAGCCCGAGCACGGCAAGGCGGTCTACGGCAACAGCCACCAGCGACTGATCGCCGATTTCTACGACTGCCTGCAATCGGGACGCAAATTCCCCATAGACTATTACGAAGGATGCAAGGTGATCCGACTTATCCTAGGTATGTATAAATCAAACGGAAATACAATTGAACTGTGAGAGGTGAAAATGATGAAAGTTGATAATTTAACTGTAAAAATCTTTGAAACAAGAGATAAAATGGGGCAGAACGCGGCTTCTGATATCAAGGACAGACTTGTAAAGCTGCTCGCCGAGAAGGAGACGGTGAACGTTATTTTTGCCGCCGCCCCCTCGCAGAACGACGTCCTTGCCGCCCTCGTTGCCGATAAGGATATCGAGTGGAATCGCATAAATGCCTTCCATATGGACGAGTACATAGGCCTCTCTGCCGATGCGCCCCAGGGCTTCGGCAATTTCCTTAGGAGGCACATTTTTGATCTCGTGCCCTTCAGGAGCGTTAGCTGCATTGACGTTACCGCTACCGATCCCGACGCAGAGGCAGAGCGCTATTCAGCCCTTCTTCGCGAGAATCCCACCGACCTCGTGGTGATGGGAATAGGCGAGAACGGACACATCGCCTTCAACGATCCGCCCGTGGCCGATTTCGCGGATAAGGCCCTTGTAAAGCCGGTTAAGCTTGACGAGATCTGCCGTAATCAGCAGGTCAACGACGGTTGCTTTGCAAGGCTCGAGGACGTTCCCACTCACGCTCTTACCCTCACCGTTCCCGCGCTCGTCAGAGCCCCCTATCTCTTCTGCATAGTTCCTGCAAAGACCAAGGCCTGGGCGGTGAAGGAAACTCTCACCGGAACCATCGACGAGCACTGTCCCGCAAGCATTCTGCGCCGCCAGGATAACGCGACCCTCTATCTTGACGCCGACAGCGCATCCTTGCTCGAGCTCGCATAAATAAAAAGAGTCTCATTTATGAGTTCCCCTCATATTTGAGACTTTTCTTGTAAATATAGAATGTAGAATGAAATTGTAAATGAAATATAAAACAAAAGAACCCTCACGCCCCCACGTGATGGTTCCATGTGCCCAAAAAGGCGAAAGCCCGTGACGAAGCCGTCCACCGTCGGTGTTTTGTCATCATTCGATTGATGCTTCTTTCGGCGGCGCTCTCACAGCAAGGATATTATACAACAATTTTTCGGATTTGTAAAGATGGAAATTTCACCAATTTTATCCCCAAAAGTTTGTTCAAAAAGTGGAATTTGCAAAAATTTCAATTTTTTTCAAAAACCTATTGACAAATGGGAAAACGAGTGGTATAATACAACAGAAGTTAACACTTCAGATGAAGCAGAATTTCCGTTCTCACCATACCACAAGGGTGCGTATGGTTAATACTTTCACTCTTTGGAAGGGGTGTATTGTATGTGTGCGTACGGAAGTTCTCCGTATGCATTTTTTGTTTTTGGAGGTACACAACCATTAAACCCAACAACTCTAAGGATATGCTCATAAACGAGGATATCAAGGTTCCCGAGGTCAGAGTTATAGGACCCGACAACGAGCAGGTCGGCATTATGAAGATCGATGATGCACGCGCCTATGCCTACAACAACGGCGTTGACCTGGTGCTTATAGCCGCAAATGCGACTCCCCCCGTGTGCCGCGCCATCGATTACGGCAAGTTCTGTTTCGAGCGCGATAAGAGAGAAAAGGAAGCAAAGAAGAAGCAGGTTACCGTGAAGGTCAAGGAGGTTCAGCTGTCCTGCCGTATAGAGCAGCACGACTTCGATACCCGCGTCAACCACGCTAAGAAATTCCTTGCTGAGGGAAATAAGGTTAAGGTAGTTATCCGCTTCAAGGGCAGAGAGATGTCCCACAAGGAGCTGGGTGACGAGGTGATCGCTAAATTCCAGGAGGCCTGCCGCGATGTGGGCGTTGCCGAGAAGAAGGCGGTCCAGGAGGGAAGATTCCTCTCCGTCATGCTTTCTCCCGTAAAGCCGGAGAAAAAGTAATTCAGTTAATAATTTGGGGAAACCCGATAAGAAAAGGAGTATTAAAATGGGAAAGATCAAGACACATAAGGCTTCTGCTAAGAGATTTTCTCTTACCGGTGGCGGAAAGATCAAGATGAACCACAACAACCACAGACACAACCTCGGTCTCAAGACCGCAAAGCGCAAGAGAAGCCTTCGCAAGGGCGCTATTCTCAGCGAGGCGTTCGCAC
>CAZABU010000130.1:0-5645 GCA_964483225.1 uncultured Ruminococcus sp. | reverse complement strand
AGCAGCCTTGCAAGCCTCTTTGCAGATCTCAACAACGTTTGCGCCGAGAGCGGGAGTGATACCGGTGAAGTGGAACCAGTCAACACCCTCAAAGATAGCATCCCAATCGAAGTCCTCGCGGGAAGCCTTTGCAATAGCAGAGTTAGCTCTGTCGTAAATGCAAACGGAGCCTCTCTGAGAAGCACCCTTCTCGTTGAAGTAGATACCTACTCTGTCGCCACCGCGAACGATCTTGGTGGTGTCGACGCCGTAGCGGCGAAGGCTGTTTACAGCCGCCTGACCGATAGCGTGAGCAGGGAGCTTGGTAACGTAAGCTGCGTCCATACCGTAGTTAGCGAGGGAAACGGCAACGTTTGCCTCACCGCCGCCGAAGGTGAACTCAACGTGGTCGCACTGTACGAATCTTTCGTAATTGTAGGGCTGAAGTCGGAGCATAAGCTCGCCGAAGGTTACAACTTTCATTTTTGAAAATTCCTTTCGCAATGTATAATTTTTTTTATTTTTCCCGCATACATTGTAACATAACCGTAAGAGAAAATCAAGTGTATAGCTGATTTTTGTTATTAAAAAATTTTCCGCAGGGCGCATCAGCATAAATAGAGCGCCCTGCGGAAGCAGGTAGGATTATTTTGCGCAAAGCTCGGCTACGCAGCCGGCGCAAATTTTTTTGCCTTTGTAGTCGATGAGGTCTGTGCTTGCACCGCAGAAATGACAGTTTGGCTGATATTTGACCATAACTATCCTATCGCCGTCCGAGAAAATTTCAACAGGGTCGCCGTCGGAGATATCAAGTTTTTTGCGCAATTCCTTCGGAACGACCATTCTGCCGAGCTCATCTATGTGCCTGATGATTCCCGTTGACTTCATGATTTTACATTCCTTTCGATGAATGACTTTAACCTATTTTAGCACAGTTAGTGCGCATTTGTCAAGGTTTTTGTCATTATTGACAGTATTTGGGAAAATAATGGGAAAAAGGAGAGAGATATGGTAACTCGTGTCAAAGAAAAGGCGGAAATAGCTCTGGAGGCTCTGCCGGACAAACTTAAAGGTGAAATACTCCGTATATGCGCAGGCAGGCGCGGAGGTGTGCAGAGGCTGAGGGAAATAAGACTCAGAGCCGAGGGAATATGCTCTATCCTCGTGGGCAGTGAGCACGTAAGGCTCCTATCCGACTTTAGCCTTGCGGAGTGTGAGCGCACGGTGCGCAGGCTATGCGACGGGGCTCTCTATGCTCACAGGGACAGCATCGGCGAGGGGTATATATCCATCGGCGGCGGTATAAGAGTCGGGGTTGCCGGCGTGGCGCGATACGAGGGGCGAGGAATGGTCGGTGTCAGCGGGTTACGCTCGCTGGTGTTCAGGATCCCCTGCGGTGAGTGTGCCTTTGCAGAGGAGCTGCATGAAATATTCCGCGGAGGGGTGCGCTCGGGTATGCTGATATATTCCTCGCCCGGAGTCGGAAAGACCACCGCTTTGCGCTCGCTTGCCGCATCGCTTGGCAGGGGAGAGCGGGCTATGCGCGTGTGCGTGGTGGACGAGCGATTTGAGTTCCCCGAGGAGGATTTCTCCGGTGCCGAGGTGGATATCCTCGGTGGATATAAAAGGCGCGCGGGGCTTGAGATAGCAACAAGGACTATGTCGCCGGACGTCATACTTCTTGATGAGCTGGGCGGCGAGGATGCTGAGGACGTGCGCGGCGTCGTGCGGTGCGGCGTTCCCATCGTTGCTACAGCCCACGCCGGGAGCTACGACGAGCTCTGTCACAGAGAGTCGCTGACGCCGCTCCTTAACACGGGGGCCTTTGACGTATTCGTGGGTATATCGCGGCACGGCGATTCTTACTCTCTCGCCGTGGACAGAAAATGAGCTTTTACCTGACCGCGCTGGGATCGGCTCTGTTGCTTCTGGTTGCCTTTTTGGTCGGCAAAGGGTATGCAGGCTACGCCGATGAGCGGGAACGCGAATACGAGGGCTTTATTTCGCTCCTGGAGCATCTGAAGGAGCAGCTGGAGTGTTATCTCAAGGGCGGTGCCGCTATGCTTGAGGGCTTTTTCTCGGACAGACTTTCCGCCCTCGGCTTCTTTGAGGGAGAGGGGGATGCGCCCTCGCGCTTCGAACGGATAAAGAAGCGGCTGACCCTGGACATTGATTCCCGTAAGCTCTTAGAGCGCTTCTTCTCGGCCCTCGGCTCCGGGTATCGGGAGGTGGAAAGCGAGCGGATAGACAGGACTCTTGATGCGCTGAGGAAGAAATATAACACCTACGCCTGTGAAAAGGAGAAGAACGTGAAGCTCGTCCGCGTGCTTTTGCTCGCAGGTGCGATGGGACTGATAATTTTTTTAATCTGAAGGTCGGAGATAGCTAATGGATGTTGAACTTATATTAAAGGTGGCGGGGATAGGAATGATAATAACCCTCGTCTGTCAGCTGCTGACGAAGGCGGGCAGAGACGAGCAGTCAACGCTGATATCCCTTCTCGGTATGGCGCTGGTGTTTATACTGATAGCCGAGAAGGTAGGCGAGCTGATAACCACTCTGCGCGGTGTTTTTGGCTTATGATAGGAAAGCTGTGCGCGGCGGCTCTGCTTTCGGCTTTTATGGGAGCTATGCTTTCCGAATACGGCTGGAAGGGGAAGCGGGCCTTTTCCGCGGTGTGCGCGCTTTTGCTGATGTGCGCGGTGCTTCCCGAGCTGTCGCGGATATTCGGCAGCGTAAGCAGGATAACGGAGGCCACGGGGCTCTCCGAGGTGGCGACCTCTGCGCTGAAGGTTGTGGGAGTCGGATATATTTTCGGGCTGACCTCGGAGGTGTGTACCGAGCTTGGAGAGACGGGGCTTTCCCGCTGCTGCAGCCTCGTGTGCAGGGTGGAGATATTTCTTATTGTATTGCCGTATTTTGAGGAGCTTATTATTGCGGCGACGGAGCTGATATGAGGAAGAAAATATGGAAAATGTTAATAATACTTGTCATTTTGTCGGCATTTTCCTTGCAGGCGTCGGCCTCCGAGAGCGTGGACAAGTACATAGACGAGTTCGCGCAGCTTCTGCCCGATGGGACAACAGACCCGACGGATCCGGACTCTCTTGTTGCATCGGTAAGCATTGACGCGCTGCTTGACGAGCTTTTTGCGGCCCTGTCGGACAGGCGGGGCGAGATATTCTCGCTTTTCCTGCTCCTGCTGGGTATATCCGTGCTCCTTGCAGTAGCGGCTATGGCACCGGAGGGGGTGCGGGCGGTCACCGAGTGCGGCGCCGGCGTGGTATGCTCGGCCGTGCTTATCACAAGGCTGATGTCGGTATTCGAGCAGACGACGGAGTCCTTGATTTCTCTTGGCGATTTCTTTCGCTCGGCGGCGCCCATTCTCGCGGCTATCAGCCTTGCGGGCGGCGGTACGGGCACTGCATCGGTGCAGACGGCGGGGATAGGACTTGCTGCATCCTTTGTCGGTGATTTGCTGTGCGCGGCGCTTTCGGGCGCGGCAGGCTTCCTGATGGCTATGGGGCTTCTCGCTTCCTTTGGCGATACGAACGCGACCTCCGTGGCGGCGAGTGCAAAGAACGTATTTATGTGGATAGTCGGAATAGCCACCCTGCTTATAATGGGGACGCTGTCCCTGCAGACCGTGGTCGCCTCTGCGGCTGACAGCGCGGCAATGCGCTCGGTCAAGTATGCGGCGTCGGGAATAATACCCATCGTTGGCGGTACGGTATCCGGAGCCCTTTCCACCCTCGCCTCCGGACTTTCCTATGCAAAGGGGGTAGTCGGCGCGGGCGCGATCGCGGTTATAGTGACCTCTGCGCTTGCTCCGTTAGCCGTGCTTTTACTATACAGGCTGGCGTTTACGACGGCGGCAAGGCTGAGCGAGACCTTCTCATCCTCTCGCTCAAGCTCGGTGCTTCGCGCCTTTTCTACCGCCCTCGACGCTCTTATCGCCGTATACAGTCTGTCGATGCTTATATATGTATTTGAACTCATATTACTAATAAAAAGCGGGGTGGCGTTGCTTGGGTGAATACTTGCTCTTGGTGTTTTCGGTCTGTGCCATATCGGCGGTGTGCGGTCTTATGTCATACAAGGGCTGCAGTGCGGAAAAGCTTGCCCTCGGCATACTCGTGCTATATACGGTGACAATGCCGGTCATAAGGCTTGTAGACGAGTGGAACGGAGAGCTCACACTCCCGGATATGGGCGGAATAGATACGTCGGATCCGGAATATGAAAGCGTGGCAAGGGGTGCCTTTGAGGAGGGCCTGTGCCGTCATATTTGCGACAGGCTCGATCTGACGGAGGAGTGCGTAAGGGTACGCGTATTCGGGCTTGACGTTGCAGAGATGAAGGCCGAGAGGATAAGCGTTCTGCTTTCGGGGAAGGGTGCTCTTTGCGACTATCGTGCCTTGGAAAAATACTTAAATGAGCTGGAGCTCGGGGAGTGTGATGTGGAAATTGAGATCTGAAAACGGCTTTATAGACTTTATGCGTCGCGGGGGCGCGAAATATGCCTTGCTGCTGCTCGTGCTGGGGCTGGCATTACTTCTTCTGTGCGGCGGCGTCGGAGAGAGCGAGTCTGTTGCTACAGAGCCTGACGAGGAGGCGCGAATCTCCGAAATGTGCTCGCTGACGGAGGGGGTCGGAGAGTGCCGCGTTATGCTCACCTATGACGGGCAGGGGCGCGTATGCTCCGTGGCGGTGCTCTGCGAGGGCGCGGATTCGGTAGAGGTAAGACGTCGGATAACCGATATGCTATCGTCGCTTTACGGCATAGGCTCAAACAGAATTTCTGTTTTGAAAATTACCGATAAAAAGGAGTAATATCCCAAGGTGGGTTGGCATAACATTTACTAAGTAACAAATTTCAAGGAGAATGCATACTATGAAAAACGAAAAACTCAAAAAATTCTTTTCCTCAAAAGCTGCCAAGAGCGTGGTCGTCGCATCTGCGGCGCTGCTTATCGGCCTCGCCGTCTATCTGAACTACCGTTGGTTCTACGATCCCAACACGTCGCTCGGATACGGTGACAACAATATGGACGATAACTATTCCGACGATGCGGCAACCTCCGGCGATGCAGAGCAGGAGAACAACTACTTCATCTCTACCGCGCTTGACAGACAGGAGGCCAGAGATGAGGCCATCGACGTTCTGAAGCTCGTTACCGAGAACGCAGAGTCCTCCGAGGAGGCGAAGGCCGAGGCATCTGCAAAGATCTCTCAGATCGCCGTGGATATTCAGAACGAGGCGAACATCGAAACGCTGGTTAAGGCAAAGGGCTTTGAGGAATGTGTAGCCATTATCTCCGAGGACGCGGTCAGCGTTATCGTAAGTGCAGAAACGCTTCAGGCGGCAGATACCGCACAGATACTTACCATAGTCTACGAAACCACCGGAATTTCTCCTGAGAAGGTGAGCATTATCAACAAAGTATAAACTTGGTTGGGGCTGTCGCATTTAGGCATAACCGAATAAAAAACAGAGGTACTTTGATACGGTGCCTCTGATTTTTTTGAAGAAAGGGAGGTTGAAAACCTTCGGTTTTCTTCAAATTTCATTGTTTTTTATTCTATTTTCGTTTCCTCGCTCGGTGTACCCTCGTACACCTCTCGCTCGTCAGCCAAAAATTTCTGCTCTAAATCCGTTCGCCCCG
>CAZABU010000129.1:0-5658 GCA_964483225.1 uncultured Ruminococcus sp. | reverse complement strand
GGTCAAAGAGCTTGCCCATGTCCTCGGAGGTGGCGTACTTGAAGGTGGTGCTCTGTATGATAGGTATCTGCCGCGGCTCGCCGTTTCCGGGAGCGTAGCCGCCCTGCACGCACTTGGTTTCAATGTGAAGATTCTTTTTGTCCATTTTTATATTTCCTTTCAGATGGATTTGTGGGGAATGAATTACATATTTTCGCCGATAATAGGCTTTGGAGTGGAGACTGAGCGACAATATCACAGAGATAAACTCTGCTTCGGTGGAGAATCGACTCCGAAAGGCGCGAGCTTTATAAAAAGAAAAACCGCCGTCCAAGGGAAAGATCCTTGAGACGAACGGCGAAATATGCCACCCGCGGTACCACTCAAATTACGCAAAATGCGCCACTCCGGCTCTGATAAGCCTCACGCCGCTAACGCTGCGTCTGCGTGCCCCCCTAACAATGCTCGAAGGGCCAACTCGGGAGCCATAAGCCGTCCGACCTGCCACTGCCGCCTCACACCTACCGCGGTTCTCTGAAAGCTTTGGGTCGGAGCTCTCTCCGTCAACGTCCTTTGCAATAGATTCTATCACAAAGCTACGGCTTTGTCAATAGGGGCGAAAAAATTAATTCTGTAAAATTATTGATGAATGCCCGATTATAGCCAACCTCTGCATACGAGGGGCGGCTTCTCCTTTTCGCTGACACCGCGATGCAGTGCGGGTAGTCATTTTCGCTAAATGCGATCTCTGCTTTTTGTGGCTTTTGTCAATTGAAATCTATGTACTTGCCGTGCTATAATATATGTGCGAAAATATTTACTAAAATACATAGAGGTAAATTTTATGAAAAGGACGATTTTGCTCATACTGACGGCGGCACTCAGCCTGTTGGTACTCGGCTCCTGCCTGATTCCGTCGCAGAATGTACCCGAGCCGGACAATCTGATATACAACTCTGCGAGTGAGCTTTACATAGTGGTTGCCGATGCGGAATTTCCCTCCGCGAGCGTTGACCGCATTTTTGATCTCATAGCCTCAAGGAAGGATAAGACTCCTGTCCTTACCGACGCTTATAAGGAGGGCGCCCATAATATCGTCATCGGCAGCTGTGATGCCGATGTATCCAGGGCGGCCTACGCCCGCCTCTCCTCTCTCGACCCGGGTGACGGGGACGGCGCTTACGCCATTTATTCCGACGGCCGATCTCTCGCTTTGGCCTATCACGCCGATTCCTACGGCTACGCCATCGGAGATCTGATGGAATATTTCATAGATAACCTTGTGGGCGATGAGATAATCGTTCCTGCTGGCACCGTGGTCTCCGATTCCTTCAACGTTTTAGAGCGAGTCGAGGCCGACGACGAGGCGATGCTGGAAAAGAAATGGGAGCTCCTTGAGCAGGCGACGAATGCCGACACCGTGAAGGCTATGCGCGCCCTTTACTCCATCTACGGCGATGGCGTTATCGACTGGATCGCCGGCCTTTACGATCCCGGTGTTGGCGGCTTCTATTTCTCCAATTCCGGTAAAAACACCTACGGCTTCCTCCCCGATGCGGAGAGCACCGCTCAGGCCCTGGGCTTCCTCAATTCCAGCGGTATTTTCGACTATAACAACGGAAACTGGGCAAATTCTCTGCCCGAGGAGATGCTGAAGCAGCTCGGCGATTTCGCCTACGGGCTCCAGGACTCCGACGGATATTTCTATCACCCTCAATGGGGAAAGGATATCATTAATTCAAGGCGCTCCCGCGACCTTTCCCATTGTGTCAGTATACTTAAATCCCTGGGCAGATCGCCGAAATACAAGACGATGACCGGCGTTGGCGGCGATATCGACCCCGCCTCCTTCCTTACCGAGTCCATGGGCGGCTCCGCCGTGCAGGCCGTGTCAAGGGTGATCAGCGTTTCCGACTCGCTCATTCCCGACCATTTGCAGACAACCGCCGACTACAGAGCTTATATAAACAAGCTCTTTGACGAGAATCATTCCTATTACGCCGGCCATAACCTCTCCTCCCAGACCTCCGAGATAAAGGCAAGGGGTCAGGAGTACGTGGATATAACCCTCGAGGTCCTCAACGCCCGTCAGAAGGACAACGGCCTCTGGCAGGACGAGATAAATTACCTCGGCGTCAACGGACTTATGAAGATCTCCGGCGTATACAACTCCCTCGGCGGGCAGATACCCAATGCGGAGAAGGCCGTCTCTGCCGCCCTCTTTGCCATTACCACAAACGAGGATACGACCACCGTCGTTCAGATCTGGAACGCGTGGGCGGCGGCCGACAGAATAGTAAAGAATATTATAAGCAACGGTAACGCCGCCGCAGGCGAGGCCGTAAGAGCCGCCGTAAAGGCCGATGCGGCCACCTATATCGAGGCGACCAAGAATAAGCTCCTTCTCTTTAAGAGGGATGACGGCTCCTTCTCCTACAACGCTACGGGACAGACCTCCGGCTACTCTCAGAGTGCCGCCGTGTCGGTGAAGGGAACCGTGGAGGGCGACGTGAACGCCACCACCATCGCGATAACGAGTATGCTCGGCTCTATCCACAGCCTGCTCGGTATTACCGATTTTGAGGTTCCCGTCTACACCGAGAGCGACCGCATAAGGCTTATGGAGATACTCTCGGAGCTGACTCCCATAATCAAGGAAAGACCCGTTCTCACCGAGCCCGATCCCGAGAGCTTTGACGAGCTTGGCGTGGGCGCCGCCGCCGATGAGTCTGCTTGTGTGACCGACGATACGAATCTCGGCAGTGCTACCGTCGTGGCCGACCCGAGAACCGGCGCCGGCGGCAACGTCCTCGCTATCGACAAGCCCACCGTTCCCGCTGACGTGGGCGGCGACGCTATCTATATCAACAATATGGCTCCCACAAACGGCGCGACCTGTAACGTTTTTGAAACCGAGATGTGCGTGGCGTCGGTCAATACCGACAGCGCCAACATTATCGAGCTCCGTATGCAGGCCACCTCCAGCTCGAAGATAGCGTACTGCCTCTATTTCTATATGTCGGGCAACAATATCGTTATAAAGGAGCGCGGCGTCAGCGGCACCTCCTACGACAGAGATATTTGCGACTCCCTTACCGTGGGCGAGTGGTTCAAGCTCCGCGTAGAGTATTACCCCGGCGACCACGACTCCGTGAGGATAAAGGTTAAGATAAACGATAAGCTCATCGCGGTTTCCGATAACTACTATGATTCAAACGGCGATAAGCTCTACGGAGAGGGAAAGCCCCAGACGGCCCTCACCACTACCAGAATATTCTTCAATAAGACTCCCGAGATGCTGGTCTATTTCGACGACGTCAGATGCTATCAGAGCGATGCGCTCTACACCGCGGAGGCCCTTGACGACGTCTTTGGCTATAACGTGGATCAGCCCGCAGAGCAGGAGCGGATCTATGACTTCGACGATGGGCTTTCCGAGGAGCTGACGCTTTCCGGCACTGCCGCTCCCGATTCCGACGGCACACTCGCTATGTCGGCAGGTGCTGTTCTTACCGCCCCCGCAAATCCCGTATCCACGTCGGCAAATTGCGTATCCTTCTCGCTGAAGGTTGCCGCTCCCGCGGGCGCCTCGGGCGACCTTCTGAGCCTTGGCGCCTTTGACAAAAACCGCACGCCCGGGGGCCTTGTGGAATACAAGCTTCGCGCAAAGGACGGCGAGCTTCTGCTGGTGCCCGTGGTTTCCGGAAGCGAGCTGACAGCCATCGCCCTTGAGGAGGCCTCCCTCGGTGAGGAATTTACTCTCGCCGTGGATCTTTATCTCAACGAGGGCACCGCGCTTATCTACGTTGACGGCAAGCTGAGCGCGGCGAGTGCTGACGTATATCCCGATGGCGGCTGCAGATTCTTCGGGCAGCTGAAGGTGACGGCTCACTCCTCCGTATCTATCGACGAGCTGTCGGCGGCAAGGAGTGAAAAGAGCTTTTCTGTCGCAACCTCCACCACCGCCTCTCAGAAAAAGTACGACTTTGAGTCCGGCACGGACGACGCCGTGACCGACGGTACCGTCGTTGATACCGACGGCGGCAAGGCTCTTTCCCTGGGTGCGGAGCAGAGCCTCACGGTGCCCGTAAACGAGCGCGCCGTTGCCAAGAACACCACCCGCTTTGCCTTCGACCTTGACCTTACGGCTTCTGCCGACGGCACGGGCGTTACCGCCTATATTCTCGATAGCGACGAGGCGGCGATATTCGCCCTTCGCTTCGTCAAGAAGAGCGGAAAGATCTATATTTACGAGCTCTGCGAGCAGGGGGCCTTCACCGGCGCCGTTTCCTTCGTTGACTCTCTTGCGGCGAGCTTCACGATGAATTATTACCCCGCAGAGGGAGTAACGGTGCTGACGTGCGGAAGCACGGCTCTCTTTGAGAGCGGCGTATATTACTCCGACGGAACCCTTTCCTCCGCAGGTGCCTATTGTACGGTTACGGCTGATGACAGCGCTCTTGTGGATAACGTGATCGCCGAGAATCTTATGGCCACCAAAGTGGTCTGCGACTCTGCCACAGCTCCGAGCGAGCAGGGCGGCACTATCGGCTTTGAAACCTCGAGCAATTCCTCTATGCCCTCCGCCGTTACCGTCACTCTCAACAGCGCGGGAGCCGAGGCAGGCATCAGAGCTCTCCTTCGCGACGGCGTAATGAATAAGGTGCTGGTTATGACCACCAACGCCGGCGGCATTGATTCGGTTAAGTTTGAGAACACGAGGCCTGCCGCCTCCGGCTCGGCCTATCGCTTCTCCGCTGACGTTAAGATCGACACGGCAAATACCGCCTCCGTATGGCAGCTCAAGCTTCAGGGCTCGAGCAAGACCGCCTTCCTCGTCTTCTTCAACGTCTCGGGCGGTAAGATCTCCTTGAACGAGTCCACCTACGAAAACGCGACGGAAACCGTGAATGGCACCGATTACAGCAGAATAACCGCCACCCACAGCGACGTTGCAGACGTCGGAGAGTGGTTCAATATTACCGTGGAGTATATCCCCTCGGACACCGGTGCCGAAATAATCATCTACGTTGACGGTGAGCAAGTGGGCGAGAGCGTCCTTTATTACGGTGCTCACGTTCCCGGCGCCACAGCCGTCACCGAGGTTACAGGCGCGACTCTCGCTTCTATGAAGCAGAAGAGCTCCGAGATGTTTGTTGATAACGTTTCTCTCGAGAAATTCAATCCTTAACCTATATATGAAAAGTTTAGTTTACATAACGGAGGTGCTTTGATGAAAAAACGTATTTTATGCCTGGCCATTATGCTGGCCCTTTCCGTGCTCAGCCTTGCGGCGTGTCTGGTGATTCCCGGTGTCGGCACCCCCGAGCCCGAGAATATGATATACCGCTCGGATTCCGAGCTTTATATCGTAGTTGCCGACTCGGGGCTGAAGTCCGAGCACGTGGACAGCCTCTTCAACGCCATAGCGGCGAAGAAGGACGTCATTCCTACCCTCAAGGGCGAGTACGTTGAGGGTAAGCATAATATTATTATCGGGCGAGCCGACGTACCCGTATCCGCTTCTGCATACGCGAAGCTCGATAAGCTTTGCGCCGATGGCGATACGGTAGGCTACGCGGTATATTCCGACGGCGGCTCCATCTGCATCGCTTACAGCGAGGAGGAGGACAGACTCGCGGCGGATTTTGTCTTTGAGTACGCTCTGGCAAATCTCGT
>CAZABU010000128.1:0-5693 GCA_964483225.1 uncultured Ruminococcus sp. | reverse complement strand
AGGTAAAAAATTATATATTACGTTTGATAAAAAACGAAAGAAAAGATTATGTAAAATCAACAATTGACACTTTTGACATAAGCAAATCTAGTGTGTATAATTACATTAAACAGATGGAAACCGACGGTTTAATCGAGAAAAAAGGCAATGCGTATGTTATAAAAACAGCATCATATCATTATTTTCTCAAAAACGACGGCACATTAGGAGAAGACCGTGTTTACGATCAATTTGTTTCGCAGCACATAAAGTTCAAAAAAAATGTAAATACAATATGGAATTATGCGTTTACAGAAATGATGAATAATGCTATTGAACATTCGGAAGCGGAAAATATTTCTATCGCCATTTATCAAAACTGCCTTGAAACTCAAATACTGATAATAGACGACGGAATTGGAATTTTTAAGAACATTCAAAGATTTATGAAAGAAAGCAAAAATGAAACTATTTCACTTAAAGAATGTGTTTCGCTTTTGTTTGCGGGAAAGTTTACCACCGCAAAGGAATATCATACGGGCGAGGGCATATTCTTTACTTCGCACATAATGGATGAATTTATTATTTATTCCGATGACAACTTTTTCACCAGAAACAATTTTACATCTTCCCAAATAGAAGATAATAATTTGCACAACCTTATGCGGATGGAAAATGGAACGGTGGTAAAAATGATTCTTAGCAACAACACAAAAAAAGTATTGTCTGAGGTTTTCAATACGTTTGCACCGATTGATGAGGGATTTATAAAAACGACTATCCCTATTGCTCACATGTTTTCCGACGGCAATCCTGTATCTCGCTCAGAGGCTAGGCGATTGATTGAATGCATAGCACTTTTTAATGACATTGATCTGGATTTTTCAGGAGTGGAAGAAATAGGACAAGGATTTACTCACGAGCTCTTTGTTCTCGGAAAACAAAAATATCCACATATTAAATTAAAAACAATTAACACGAGTCGTGCAGTTGAAGATATGATAAAGCGAGTAATTAAAACCGCTTCGCTTAACTAAAACGGTTCGACTTTCATTAACCATGCTCCACCAAATTTAAACCGCAATCCCTTTGTATCGGAATTGCGGTTTTTGTGTTTTTATGGTAAAATAGCAATATACAAATAGTGGAAGGGGATGTTTGTTTTTTTGTTTTTTATAAGCGTTACCCCCGACGGCTCGTCGGGGGGGGCTTTTTCTTCTCGTCCGTCTTTGTGCCTTTATATTTCCAATCGGTGACAGCTTTATGCCGCAAAAGGCTCTTGACAAAGAGCGCGGGAGGTGGTATGTGCCGATTAAATCCAATCTTTACAAAAAGGGGACGAAGCGATGAAATGTTATGTTTTAGAGCAAGGACAAAAATTCACCGCGGATATAGCGAAGGCGGAGATTTCCGCGGAGCTGGAACGGGAGATCCTGACGCTTTGCTCGGTGTGGCAGGCGAGAGATCTTCATCAAGAGGGTCCAAACTCCGACGATTACGAAGGGAAGACGTTGTACGACTCCCTGGATGCGGAGAACTTTGTGGTATCAATGGGGCGCGTAGTGGGATACTATGCCGTCCATTTTGACTGCACTGCGTATGTGCCCTTTCCCATTACAGAGGGGAAATACCGCTTGGGAGATTATGACTATACCGATTATAGCAATTCGGGACGGGTAAATCGGGGGCATGTGAACATCGTGCCGAAGCCTGATACGGACCTAAATCCCTATCACGATGAGCCCAGATTTCACAGCCAAGAAGAATATGACGACTATATAAAGTGGAGAGATTGATCTCCTCTGAGGCGTAAGATCTACAAGGGCAGCGAGCCATCGTTACAAGCTTTAGTGGTTAGGTTCTCGTTGAAGTTGCTCGCAAAATAAAGACGGGATAGCCCTTGTGGCTATCCCATTCTTGTTTTATCCAGGTTGCGGGGGTTATGCGCATATATGCAAATAATTGTTTGCAAAAATGGATTTTATTTTCGGTTCATGGCGGATAAACGACGGGCATCGAGCTCGCGAATAAGGTCATCGTTATCCTCGACGCTCACCGTAGTAACGTCGAAGCTGTTGTACTTTACGTTAACGTGATCAAAGGAGTTTTTGAGCGAGAGCATCGAGTCCGAGTAAAATTTCCGACCCCTTTCCGTTCCGCGGAGCTTTTCGTAGGGAATAGATTTCTTTATAAAGAATCCGTACTTAATAAAAAGCTGGGACTCTCTGAGCTCCACGTAGCCAAAGAAGGGCGACACGAAGAAATAAAGGGCGAACAACAGCACCGGAAGCGTGATAAACAGCGTTGTCGGTCTGAATATCGCGGGTATCACGGCAGCTGCAAGACAAATGCCCATCGTGGGTATAAACAAAATCCAAAACAGCTTATCCGTCTTCGGTTTATATCTTTTGGTTTCCATATTACACCTTCCTTTCTATTTTATTATATCACGTTTATTATATCACGGCGGTTTAGAGATGTCAAGGCTTTTTACCCAACTCTCCATGCAAGCAATAAAAAATGCTGCGTTTTTCAATCTTTAGTTTACATATTCGTTAATTTCGCGCCTCGCATACTCTATTTTGCTTTTTTGCATCCAAATTATTAACAATCACTAAACAATTTCTTATCTTTCGTTAAGCCTTTGTTATCTATTCCTAAAATCCGTTGACTTTTTTCGACAGAAATTTTAAAATTACGATGTAAAAATTACGAAAAAAATCATTCTAGGAGGCTTTAATGAAGAGCGGAGAACTTAAATTCGCAGTTGCCGGACTCGGTTACGTTGGACTGTCGCTAGCGGTGTTGCTTTCGCAAAAATATGACGTTATAGCGTACGACATATTAAAGAATAAGGTAGATAGCGTAAACCGAAGAGTGAGTCCTATCCGAGACGAGCTGATAGAGTTTTTCTTATCGAGGGAAAAGTTGCGCCTTGAAGCAACCTCAGACGAGGAACATGCCTACAAGGATGCCGATTTCGTGATCGTTGCCGTACCGACAGACTACGATACGACTACAAACGTATTTGATACGGCTCAAGTGGAAAGCACGGTCAGGACCGTACTGAAGTACAACTCACAGGCGATGATCGTGATAAAGTCCACCATACCGGTTGGCTTCACCGACGAGATAAGAGCGCGAACAGGCTACGACCGGATAATCTTCTCTCCCGAGTTCCTTCGGGAGTCAAAGGCGTTATACGACAATTTATATCCCTCCCGAATAATCGTCGGAGCCAATGAATCAAATGATGCGGATGGAAGGCTTTTTGCCGACTGCCTTGCCGAATGCGCTATAAAAAAAGATATTCCCGTCCTCCTGATATCCGCAAAGGAAGCGGAATGCGTGAAGCTGTTTTCAAACGCCTACCTTGCGATGCGTGTCGCTTATTTCAACGAGCTGGACACCTACGCCGAGGTAAACGGTCTCGACTCGCGGGAAATAATCACAGGGGTCTGTCTCGACTCACGCATCGGCAACCACTATAACAACCCCTCCTTTGGTTACGGTGGCTATTGCCTGCCTAAGGATACGAAGCAGTTGAAGTCAAACTTCGGCGGAATACCCCAAAATATAATCTCAGCGATAGTAGATTCAAACGACACACGAAAGACGTTTGTCGCCGACCGAATATTAAAACGGCTCAATGAGCTCCCCGACACGGGAAAACCGCGCACCGTGGGAGTTTACCGTCTGATAATGAAGGCAAATTCTGATAACTTCAGACAGTCTGCCATCTTCGATGTAATCGAACACTTGCAATCATGTACCGATGTAGGTATCGTCATCTACGAACCCACGCTGGATATTTCAAGCTTCAACGGTATTCGCATAATAAAGGATGCCGATACCTTCTTCGAGCTCTCGGATGTCATTATTTCAAACAGAATCGACGCAAATCTGACAACACAAAAAGAAAAGATCTACTCAAGAGACATTTTTGGAGGAGATTAATGTTTTCATTCATTAAAAATTTTTTAGATTTGATTGAGAACCAAAATCTGCATTGGTTCTTCATTTTCTTTCTCTTTATAATCATAAGATGGGCGATAGTTTTCTTCCATTCGCTGAAATATCGCCGTTTCGATGCCCCAGAGGGAGCAAAAAGGCTTTTCTCCTCGGTGATAATCCCTGTCGTTGACGAGCCTATTGATGTTTTTACAAAAGTGCTGGATGAGATCACAAATCAGCATCCCGATGAGATCATCGTCGTGATAAACGGTCCCGAAAACCCCGCACTCTCAAAGTTGTGCGCCGATTTCGCATCATCGATGCAAGGCGGCACGGTCTTTAAAACTCTATATACCCCCGTCGCAGGCAAAAGAAATGCTATAAGACTCGGACTTGAGAGCTGTAACGAGCAGAGCGATATCTGCTTGCTGGTAGACAGCGACACCATATGGACAGAAAACACCCTGACCGAGCTGTTGAAGCCCTTCCTTGCGGACGAGCGCATCGGCGGCGCGACCACAAGGCAGAAGATATATCAGCCCAACAGAAACTTCGTCACCATGGTGGCAAATCTGTTGGAGGAGATACGTGCCGAAGGAACCATGAAGGCGATGAGTTCACGCGAACAGGTCGGGTGCCTGCCAGGACGTACGATTGCCTTTCGTACCGAGATCCTGCGCGAAGTTATCGACGAGTTCATGACCGAGACATTCATGGGAATACATAAGGAGGTCTCTGACGACAGAAGTCTCACAAACCTGACGCTGAAGCTCGGCTACAAAACTGTAATGCAGGATTCCTCGGTGGTTTATACCGACGCCCCTTTAACTTGGAAAAAGTTCATTCGTCAGCAGCTACGCTGGGCAGAGGGATCGCAGTACAACAACCTAAAAATGTTTGGTTGGATGAGTAAAAACGCGAGACTTTCAGGTTTTATTTATTGGACGGATATGTTGATGCCCTTCATTTTGGTGGCGACCTACTTAAACATGATACTTGGTAGCATCTTTAATTTCTCGGCAAGTAATGTGCCTTATCTTACGACAGTAGATGCATGGTACGTTGTACTGCCGATGATGTATCTCGGTTGTATTATCAGCTTTGGAACACGGCAAATAAAGGTATTCAAAAAGCAACCTTTTTAT
The DNA here is from genome assembly GCA_964483225.1 of uncultured Ruminococcus sp. Lineage (GTDB taxonomy): Bacteria > Bacillota > Clostridia > Oscillospirales > CAG-272 > UBA1740. The sequence goes on along the minus strand of CAZABU010000128.1, from coordinate 615 downwards.
TACATTTTGCTTATCCCATTCTTTCTACTGTTTCTGTCGCTGGTAATGACGCCTATCAGAATAATCGGACTTTGCAGATGTGCCGACGGCATGGGCTGGGGAACGCGAGAGCTGGGTGAGAACACCCACTCGGCGAAAAGCGGCAATAAAAAATACCGTGCGCTGATGAGGGTCGGGGTTATTTTAGGTATATTGTTCTTCTGCGCGCTCAGCGTTTGTATCGAGATCTTTTTGTAAAAAACGCTCCAAAAATCTCCAAAAATTTCTTTTAAGATTTTTCAAATTTCTCAAAAGATTTTTCAAAAAGGTATTGACAAACCTAAAATAATTTGATATAATAAACTCCGTCACGAGGCAATAGCCTTTGACGTTTGCTGCTATGGCTCAGCTGGTAGAGCACATCCTTGGTAAGGATGAGGTCCCCGGTCCGAATCCGGGTAGCAGCTCCAGACAACCCCGAAGTTAACGCTTCGGGGCTTTGGTTTTTTATAGGCATCCTACTTGCTTTGGTGGGTGCTCTTTGTTTCGGGGTTGTCTGGGGCTGCTACTCTCGCTTCGCTCCGCGCTCCGCGAGCCAATGCGATGCGGAATCCGGTCCGCATACCCCACCCGAAG
>CAZABU010000127.1:0-5709 GCA_964483225.1 uncultured Ruminococcus sp. | reverse complement strand
TCGACCTCATTACCACCGCCCCCTCTGTTATCTATAAGGTCGACCTTCGCGGCGGCGAAACCGTAATGATAGACAACCCTTCGAAATTCCCATCGCCCGATGAGATAATGACCGCCTACGAGCCAATTATGAAGGCTACCGTGATCACTCCCACCGAATACATCGGCGGCGCTATGGACCTATGTCAGGACAGACGCGGCGTCTTTATTGATATGAAATATATCGACACCGAGCGTGCGGAGATACACTACGAGCTACCCTTAAATGAGATAATCTACGACTTCTTCGATGCACTCAAGAGCCGCTCGAAGGGCTATGCGTCCCTTGACTATGAGCTGAAGGGCTATAAGCAGTCGAAGCTGGTCAAGCTCGACTTTATGCTCAACGGCGAGGTGGTTGACGCCCTTTCCTTCATCGTATTTGAGGAGCGAGCCTACACAAGGGCGAGAAAAATCGCGGAGAAGCTTAAGGAAAACATTCCCCGTCAGCTCTTTGAGATACCCATTCAGGCGGCGATCGGCTCAAAGATAATTGCCAGAGAGACCGTAAAGGCTATGCGCAAGGACGTGCTTGCAAAGTGCTACGGCGGCGATATCACAAGAAAGAAAAAGCTGCTTGAAAAGCAGAAAGAGGGTAAAAAGAAAATGCGTAAGCTCGGCAGCGTCGAGGTTACCCCCGAGGCGTTCATGGCGGTGCTCAGACTTGATGATGAGAGCTGACGGCCGAGGACTTTACGTTCATATCCCCCTTTGCGTTAAGAAGTGCGCCTACTGTGACTTCTGCTCCTATCCTTCGGGAGAGGCGGATTGGCGGGATAGATATATCGACGTGCTCTGCGATGAGATACGCTCTTATGCGGAGCGGCAAATAGCCATAGATACTATTTTCTTTGGCGGCGGCACGCCATCGCTGCTAACGGTGGAGGAGCTTAAAAAAATCGTCGGCGCGATACGTGAAAGCTTCATTGTCGCCGATGGTGCAGAGTTCACCTTGGAGGCGAATCCCGGCGCCATAAGCCGTGAGTCACTACTCGGATTTATGGCCTGCGGCGTCAATAGAATCAGCCTCGGTGTGCAATCAATTCACGAAAATGAGCTGAAAATACTAGGCAGAATCCATTCCTTCAAGGACTTCCTCAACACATACACTATGATCAGAGAGTGTGGGATAAAGAATGTGAACCTTGATTTGATGTACGGTATTCCCGAACAGACCAAGGAAAGCTTTTCTGAAACCCTCTCTCGAATAATCGCGCTTTCCCCCGAGCATATCGCGGTTTACGGACTGATGCTCGAGGAGGGCACGCCCTTCTTTGAGATGCGCGATAGACTCACTCTGCCGGCCGCTGACGTCGAGTGCGATATGTACGAGCTTGCCTGCAAAAAATTATCCGAGGCGGGTTACGGACACTACGAGATATCAAATTATGCAAAGAGCGGCTTTGAGTCGCGGCACAATCTTAAATATTGGCGTGTAGAGGAATATATCGGCGTCGGTGTGGCGGCCTGCTCATTTCTTGACGGTGTGCGCTTCGGTAGCCCGTCGGATATTGGAGAATACCTCTTGGGTAGCAGGCGGATCTTTGTCGATGACGTGACCGATATCACCTCACAGCTTGAGGAATTTGTAGTGATTCGCCTGCGGCTCGCAGAGGGCTTTTCTCTTGACGAATACCGCACTCGATTCCGCGAGGATTTTCTTCTGAAAAACAAGGACACCGTAGAGATGCTTACAAAGTGCGGCTACGCTCATATAACCGACGGCAGATTCGCTCTCACGGAAAAAGGATTTTACGTCAGCAACAGCATAATTTGCGAGCTTTGCGAGCTGGTGTAGATTACCACTTGACAAGAGCTGTATTTTAATGTAAAATATACTTAGGACAACAGATAGGAGTAATAAAAATGGCTGATCTTGATAACAATAAGAACGTAGCTGAGGAAGAAGAGGAGCTTAACGTTGTGGTTCTCGTTGACGAGGACACCGGAGAGGAGCTTACCTTTGCCGTGATAGACGAGGCGGAGCTTGACGGCAAGCTTTACTACGCGCTCGTTCCTGCGGACGAGGAGGAGCCCGAGGAGTACCTCATCTTCTCTGTCACCAAGAATGGCGAGGACGTTATGTTCGAGACCGTCGACGATGAGGACGAGGCTGATAAGGTCGAGGACTTCTTCAATGACAGATTCTTCGGTGAGATAGATTACGACCAGGAATAATTTTTCTCCTGCGGGGTGCGTGATATCGTGATATTTGAACCTACACACTTAGCAAGGGAGTCCGGATAAACTTCTGCTTTCGGGATGCAGGCCTCCCGCCGAGGGCGCTTATCTTAAATGATGACCCCCTCATCAGCGGACGTTGGAAGCGCAAAGAAGCAGAGAGGACACCCACCTGGATTGACCGGGTTAAACCTTTACCTTACACGGCCTCGCGGGTACCAACAATACGGCACTGTTCATTTTACGTGGACGGTGCCGTGTTTTTTCATTTTTTTGAGAAATTTTGGACTCCTTCCTTCATATATTCTACTGTGAGAATTATGAAAGGCGTTTTGGTGATGAAACAAAATTTGCGCGGCCTCACCTCATCAGAGGTGGAAAAATCAAGGAAGCTTCACGGTGACAACAGTCTAAGAGAGGAGAAGGGAAAGGGCTTTTTCGGGAAATTTATTGAAAACCTCTCCGACCCCATAATCAGAATATTGCTTATCGCTATGGGGATACAGATTTTGCTCACACTCGGCAACTGTAACTACATAGAGATCGCGGGCATACTTTGCGCCGTCCTGATTTCCACTACCGTTTCCACCGCCTCGGAATACCGAAGCGAGCGTGCCTTTAAGCGACTGGAGGAGGAGAGTCTTTCGGAAACGGTGCGAGTCCTGCGTGACGGAGAAATACTTGAGCTGCCGATCTCGGAGCTGGTGGTGGACGACGTGATATTCGTCAGCTCAGGCCAGCGTATCCCCGCAGACGGCTGTGTTATCGACGGCAGAATATCGGTAAATCAGTCAGCACTCAACGGTGAGGGCGTAGACGTACAAAAGGAGGCGGGCTGGGATGGCGGCTGGGAGCTTAACTCAAGGTACAAGGTCTTTCGAGGCTCACAGATAACCGACGGAAGCGCCGTAATTAAAGTCGGCAGAGTCGGCGCCGAAACCTTTTACGGAATGGTGGCAAGGGACGTACAGACCGAAACCCGCGTCAGCCCCTTGAAGCTGAGGCTGTCAAGGCTTGCTACACAGATAAGCAGAATTGGCTACGTCGCGGCTCTGCTCGTCGGAATCTGCTATCTTTTCGGCGTGCTGGTGGTGGATAACGGCTTTAACGCTGAGAGCATTCTTGCCACTCTCAGCGATTACAAGGGCTTGCTTTCAACCCTTATCAGGGCGCTTACGATGATGATAACCGTGATCGTCGTAGCGGCGCCGGAGGGACTACCGATGATGATAACGGTGGTGCTTTCCGCAAATATGAAGCGCATGCTGGCGGATAAAATACTTGTCAAAAAGCTGGTGGGAATTGAAACCGCCGGCTCTATGAATCTGCTTTTCACCGATAAGACCGGCACGATAACCGAGGGTGAGCCCTCCTGCGAGCGTATAGCCACGGCATCGGGAACCTGCAAGTCGCTTTCGGCGCTGAAAAAGAGTGGCGAGATATACAGAATGCTGCTACTTTCCGCAAAATACAACACCGACGTTATGACTGCCGGCGATGCTCAGATTGGCGGAAACCCCACCGACAGAGCGATTTTTTCCTATTTTAAGGAAGAAGCCGCGCCGGCGGCACGTGTACGTGAAAAGCTACCGTTTTCCAGCGAACGCAAGCTCTCCTCCGTAACTCTCGATAGCGGTATTACTCTCATTAAGGGCGGCGCCGAGATGCTTATTTCTGCATCCGACGGTGTGCTTTGCGCCGACGGCAGTCGTATTCCGCTTTCAAAAACGAAGCTCTACGACGAATACCTTGAAGCCACAGGGCGCGGAGAGCGAGTCCTGGCCGTGGGCATGCGCGAGAGCGGGGAAGGGCCGCTCACACTTATTGCATTAATTATAATGAAGGATAAGGTCAGAGCCGGAGTCAGGGAAGCGGTAGCCGACGTTATCGGTGCCGGCATACAGGTGGTTATGATAACCGGCGACAGTAAAGACACCGCCGTGGCGATCGCCGAGGAGTGCGGTATTATGAATCCTGCTCTAGGACATATAGCCCTTGCAGGCGAGGAGATGCGTCTTATGAGTGACGTCGAGCTAAAAGAGCTGTTACCGAAGCTGAGGGTGGTTTCAAGAGCGTTGCCAACTGATAAAACGAGGCTTGTCAGGCTCTCGCAGGAGCTGGAGCTGGTGGTTGGAATGACGGGTGACGGAATCAACGACGCCCCCTCTCTGAAGCTTGCAGACGTTGGATTTGCTATGGGCAGCGGTACCGATATCGCTAAAAGCGCATCGGATATCGTGATACTCGATAACAGCTTTCTGGCTATATCAAAAACGGTGCTGTACGGCCGTACCATCTTCAAATCGATCAGAAAATTCATCACCTTCCAGCTGATAATGAACCTCGCCGCCTGCGGAATATCGCTCTGCGGCCAATTCATCGGCGTTGATACTCCGATTACCATAATACAGATGCTTTGGGTGAATATAATTATGGATACACTCGGCGGTCTGGCCTTTGCGGGAGAAGCACCGCTTCATTATTATATGAAGGAAAAGCCAAAGCGCCGCGACGAGCCGATACTCTCCAGGGGAATGCTCAGCCACGTGTTTTTCACCGGCGCCTTCACCCTTCTGCTTTGTATCGTTTTTCTGACCTCGCCGCGTATAGCATATTTCTATGGCGGCACGGATAAGCTATATACAGCATTTTACGCGCTGTTTATTTTTTCAGGGATATTTAATTGCTTCGGCGCAAGGTGCGAGCGGTTATGGCTCCTTGCAAATATCGAGAAAAACAGGCTATTCGTGTTTATAATGCTGGCAATATCGGCTATTCAGATCCTCATGATCTACGAGGGCGGGGCAGTGTTCAGATGCGTTCCGCTCACGCCTCGGGAGCTGTTTTTCGCGGTAGGTATGGCCTTCACGGTGATCCCCTTCGACATCACTCGACGAATAATATATAAGCTGAAATAAAGCCTGGGGCAGGGAACCTACTCCTTGCCCCAAAATGGTAAAGTTTTTTGTGTTTTCTATTGACATTTGCGTAGCCTTTATGATAGAATATACGTAGTAAAAAATTCCCGTTCTCCTTTTGCGATGGGCTTCGTGGTCCGAAGTCCGAGAGCAAAAGAGCGGGGAAGAACAGTACATATTTTTGCAGGTATAGTTTAGTGGTAGAACTCCGGGCTTCCCGGGGCTTGCCGTAGGGTTCGCTATATTGCCTGAGCGAGTAGCTTGATACACATACCTTGAAGGTTTGTGCTCTCTCTTGACCGCGATGGCAAATTCCCGTTCTCCTTTTGCGATGGGCTTCGTGGTCCGAAGTCCGGGAGCAAAAGAGCGGGGAAGAACAGTACATATTTTTGCAGGTATAGTTTAGTGGTAGAACTCCGGGCTTCCCGGGGCTTGCCGTAGGGTTCGCTATATTGCCTGAGCGAGTAGCTTGATACACATACCTTGAAGGTTTGTGCTCTCTCTTGACCGCGATGGCAAATTCCCGTTCTCCTTTTGCGATGGGCTTCGTGGTCCGAAGTCCGAGAGCAAAA
>CAZABU010000126.1:0-5717 GCA_964483225.1 uncultured Ruminococcus sp. | reverse complement strand
CTACCTCTCGGCGTATCTATATACGACTTCGGGTCGCAAACGGGGATTTCTGCTCAAAATTAAGCTAGCCCCAAAAGGCGCTTCGCACTAAGAATTCAGTATTGCTTTTGTAAACATGGCGTAAGCCACGATTTTACTGAATTCTTAATGACTCAGCCCCTTACTTTTCGACCTCCAGCTCCTCGGAGCGGAAGAGCTCATCATCTAAAAAATCGGTAACGGAGATACCGAAGCCTCTCGCGAGCATAATAACGGTGCTGAGAGTCACCGTTTTGTTTCGTCCGTTCATTATACACTGCATACTGCCGTGCTGTATGCCGGACTCCTGCTCCAGCCGATACTGTGACATGCCCTTTTCCTCAAGCAGCTTGGAAATACGCTTTGCAACAGCATTATAAACCTTCGTAATGAGATGTTTACATTATTTTCGGTATCAGAAACGTCAGGAAAGCAACTATTTTTCGTGAGCAACAATATCGCAAAAGCTGTGATAAACGTCGGGGCATGGGTATATTGTTTCAGCCATGTACAAGCATAAAAGGACGTTAGCTGATATAGGCGTAGGTTACCCTACGCTTTTTTTATTCAAGTAGCCTGAGATAGGTTTCCTTGCAGTATGCTTGAACAGGATCACGAGGGATAATGCCGACAAGCGACTCTCTAAGCTGCGCGCGGTCGATGCCGTCGCGCCAAATATTATTCTCGTCATCAAGCATCACCACGTCGCGTGTGTAGTCGAAAACGGAAAAGTCACCGGTACCGAAAAGGCATTCGGATACCGCGGGCAGGAAGTCACGGCCCCATTCGGTGCGACGCTCCCACAGCTTATCTGCGAAAAGAGGAATTGCGACGGGAATGGACTGACGGTAATGCTCGTGTACGTCCCAAGCAGGAACGTCTCCGCCGATTATCTTGCCGACGGTGTTCTCGTCGGCGGCGGGGGAACGGTCGTATCTCCAATCCTTCAGCCTGCCGTAATCCACGTACAGATCAATATACGTGTCGGGGTAATGGGCGTTCACCACCGTGAAGCCCTCGTCGAGGAAGCGCTGCATAGAGCATCCGATATGAGGGCCTCTATCAGGAGCGGCGACCCGCCAAAATTCGATTATTATATCTCGGGGAATGTCCGGCGAAGCAGAAATATCTATCCAGTCGTTCCACATTATCAGCTGCTTGCCAAGGCTCTTGACTATTGAATATATCCGACGCAGGAAATAGTAAAACAGTCCTACCTCGTCGCTGATATTTTCACGCGCCATAAGCTGTCGGCATTTTGCACAAAGAAGCCAATCGGCAACCGGCTTCGGCTCTCTGTCAAGGTCGGTCATCGAGATCTCGTCGGTACCGATATGGAAATACTTACTGCCAAACAGCTCCGACACACGTCTGATCATTCGCTCAAGCAGAGCGTAAGTTTCCTCACTGCCGACGCACATCGCCCAACCGCTGCTTTCTTCGCCGTCCTCGCGTTTGCAGGCGGTTTCGGGATAGGCGTAGGTGATGGCGTTTGCGTGACCCGGAATATCTATTTCGGGAATGACGTCGACTCCGAGAGCGTTTGCATAAGCCACAAGCTCGCGTATCTCGTCCTCGGTATACTGCCGTTCCCCGGGACCGCGAAGCCCCGAGAAGCCCTCAAGCGCTACCGCAAAGCCCACATACTCCGAAAAATGGAAATGCAGCACGTTCATCTTGAATTTCGCCAGCATCAGCACGTGGAGCTTCAGTTCCTCGAGCGGTATGTATTTTCTGCCCACGTCGTGCATAAAGGAGCGGAAGTCGGCGTCTGGATAGTCCTCTATTTCTACGCGAGGGATAACCAGCTCACCGCCACGGAGGCTGACAAGCTGGGCAAGGGTCGCCACGGCGTTTCTCGCGCCCAAAAAATCGTAAAAGACTATTTCTACGCCCTCGCCTACCGAGCGCAGAGCATAATACTCCGACGAGTCGGCGTTTTCGCGCCGAGAGAACCGAACGTTTGATTCCCCGTCCAACAAAGCAAAGCGCGCCCAAGGCAGTAGCTCGGATAAAACGAAGCCGATTCTATCGGCATATTCTCGGGGCGCGGCTACGCGAAGCTCCCTGCCCAGCGAAAGCTCGCCGCCCGCAGCCCTACAGGATTTGACGCTTGGGATAACTCTCATAATTCCTCCAACAGGCCTATTTGCCCGATGCTATGATCTTTTTATCAATCCTCGAAGATATGGCGCACCATTCTGGCGATCTCCTCTGTGTGCTCCCATCTGCCGGGCTCACCGTAGAGCATATGACGGGCGAGGTCGCCGGAGCCGCACCAGGTGGTCAGCAGAAGGCCCTCCACCTGCCCCTCGTCATGGGCGAGGGCGTAGCGAATGAAGTTGTCGGTGTGCTCGCGGATACGCCAGGGGCTTATCATCATTCTGAAGCCCTTGCTTTTATACACCTCGAGGGAGGGATAGTCGGTCTGCTTTTCATAATGCCAGTCGCAGACGAGAATATCCTTTGGCACCACGTCAATGGCGGGGTCGGTGCCGTTGGCGCTGGACTCGTATTCCTGGTAGCCGGTCTCGGCAGAGTTGAGGAAGCGGTCGCCCCACATCAGCATCTGTGCGCCGCGGGAGGCAAGATGGTCGTGGACGGCGGTCACCCAGTCGCCAAAGAGCTTGGCGTTGGAATACTTTCTGCACTCGGGGCAGAGGCCGATGTTAAGAACCTCGTCACAGCCGATGTGCATACCGTCGGCCTCAAAGACCTCAAGGAGCTCGTCGATAAGGTCAAAGAGAATGATTTTTACAAGAGGATTAGTCAAACAAATGCTTCTGGAATAATAGGCGCCCGCCTCGTTTGCCTGCTCGTCAAGCTCGGGATAAGCGCGGAGAAGTCCGTCCCTGATGTCCGGGATCTTCTCGTGATGACCGTGGAGTATTCCGTCGGTGGGGGTGTTGGGCAGGCCGGACTGGTGGCCGTGGAGATTCATCTTCGGCAGCAGGCGGATCCCGTTCTTCTTACAAACGGCAACCAGCTTCTTGATGTCCTGCTCGGAGAGGGGATCGTAGCCCATACACTCGGGATGGCGCTTGAACTGATAGCGATATCTTATCTGCAGACAGATGAGATTACAGCCGTTGGGGGCAAGGTACTCGTCGATGAATTTTACGGTATTGTCCACCTCCTCGCGCAGAGGTGCGGTGAGGACTATACCCTTCGTTTTCCATGGAAGCTTCATTTTGATTTCTCCTTATATGTAATTTATAGTAATCCGATTATAAGAATGGCAATACAGCCGATGCCAAAGCCGACGGCCTGCATAGGACTCAGCTTCTCACCGAAGATCACCCTGCCGCCGATGCCCGTCAGTATCATACTGCCGATATTGTATATGGGAAAATGGACGACCGAGGGTAGCTTTCCCGCAAGGATAAGATTGAAAATATTCAAGAGGCCGACGCAGGCTCCGCTGAATAATGCAAACCGTAGGTTAGCAAAAATGCGTTTTTCTCTATCAGCGGGCGGTGTTTCTTCCTTCGCGGCAGAGTCGGCGCTGTCTCCCTTTTCGCCGTCCCGGTGTCCCGGCAGAAGTGAGAGCAGAAGGGAGAAGGCCGAGGCAAAGAGAAAGGCCAAAGCGAGGAAGGACATAAGCTCGTCCCGCACCTCGGAGCTCTGTTGAATCTTCTGAAGAATGGCGGTAGCGCCTGAGCCGAAGCAGGCAAGGAGCGAGAGCAGAAGCCACAGAGGGCTGAAGGCGGAATCGCTTTTCGGGTTTATTATAAAGTAGAGCGCCGCAAGGATAAGGAGCATACCGAATATCTGCGGCACGGAGACGGGCTCGGAGAGGAAAATGCTGCCGTAAAAAATAGGCAGAAGGAGTCCAAGCGAGTAGACGAGTATGGTCATCGACGCGGAGCCGTGCTTCATCGCCAGCGCCTCGGTCACCTGGGTAAAGAGAAGAAGAGTCGCAAATATCAGCGAGAGCAAAATGGTCAGCCCCGAGGGCAGGAGCGAGTCGCCCTTTATCAGCCCGAAGGTCGCCACCACGGCGGCGGCAATAAGAAATATCGCCGAGTTGAGGCTGTGAAGCTCCCTGCCCCCGCGAGAGCCTGTGCCAAGCTTTTTGAGGACCATCGCCTTGCCCGAGCTGCTGAGGGTTGCAAGAGCTAAAAGCAGGTATTCCACGTTATCACGCTCCTTTCATATTCATTATAACGCGCCGCTTGATTTTTTTATATAATTGTGCTACAATAAAATATAACAAATCTACACTCGGAGTAAAAAATGAAAAGCGAATTTTTGCCACAGACCCTGAGCCGCGGCTCTGCCGCCGCCTGCGTTACCGTCCAGCACGGCGCCTCCTCCACGGATATGCACTGGCACGATTGCGCAGAGATAATCCATATGAAGCGCGGCTCTGCCCTGCTCTTTGCCGCAGAGGAATGGCGAACTCTCGGCGAGGGGGAAACGGTGTTTTTGCCCAAAGGGCACCTGCACTGCTGTCACTGTACCGACGGGGATGCGCTGCGCATCGTCATCGGCCTTGGCGAGGAGCTGATTCCTGCGGCAGAGCACCGCGATGCCGCCATAGAGCCCTTTCGCTCTGCAAAAATCGGCGACAGCCTGATTTTCGGGCGGGATTCTGCCCTGCCGCCCCTTTTCGACGAGCTTGAGCACGGCTCCGACGGCGGTACCTGCGCCGAGCTTCGGCAGTTATTTACCGTCGGCAGGATATACCTCGAGATGCTGAAGGAGTGGGAGCGGCGCGGTCTGACCTTCGAAAGCAAGCCCGAAAGCCCCATCGTCGCAAAAATCAAAGAGGCGGTAGCCACCCGGTTCAGCGAGCCCATCTCTGCCTCGGAGATGGCAGAGCAGCTCAATATAAGCTATAGCTATATGGCAAGCCTGCTCCACCGCGAGCTGAATACCGGCTTCGGCGAGCTGCTGCTCTCCGAGCGAATCTCCGCCGCCAAGCGGCTCCTGCTCACCACCGATAAAAGTATAACGGAAATCGCCCTTGACTGCGGCTTTACCGACTCCAGCTATTTCATCAAAAAATTCCGCACCCACACCGGCACGACCCCCTACAAATACCGCGCCGAGAACCTGGGGCGAATATCGTAAAGAGAAAAAGAGCAAGCGTACAAGGAGAAAACTCCTTATATTCTTGCTCTGTTTATTTTATTAATTTTTACATTCCGAAGGCGTAGTTACATACGTCGAGCGGGAGAAAAGACGGAAGGATGCACGACCCCACGCAAATTATTAAAATTCAGCGAATTTTGATGCAACTTTTGGCTTTGCGACCCGAAGGCGTATTTACATACGTCGAGCGAGAGAGAAGGCGGAAAATGCGCAAAAAACTCGCAGTTTTTTCTAAAATCGAGCGGATTTTGATGCAGTTTTTGGCTTTGCGACCCGAAGGCGTAGTAACCTACGTCGAGTGGGAGAGAAGGCGGAAAATGCGCAAAATACGCCGATTTTACCTTATGCCGTAGCGCTCGATGATATAATCCATATCCTTGTCCCCTCTTCCGGAAAGGTTAATAAGGATAGAACCGCGGCCCATCTTCTTGGCAAGCTTGATGCCGTAGGCAACGGCGTGGGAGGACTCAATAGCGGGGATTATTCCCTCGAGGCGGGAAAGGGCGAAGAAGGCATCAATGGTTTCATCGTCGTTTACAACGTCGTACTCAACCCTGCCGAGATCGTGAAGGAAGGCGTGCTCGGGGCCGGAGGAGGGATAG
>CAZABU010000125.1:0-5852 GCA_964483225.1 uncultured Ruminococcus sp. | reverse complement strand
CCTCTCTGTCGAAGTCGGGCCGCCGCAGGCACAGATACTCGCAGACCTCAAGCACGTACCACATATTCCATTGAGGAATGAAGCGTCCGTTTTCGGTGGGAGTGCTCGGATAGCACATAGGGAGAGCACCCTCAGGATAGGTGCCGTCATTTCTGAAAAGCAGATAATTTTCAAGGAAGGCATCCTCTATCGGCACCTCTCCGTACAGAAAGTACTCTGCCTGACCCATAAAATAAGAATCGCAAAGCCAGCCTGCCCGCTCACGCGAGGGACAGTCGGTGAAAAGATCCACCGCATTATGAGCGAAGGAACGAAGGGCCGCCTCGTATATCTCGTTATGCTCCGCTCTTTTGAAGGATCGGGGAATCGCCGCAGCTCTGTCGCGTTCAAAGCTACGGCAGCCGACGGAGCTCAAGGTAACCGTGCCCGTCTTTACGAATACCGCAATCTGCCTGAAGGTATGAGGCTCAAAGGATTCCACGGACGCGCCGCCACCCGTGGGGAGCTTATATTCAAGCACCCCCTGCATGCTTATCCTGCGGAAGCTGAAGCATCCGTCCTCGCAGAGCTCGCTGAAGGCAATCACCAGATCGCACTCGTCACGCACGTCGGCACAAACGCGGATAAAGCCACAGTATATACGCTTAAAATCGACAACGACCCACTGACCTGCATGAAGAGTCATGGGAAATTTACCGTCGTCCCCCATTTTCGTTTTTTCAAGCCCTCCAACGTAGCGATAGGGCTTGTCCAATACCTCGCCCGGATCAAAAGCGCCGACGCTCATCGGGTCGAAGCTGTAGGCATTCTGCTTCTCTCCCGTTCCAAACTCCCCGGAGCCTGCCCGCCCGTCCTCGGTTTCCGAAAAAACGCCGAAGGATGCGTAACCGTCCATATCAAAGACGTCGCAGGCCGCAAAGGGCACGCGTCGCGGTATGAATTTTATATCCGATAAAACGGGAACCGCTTTTATGCTGTTCGATGCCAAAAAGGGTGAGCCGACCCGCTCGTCCCGGATCTCTCCGAAATGGCGCTGCACCGAATACCGCTCCACCTGCCTTACGTAACGGATATCCTCATAGCAGGCAAAATCTCTGCCGGTGAATTTTTCCACGGCGCCGTCTGCATTTATTTCCGCGCACAGGAAAGAGGGCTGCCATACCGTGGACATGCTTTTACAAAAGAAGCCCGCAACCTCTATCACTATCAGATTTTCGCCCTCCGCTTCGGTAAGGCGGGACATATCGTAAACGTCCACCCTTGCATATCCCTCCGCCGTACGCGCAGGCCCGAAGCCGACGAATTCACCGTTCACCGTAAGGCGGTAAAAATCCGCGGCAGCAATCGAGAGAGTCCTGCCACGTAAAGAGCTCAGACTTTCGCGAAAAACCAGATGACGGTTGAGCATATCCTCATCGCGGTCGTAGTCGCCCCACACGGGTACGGCCTCGGTAAACATATCATTTTTCATAAATCGGTTACTCTGTTCTTTCGAAATACGGAAGCATCTCAAGGGGCGCAGGTACGAGGGCGGTTGCGCCGCCCTCGTAAACGGTTCCGTCGCAGTATCTCCACTTGCCCCATGGCAATTGAACCTTCCTCTCGGTCACGCCCTTTACGGTTACGGGAGCAACGAGAAGGTCATCGCCCAGCATAAACTGATCAAATACCCGCTCGTAGCCGCAATGCGGGAAGGAGTATTCCATACAGCGTATCATAGGCTCTCCGCACTCAGCGGTCTTTTTAACCAGTCGGCAGATATATTCGCCAAAGCTTCCGTGTATCCGTGAGGCCTCAAGGCAAAGCCGCTGCGCCTCCTCTCCGAGCACCCTCCACGGAGCCCAGGAAAACTGCATCATCGGAAATAGCGCCGAGCACTGAGCCATTCTGACAAACAGCTCCTCATCCATTTTGAAATCAGCGTTTATGGTAAACTGCCACTCTCCGCCTCCGATCATATCCGGACAAACGTAAGCATAACCGAGCAAGCCCTGCATAAGCGCGACGGGCATCAGCGAGGCTATTCCGTTGTCATCCCAGGTAGGGTGTCTGTCGCGTATTCTCTGAATAGTGGCTCTGCCGCCTCTGTCGTAGGTATCCTTATACTCGTGATAGGTAAATCTCGCGCCGAAATCGTTCCAGGCCTTGTTGATAGCCTCGGGCGTCTTAGTGGGCGGCGGGGTCAGCCACCTGTCCTCTTGCAAGGAAGCAATATTTCCGCCGTCGAACTTAAAGCCGTCGACGCCGTAAGCCTCCATAAGATGGCGGAGCCTGCCTTCGAGGTACCTGACGTCGTTTTCGGACGTCATATCGAGCACGGCCGAGAAGCCCTCCCACCATTTCAGAACGGCAAGCTCTCCGTTTTCCTGGCGCAAAAGCCTAGGCTCATACCTTACGCCCTTCAGCTCGGAGGCCCAAGGCTCGTAATGGTCGAGAAATTCACGCCCGTCGGCGGTAACGTAAGGAACGACCCAAAGCATAACGGTAAATCCGAGCTCGTGAAGCTCGTCTACCATCGCCTTAGGGTCAGGGAATTTGGCAAAATCAAATTCCCAGGTTCCGTAATGCACGTGCCAGCCCTCGTCAATGATAAGTATGCCGGGCGTATAACCGCTATCCACTATCGCGTGGGCGTATTCGAGCACGGACTTCTGGGTGGGGTTGTAGGTATATTCCATCCAGGTGTTGTACTGCGCCGTTGTAAAGAACCTGTCGGGCAGGTCGCGCTTTTCAAAGGGAAAATGCTTTTTCATGGCCCCGAGATAAGCATCACGCAGTGTGCTGCCAGCCTCGACTATCTCCGCATTTTCACCATCGGCGGTTATCCGCCCTCGGTCAAACTCTATCCTCAAGGGCGAGTCCGCCCATATGTACCTTCCCATAGAGGACAAATAACACGGCGCCGACTGGCCGCCAAGGCGATCGACCTCCTGGACGAGGACGGTATCCCCGTCGTAGCACTGTGCGTCGGCGGGAATCGCCGTGGTTCCGCCCCACCAAAGCTCTCCGTCCAGTATTTTCGTTGATATTCTCGACATTTCTGCATCCTCCTACAATTATGTATTATATATTATATTCTATATAATATACTTTACTTGATTTTCCGGATTCTTTATAGTATAATTTATATAAAAATATGGTAATTTTGTACGAAAGAATACTAATATGAAAAAATTCGAACAACAATCCTTTGAAAATCTGCTAAAAGACTTTTATAATCTTACCGGTATGAAGACCTGTCTGTACGATGCCGACGGCAACGAGCTTTGCTACTATCCGGGGAAGCTGAGCGACTTTTGTAAAATTCTGCGAAAGGACGAGAAAATGGACGCAAGGTGCAGAGAATGCGACCGGCTCGCCTTCGCCAACTGTCGCAAAAATCGCACACAGTACGTATATTCCTGCCACGCGGGCCTTCGGGAATGTATTTCTCCCATACTGTTTGAAAATCGCATAATCGGGTTTATTATGATAGGTCAGATAAACGGCTCCGACTCCGAAGCCTTTGCGCGGGTTGAAAAGGAGCTCCCGCCGGAGCTTTCGGCAGAGTTGAAGGACGCCTATAACCGACTGCCTCTATTCTCATCAGAAAAGCTGCTCTCCGCATTCAGGGTGCTTGACGCCTGCGCAGGCTATGAGCTACTGAAAACGCTGATGCTTACCAAGAACGATCCCATAGACTCACGGATAGACGAGTATATACATTCCAACCTCTCCGCCCCTCTTTCGGTTTCTCATTTGTGCTCCGAATTTCACCTGTCCAGGTATGAAATATACAATATTTGTAAAGAATACTTTGCATTTACCCCTGCAGAATACATTAAGAACTGCCGTCTTGCACACGCCTGCAATCTGCTCGCAACAACGGCCTTGCCGATAAAGGATATTGCCGAAAGATGCGGCATCCCCGACTACAATTACTTTTCCAAGATATTCAAATCCAGCTATAAGCTCAGCCCGACGCAGTACAGAAAAGCGCAAAAGAGCATATAAACAAAAATGATATGCACCCCATTTGGGGTGGTAGCCGTCGCTCGCGCTTTTGCGCACGATAAAGCTGTTCTGGTCATAGATAAGGGCTCCGCCTGGCACAGCCGTCTTGCCGTAATAGGTCATTGAATTTCCGACAAATATCACCCTTTTACCCTGTAAAACGTTTTCTATGATATCACTTTTCACCGATATTGCAAGCATTATAGCAATAATTACAACTCACATCCAAACGGTTAAAAATGATACGATTTGAAATCGTTTGTATACGCAATTGCCAACGATGCCGCACCGTGTGTCTCAGGTACCGAATCAGCCCGTGATCCGTGGAAAAATACAATATATTTATATGCACATTCGGTTTTTGCCCTCATAGCAAATGCAGCCGTAAGACGACCGAACGCCCATTCCCAGCTCTCCTGTTCGAGCGTATAGACACCAATGTCTTTCCACGTTATCAAATCATAGGATTCTTTGATGCCTATGCCGTTTTCGGGGGAATGGATCAATACGTATCTTCCGTTATCTTCAATTACACACGCATTCTCGCCTCCATTCGTGCGTCCAATAAATTCCCAATCACGAAGATTAGTTGACCTTGATACACTTACCCCATTTTGCTTAAAAAAGAGCCAAAATTCTCCTTCTTTTTCAAAAATATAAGGATCGATCATCCGTCCCTCATTCGTGTTCTCACACCCCTTTGGATAGATACGCTCCGGCGAAGAAAAGGATTGAAAGTCTTTGGTCTTTATAAAGAAAAGTCTTGCGGTTTCGTCAGCGTAATTTTTCTCCAAATACGGCACCCTCATCGGATATGACGTTACACAGATAAAATATTCCTCTCCGTGCTTAACGATATTACCGGGACTGCAGTAATTCTGAGCGCAATCCTTTACCGTAATCAATTCGGGTTCTGAAAAAACGCGAAAATCCGAAGAAACAGAATGCCCAACACGGTTATACATATATCCGTTTTCCTTTTCGGAAACTGTAAAGAACAAATGATATTCTCCATTATAATAATAACATGCAGGGTCACGGTATGCAATTTTTTTATTCCCCTCAAAAATCACAGGCATAATAAAGACTCCTAAAACATTTTTTAGTATTATAGCACAAAAGCATAGTCGAGTCAATATTCATTTCGATTTGTAATGCAATCCCGCCCATATCATTACCACGGTCCGGCGAAGGAAATTTCCCGAATTATTCACGTATGCGCTCTACTGACAAAAGCTTGCAGGAAAATTATGGTGCACAGAAGAAAGGCGCGGCCTTTCTCTCGGACTCGAACCGGTGACATCATGAAACATTGGCAAGCGAGGAGAACTTCCAAATCCATTGTACCACACCATGCGAAATATATAACACTGCCACGAGCGCCAAATTAACAGTCCGTTTGCGTAGCAAACAATGATCTGTTGATCTGGTGTACGCAGTTCGAGCCCCAAAAAAGAAAAAGAGCCTTGAATAGGGTTTTGTTACTGTTTATCAAGCCACAAAATCTTCGGTTTTTGAAATGAAAAAACCTCGAAAACGTAGTGTTTTCAAGGCTTTTCAGTGTCAAGTGCGGACAAAAAAGATAATTTTGCGTTTTTTTCATTTGGAGTCGAACTGTTGCATGATTTTACATCATCTGCGTGCCAAGGGTTTGCTTTTCTTCCTTGGAAATCGTTTCCGTAATTCCCCAACCGCCGACGAATACCAGCTTGCATCTCCTGTGTACCTTTCGTTGGTCAGTATACACAACGTACCAAATTATTCGCCGAGAATTGCGCTTATAATGCCGTCAATAAGGTTTTGCTGATGCGGCGTAAGGTGACTGTAATCGTTTATTGCCTTGGAGTTCTCTGCGATGT
>CAZABU010000124.1:0-6003 GCA_964483225.1 uncultured Ruminococcus sp. | reverse complement strand
GAACTTGATAATTCTCTCGGGCTCTACCATACGCTCGAGAACACCGGAGGTAACGTACTCGGGGCTCTGCTCGATAACGGGCTCGATAGACTCAAGAACCTCTCTGACGGTCTGATGGAATTCGGACTCGCCGGGGTTTCTCTTGATAACAGTTTCCATTAAATCATTAAGGTACTGTGACTTGAACATAGCTTTTTCTCCTAAGCAAAAAATAAATATGCTTTACTATAACACAAAACAAAGAGAAAATCAATAGTTTTTTGCAAGTTTTTTTACATTTCTTGCAGATTTTGCAAAAAAGCTCGACACACTCTCCTGCAAATGAAGAAAAAGTGACAAAACACATTCAGGAAGTTCGAAAATTATGGAAAACGCAATACGAAGGCCGAGGCTGAAGCTACCTGCGAAGGGGGCCGTCGGCTATACGGCTACAAACCTAATCATAAAATCAATCGGTATGCTGACAACTCCGTTTTTTACAAGACTTCTCGGTGCTGCGGAGTTCGGTCGGTACTCCTTATATATGAGCGTGCTGGGTGTGCTTTCGGTGAGTCTTTCCGCATTCTTTTCCTCAGGGGTAATATACAGAGGACTGCAGCACTACGAGCATAAAAACCACAGCTTTCTTTTGTCCGGAATCGGAGTCGGCGTAGTCGTTTGCCTGCTTATTTGTCCACTTTTGTTTGCAATTTTACCAAATCTAGGGCTGGATTCCGGATTTGCACCTATTATTTGCTTGCAGGTGCTTTTAGATGCGGTGGTGGCTCTGAAGTGCGCAGAGTTGCGTTACGGATACAAGTACCGTGCCGTAGCCTTTATCGGGCTTTGCTCGGCGGTGCTGAGCCCTGTTCTGGGTGCCTCGCTGATACTTGGAGCAGAGATGTCCTATACGGGTCGCATATACGGCGTTCTGCTGGCATCTGCCATAGTGGCCGTGCCTATCCTTTCGATCACGGTACGGCGCGGACGGGCTTCGGCTGAAATGTGTAAATATATAGTAAAAAACGCATCCCCCCTCCTTCCCCATACTGCGTCGGGGGCTATGTGGGGACAGCTGGACAAGCTGCTGATAAGCTCGATACTTGGCGTTTCCGCCTTGGCAAAGTATTCTGTGGCCCATTCTCTCGGTATCGCGCTGACACTTCTTACAAGTGGGGTATCCTCTGCGCTGCTGCCCTGGATGATGCGAAAGCTGGCCGCAGGCAGGACCGATACGGTGCGAACCATAAGCGGCGGTGTTTTCTCGGCTCTCGGCTGTGGGATTCTTCTCGTTATCGGGCTCGCGCCCGAAATGATGAGTCTGCTCGCACCCATCGAATACGCCGATGCAGTCGAAGCCGTCGCACCCATCGCTCTTTCTACCCTGCCCGCTTTTGCTGTGTCGATATTTGCCTTTGGAGCAGTATTTCACTGTAAAAGCGGGCTGACGGTCATTCCCACGCTCGCCGGTGTTCTCTCGAGCTATCTGCTATGCCTTTTCCTTTTGCCAAGGCTGGATTTTCTTGGAGCGGGTGTTTCTCTGCTCCTCTCCGAGCTCATATCCCTCTCGACATGCCTGCTCCTCTCCGAGCGAGTCGGGGGCGATATTCTGATAGAACGGAGAGTTATCCTCAGAAGCTTTCTGTCCACCCTTGTGTTTGGCGCGGCGTTGGTATCTTTCTACTCATTCCTGCCGGCAAGACTCCTTCTTCTTACCGTACCGACAGTATTGGCACTGCGGGAATTATTTGACATGAGACGACTGGCTATAGAGTAGTAATGGGGCTGAGTCACTAAGAATTCAGCTATATCAAAGCAAAAAGTAAAGAAATACATTATTTGCTGAATTTTTAGCACAAAGCAACTTTTGGGACATGCTTGATTTAGCGCAGAAATCATCGTTCGTGACCGAAGCTGTATATACACATACAGCGAGAGTCTAGCGAACGACGATAGAACAAAAACTCAAATATAAAAGAAGAAAACCATAGTTTTTCAACCATAAATTTTCTATCAATTGTTAAAGGCAGGGGTGCTTTTCGTACCCCTGCCTATTTGTTCGGTTATACCTAAATGAAGCAGGTTTAAATTTATTCTTTGGCGGTTATTACAATAACTCCCCTTGATTTGTATATGTCCGACTCGACCACTATAGTTGCCATTTCGACTTCTTTTTTCACCGTTAAACAGTATGTCGCATCTCTTATATGCCAATACTCGTCTCCATAAGCCGGAGTGATTTCAAACACCGACTCGTCATAAGTCAGGTCTATCAGCCTTTCAAGGTAGCCATCGCTGGTGGTGGAATACAGTGGACTAATATTCATAACATACATTTCGTTCACCTTCAGCTCAAAATCGTTTCTGCTTTTGGTATCCGGAATTGACGGGAGCCAAGATTCATCCGCACTCCAAATCTCATCGCCATGTTTTATCACAAAACCCATTTTACCGTATTGCTCCAAAACGTCATTCGCCGAAGGTTCTCCGCAACTGCAAAGTATGAGCGAAAGCAAAAGCAATAAGTTTAATAAAATGATTTTTTTCATAAATTATCCCCAATAGGCATAACGCAAGCCCGAAGAATATATATATGGATCATAGTATCTAATAGAATTATTGGAATTTCCACTGACAATTTCAAGGAAGTAATAGTAAGTTGTTTTTTCCCAAAGCAAAAAACCTGTTGTATGTTTGTACTCGTAGTACCCTGTTAGGCAAACGGCATGCTTTTCATTTACAGTCGAATTGTTTATACCCATAACTACAGCCTTACAGTGATCTATGCTATTTTTTGCTTGTTGAAAAGAGTCTGTTGTCATAACTTCCATCGGCGTTGTAGCAACATCTATATCGTGACTGTACAATCCAGCTACGTATTCCAATGTTTTTTCTATTCCATCCATGCCGTATCCTCCGTACGGAAGATATCCTTGCGTAATTGCATGATTGCGTATTTGAGTATAAAGCACCGGAGTGTCATCAAACGATTTATAATTACAAAAATACCATCTGTAATACTCAAAATTCTCCAAACCATATGTATCAGAAGAATTGTATACATATGAAGGATTGTGGTATAAAGCACCTGAACCGTACTGCGCATAATGTGGATCTGAGGTAATATTGGCCTCAATGTCTACTACTGAAGCGTAGTCAATATTAGTGGCTCCCGAAACAAAAGACCAACATTTTAAAGCATGGTACATAGCAACTAAAGAGCAGTTTCCTTCCTGATAAACTCTATTCGTCATTTCATTGCCTGTAGCATCGGTTTCTAAAGCCATATAATATCGCAACTCTTCTTGTGTCTTCGGATCACCTATAAAACTGGTAACATAATTTGCCCTTTCAGAATATTCATATTCAGGGTATGCCTTAGCAACATATTGTTCTATACTGTCGTGCGCTATATAACCGCCCCCCAACGATCCCTCATACATAACAGTATCACTCTGCAAATCAAATTCCTGAGTCGAAGCAACAATTTGATCTCTATGTATATTGTAGTCTGAATCACCTAATACAGAAGAAAGCCTAACAAACCCTTCCTCTCCTTTATGCAAAAAGCCATCAGCATAACTAAACCAGATCTCTGTCTGATTTTTGAGTTCTGAAAGATCACCAACGGTTTGGAGTTCATAAATAGTATAATCTCCGGTTCCTACATAATAACCGTTATTACCATTGAAGTCCAAGTACAAACCAACATTATTATCTTCAACCAAGTTAATTATAGACCAATATTCTATACTTGTTGCAGTAAAAATATCATCGGGATATGCTTTGTTATACTCATCGACAAAGGTGCTAAAGTTATCCTCTATATATTCTTTTATATATATACAATCTGCCTCAGACCATGTTTCAGAGTTCGAGTCCATTTCAACTGCTGTAACCGTAAAGGTCAGCAACGAAAAAAACATTGACATAACTATTGTCAACAAAACAAGTCTTTTCACTGTAATCTTCATAGAAAATCTCCTTTATTAATATTTGTTTTTATTATATCAATTGCTATTTTGTTTTGATCACTATCTCGGGTCCATCGTAATAAACCAAAGGTGTATTATCTCTTATTACTAGCAACGTGGTGTGCTCGAACAGAATTGCCGTACCGCCGGTCTCGGCGAGAGGCACAAGCTTATAGCCAAGCCCGTCTACGTACTCAATAGCAATAGTGCTCTCGTCGTATATGATCCTCGTTTTATCGACTGTGGCGCGCTCCGTTTCTCCGTTTCTGTAGATCACCTCAAAGTTAAAGAGATATTTCTCCCCAAGATCCAACTCAAAATAATACTCATAGCTCGTGGTATCGCTTCCGCAATTTACAGACTCACCATTATATCGTGTAAAATATATGCGAGAGTCGACCACGCCATATGGGTGAGGAGTCGGATCTTTTTCACTGTTATAAACGATCAAAGTCACCGAGAGCGCGGCGACCAGCATGACCGCTACGGTTATTAGTAAAGTTTTTAAGTACTTGTGTTTTAATTTGAGCGTAGCTATACTCTTCAACTGTGCGGATGCGGGAATTTTGTCGGAACTCACATAATGAACAACAACCAGTACCGCCATGAATATGACAACGCCTCCAAGTATTAGAAGCAGATTTCTGAGCGAATCTACGTCGATTACGGGCGTCGTCACGCCGCCGTAAGAGGGGGAATAATCAAACGAATTTATATAATATACGAGCCTTTCAATAAACACCGCACCAACAACAAGGATAAAAGCAAGCATGGAACCGAGAGTAATGCGCAGCTGCTTTATCGATGTGTTGTAAAGCCACATCACGGTTCCGATGGACTGTCCGGTTAAAGCCGCTATTTCACGGTGTGTGTATCCGCCCAGAACTTTAAGAGTTACAACGCATCGGCGTTTTGCGTTAAGTCCTTTCAGCATTCCGTAATAGGTGTCCATATCCACAAAATCGGCGATGCCCTTATCCTCGCAGGCGATAGATGGCACATCGTCAAAAGATGCAATGGGAACGACGGCGTTTAGATATCTGATTGCCTCGTTCTTCGTCACGGTGTAAAGCCAAGAGAGCTCACCGCGGGTAGGCACATTTTCAAGATTCAAATCGAGGATGCGCCTTATTACGTTATGTACCACGTCCTCGCTCTTTCCCTCGTCGCGCGTCATGGAAAAGGCGATGCTGTAAACCTTGTTATAGTGCTCGCGATAAAGAAGTTCCGCGCCCTCGCGCATACGCCCAGCTCGCAGAAACTCGAAAACGGTATATAAGTCCTCCTGCTTTTTCTTCGGCATATACTTCACCTCCTATGTATTAGATATTTTTTTCCTCTCTTTTTATTGGTATTTTTTTAGTTTTTTCAAAATATTTTAGCATAATACGTTTTTAATGTCAATACGGAGCTCTTATACATAATAAATCAGGTGGAGATTTCTCCACCTGATTTAGTTCTTAATTACTTAAACTCAACGAGAGTCTTGATGTCAACGGGCATACCGGAGGCAATGGACTTATTCGCCGCGATACCGGTGAGGATACTCATTGCGCCGTCAACGTGAGATGCAGCTCTGTGGAAGGGATCGTACTCGGGAACGCCGAACAGGTCGTTAAGAAGGACTCTGTCGCCGCCGCCGTGGCCGCCCTTGCCCTCCTCGATAGGAACGTTATAAGCGTTACCGAACATGGGATAAACGGTGATCTTCTTTCCTGCTACGACGCCCTCGTTTGCAGATGCTCCGCTACCGTTGATGTAGATCTTCTCAACGACCTCCATCTCGATTCTGCCCTTGGTACCGGTCATGCATACGCGGAAGCCCTCCCAGGGAGAGTAGGCGTTGAGGGAGTAGGACATCTGCGCGCCGCTCTTGTACTGAACGATAACGTTCATAGTGTCCTCAATGGAGATATTGTCCCCGAAAACGCTCTGGTCGCGAAGATAGCCGTCGTCCTTCTCGGCGTTCAGATAGAGATTTTCAAGATACTTGTTGCCCTCCATTACAAGAGCGAAGGGATCGCCCTTAGCGTTCTCCTGACCGTGTACA
>CAZABU010000123.1:0-6030 GCA_964483225.1 uncultured Ruminococcus sp. | reverse complement strand
GTACCGATGCGGAAATATATCTCGACAATATGGTCACCGAGAGGTGATTGGTGGAAAAAAGACAGGTTTTGGCTGACCTCGGGACACGGTGGCGTATTGACAAACGGTCAGGTTTGTGTTATAGTTAAATCGTCGGTGATGATCGACATAAAATAACTTGGTTTTAAGAGGAACGAAAAATGGAAAGAACGGTAAACGTAGGTATAATCGGCTGCGGAGGTATCGCAAACGCAAAGCATATGCCCTCGCTTGGGAAGCTCCCGAACGTTAGAATGGTTGCCTTTTGCGATATTATTCCCGAGAGGGCGGAAAAGGCGGCAAAGGAATACGGTGTCGAAGGGGCGAAGACTTATACCGACTACCGCGAGCTTTTGAAGGACGAGAGCATTGAGGTCGTTCACGTGCTTACCCCCAACCGAGAGCACGCACAGCTTACCATCGACGCTCTTTATGCAGGAAAGCACGTAATGTGTGAGAAGCCCATGGCAAAGACCGCCGCAGATGCGCAGAGGATGCTCGATGCGGCAAAGGCAACGGGCAAAAAGCTCACCATAGGCTATCAGAGCCGCCATAAGGGCTCGGTTCTCGCCGCGAAGGATATCATTGATGCGGGCGAGCTCGGCGAGATCTATTATGCAAACTGCTTTGCTCTGCGCCGCAGAGGTACACCCAACTGGGGCGTATTCCTTGACGAGGAGGCTCAGGGCGGCGGCCCCATCATCGACATAGCCACTCACTCTCTCGATATGACCCTTTATCTTATGAACAACTACGAGCCCAAGATGGTCGTCGGTAAAACTCATAAGAAGCTGGAGCATCCCGAGGCGGGAAATCCCTGGGGCGATAACGGTGTCAGCACCACCCCCCTTGAGGAGGCGGCTTGCGCGTTTATTCTTATGAAGAACGGCGCGACCATAATGCTTGAGACCAGCTGGGCGCTGAACATAGACAATCCAAGAGTAAACACCTGTATTCTCTGCGGTAGCAAGGCCGGACTTAACGTAGGCGATACGCTGAAGGTGAACAAGGTAGAGCACGACAGACTGGTTCTTACCGACGTTTCTACCTCCGCCGGCGGCGTGGACTTCTATGCCGGTGCGAGCAAGGACCCCCAGGTCAGAGAGGCTGCAAAGTGGATCGAGGCCGTTGTAGAGGATAAGGACCCCGTCGTTCTCCCCGAGCAGGCACTTGTAGTGTCCCAGATACTCGAGGCTATCTACGTGTCGTCCAAGACCGGCAAGCCTGTGTATTTTGATTGATAAATATAAAAGAAAATACAAAAAGCCACGGATTCCGTGGCTTTTTAATGCTTATAAAACCGATTACAGCGGCTTTTTCGATATCTGCGCGTAGGCTCTCGGATATGTTCCCGGCGTTTTGGCGGACTTGCTCACGTAAAGCAGGGGGTGGGTGAGAAATTCGCCCTTACCGTCGGCCAGAGTGATCTCCTCGCATTTTGCGTCCTTTCCGCCGAGAATGGCGATGGCGCGCTTCGCTCCCGAAAGCTCAAATTCCGCGTTGCGCCCCTTCATAGCGATCATTTTGCCGCCCACCTTAACAAGCGGCAGGCACAGCTCGGAGAGTATGCGCATCTCCGCAACGGCGCGAGCGGTTGCAACGTCGAATTTCTCTCGGTATTCGGGTGACCTTCCCGCATCCTCGGCACGCATAACGACGGCCTTTACGTTGTTAAGTCCCAGAGCCTTCGCGGTTTCGGAAACGTAGCCGATGCGCTTTGCGGTGGAGTCCATAGCGAGTATCTTAAGGTCGGGTCTGACGATAGCCAGCGGCAGGGTAGGGAAGCCCGCTCCGCACCCCACGTCCACCACCGATGCACCCTTTGGTATGCGCGAGGCGAGGGTGGCACAGTCGGCGTAATGGTTAAGAATAATCTTTGCGGGCTCGGTGATAGCGGTGAGATTGTATTTTTCGTTTTCGGCAAGAAGAATTTTGGTCAGCTCGAAGAATTTTGCGCTCCGTTCGTGGGACAGCAGCGCGGACATACCGTTGAGGGAAAAGACCTTCGTCAGCTCGGAGAGAAGCTCCTGCTCGTTAAGCTGTGCGGACATAATATACGCCCCTTTCATTTATTATATAAATTATAGCCCATATCCGCGGATTTGTCAATGCGCCTCGGGGATTTTTTGCGTTTTCCGTTGACTTTCCGCGGCTGTGATAGTATAATGGACTTGTAAAATATTGCAAAGCGAGGGCAGATACTATGGCAAATCAGGTTGACAAGAATTTGGTGATCCCGACGGTCATAAAAAAGGCGGGAAGTAAATTTTTTGACGTATGCTCCGAGCCCTTCTCGGTTTACGGAGTCTGGTACGATACGGACAGATTTTACCGCGTACCGCGAGATGTGGCACAGACGGTCAGCAAAAATATAGTTCAGAAGTGCGATCAGACCGCAGGCGGCAGAGTTCGCTTTAAGACGGACAGCCCCTACGTTGCGGTCAAGCTGGAGCTTCACAACACCGAGCAGATATCGGTTATGACTACCGTCGGTGCGATGGGTCTTGACCTTTATGCCGACGGAGTGTTCGTAAAGTCCTTCGTGCCCCAGTATCTTCAGGGCGACGGTAACTTTGAGTCGCGCATACCTCTGCCCGGCTACGGGGAGAGGGAGATCACTATTCATATGCCCCTCTATGCAGGTGTTAAGTCGCTCCTTGTCGGAATAGACGAGAATGCCACGCTGAAAAAGGCCGCGCCCTATAAGCACGAGCGCCCAGTGGTGTTCTACGGCTCCTCTATAACCAACGGCGCGGCGGCAACAAGACCCGGTATGGCCTATGAGGCGATACTTGCCAGAATGCTTGATATGAACTATCACAACCTGGGCTTCGGCGGCTCTGCAAAGGGCGAGGTCGAGATAGCGCAGTACGTGGCGAGCCTTGATATGAGCGCCTTTGTCTACGATTACGACCATAACGCCCCCACTCCCGAGCACCTCGAGCAGACCCACGAGAGAATGTTCCGCATTGTAAGAGAGGCGCACCCCGACCTGCCTATTATAATGATTTCAAGGCCCCAGTACGGCAGGGAATCTCAGCGCGACCTGCGCTTTGAGATAATTAAGCGCACCTACGATAACGCGGTGGCGGCGGGAGATAAGAACGTGTATCTTCTGCGCGGCTCGGATTTCTTTGATGGGCTTGATGCCGATTTCACGGTCGACGGCGTTCACCCCACGGACCTCGGCTTCTTCTATATGGCAAATGGTATCGCAAAGGTCCTCGGCCCTGTCCTCGACGGAACAGCTGAATAATAGGATAAATATAAAGTTTTGTTTACATAACGGTGTGAAATTATGAGAATTGATAGGTTTTACGAAAAGCAACCGGAGCCTCGTTTCGTCGATGTCCTCTGCGCTCCCTTGCATAAGGAGGCGCCCCTTGGCTTTGGCGACGGTGTGCCCTCCGACGGCGAGATCTCCGTGAGCGGAGTTTATCTCATTTCCGAGGTGAGTGACCCTGAGGGTCTGCTCGAAACGGCGATAAATGATTTTGAGAGCTTTCTTTCCGTTTGCGGCGTAGACGGTGACAGCTACCCCGTAAGGCTTGCTATCGGCAAGGTCGGCGGTGAGGATGGTTTTTCGCTGGAGGTGACCGGGCAGGGTGTCACGGTCGTAGCAGAGGATATCGAGGGTGCCAGGCGCGCGATTTATTACGTCGAGGACGAGATGATAAGGCGTGACGGTCCAATTCTCCCTCTCGGTGTGCAAACGAGGATTCCTACCATCACGCGGCGCATCACTCGCGGCTATTTCTCTCCTACCAACAGAGCGCCGAGGTGGGGCGACGAGCTTCTTGACGGCGTTGACTATTACCCCGACGAATACCTCAGCCGCCTGGCTCATAACGGCACCAACGGCCTGTGGATTTACACAAGCTTCGCTCAGCTCGTGCGCTCGCCCTATTTCCCGGAGTGGTCGGGTGATGGGTGCGACAGAAGAATGGAGAAGCTTCGTTCGGTTGTCAGACAGTGCAGAAGATACGGCATCGGCGTGTACGTTTTCGCCATAGAGCCGATGGGTCTGTTCCCGGAGGAAGCGGTGGGACACGGCGCGATGTTCGGCGCTCCCCCTGTCAGACCCGACGAGCGCAGAGCGGTCTGCCTCCGTACCGAGGCGGGTAGGGAGCACGTGCTCTACTGTCTTACCGAAATCTTCAGCAAAATTCCCGAGCTTCGTGGATATATCGACATTACCGCAGGCGAGCGCCCGACCAACTGCGCATCCATCGCCACCTTCGGAAAGTGCCCCTTGTGCGGTGAGTTTTCAAGAGGAGAAAACCTCGCCTACGCCGTTGACGTCATCAAGGAGGGACTGCGTCGGGCGGGCACCGGCGCCGAGTTCGTCAGCTGGACCTACGGACACAGATACTGGACCGACGGCGATATTCTTGAATACGCCGACAAGGCTCCGGATGACGTCGTCCTTATGCAGAATTTTGAGGACAAGGGCTACGATATCCAGCTTGGCAAAAAGCGCGTCGCCTGGGACTATTGGCTCTCCTACGTGGGCCCCTCGTCCATCTTTGAGATAACCGCCGAGCGCGCGAGAGCCCGCGGTAAGAAAATGTACGCTAAAATGCAGGTCTGCTCCTCTCATGAGATAGCGACCGTGCCCTATATTCCCGCCCCCGGAATTTTGTTCGATAAGTATAAGGCGGCGGTGAGCCTCGGCGTCAGCGGAATTATGGAGTGCTGGTATTTCGGCAACTATCCTTCCGTGATGAACAAGGCGTCGACGGCCCTGTCCTACGTAGATTCCTTTGAAGACAAGGCGCGGTTTCTTCGCGGGCTTGCGGCATCTCTTTACGGCAGGAAGAATTCCGAGGCCGTGGCGCAGGCATACGAGGCCTTCGAGTCGGCATACAGAAGCTATCCCACCAACATAATGTTCAGCTACTACGGCCCCATGCACGACGGCGTCGTCTGGGAGCTTTCGCCCATTCCGAGGAATCTGGCTCTGCCTCGCTCCTGGCTGCTCCTGGATCCGCCGGACGGTGACAGGATCGGCGAATGCCTCTTCAGCGGTCACACTCTTGACGAGGCGTTGGTTCTTGCCCGCCATATGCGTGAGGAATGGCAACGCGGTCTCTCCCTTCTCCCCTTTGGCGAGGAGTGCGAGCTGGCCCTCTGTGCCAAGGCGATAGGTATTCTCTTCGCCTCAGGCGAGAACATTCTGCGCTTCTATAAGCTGCGCGGCCTTCTCGGACGGGAGTGCGGCGACGCGCTTGCCACCGTTACAGAGATGGAGGAAATAGTTCGCGCCGAAATCGCAAATTCCACGGAAATGACTCGCCTCTGCGAGCTTGACCCAAGGCTCGGATATCACTCTGAGGCCGAGGGCTTTAAGTTCTTCCCTGAAAAGCTCAGGGCAAGAGTCGCTCAGCTGAAGAGCCTCTTTGACACCGATTTTGCCGAGATACGCGCCCGTCTTGCGGCAGGGCGCTCGCCCCTTGGCTGTTACTATGCAGAGGGCGAGGAGGTCTATGCTATATACGATAGCGCAGAGAAAGCGGAATGGGTGCGCCTGACCGACACCCGCAGCTTCCGCGTGTATACCGGCGGGGAGCTGTTGATCCTTGATATCAGATGCCCCGAGGCCGACGATTTCTCGGTCTGCTACGAGCTGGAGCTCTTCAGCCCCGAGCCCGAGGTGGTCTACCGTAACGATGAGCAGAGCGTTATACATACCGAAATCGCCCTCGGCTCGGTAAAGTTCGAGCCCGGTCTTGCCCTCGGCAGAAACGTTCTTTCTCACCAGGGTGTCCACGATGATAATGCAGACGAAATTCTGTCCGATTATTCCCTTGTGACTGTGCCCGTCGATGGCGGCCTTGTACACACTCTTACGGTAAAGACACCGGCTGAAAAATGGGACGGCAAGCACGCGATAAGGCTCAATCTGCGCATAGGTGACAGCAGACTGAAGAAGTCGGCCGCCCCGGTTTATACCCTCGGCAAGGCAACGACATCGCCCGATGAGTTCGTCTATCTTGTGCCCAAAGGATAAGT
>CAZABU010000122.1:0-6036 GCA_964483225.1 uncultured Ruminococcus sp. | reverse complement strand
TCCGCTGACCATTGGCGGCGGAATCGGACAATCCAGAGTGTCTATGGTGCTGCTTGCCAAGGCTCACATAGGCGAGGTCCAGGCTTCGGTTTGGGATGAGGAAACAATTAATGCCTGTGCGGAAGCCGGCGTCATGCTGCTGTAAGCACTTCTATGATGGGGGGGAGAAATATGATTAAATTCGATTTCACCGACAAGGTCGTTGTAATAACGGGAGCGGCGGGGGATATAGGCTCTGCCGTTGCAAAGAGTTTTTATGACGATGGCGCCTGTGTATGTTTGCTGGATATTGACGAGAAGGCTCTTGACGCCAGGGCAGGTGAGCTCGGGCTGAACGCCGGGCGCTGCATGCTTGTCAAAACGGACGTGACGGATGAGCAGTCCGTGTCCTCCGCGGTTTCGGCCATAGAGCAGCGCTTCGGAAAAATCGACGTACTGTTCAACAATGCCGGCAAGCAGGGCCCCGGTGCCCGCATCGAGGACATCGATATCGAGCAGTTTGAAAGCTGCATGAAGCTCAATGTAACGGGTATACTCCTCATGCTCAAGTATGTTCTTCCCGTTATGTACAAGCAGCGCAGCGGTTCTGTTATAAACAATGCTTCACAGGCGGGTATCCGCGCGCAGATCGGCGGCTCCGGCTATTCTGTTTCAAAAGCCGCCTGCATGAAGATCGGCGCGATTGCCGCCATGGAGGCGGGCGAGTACGGAGTTCGCGTAAACACCATCTGCCCCGGAGCACTCAACTCCAGAATGATGCAGAACACCCTTGAAAATGTGTTTGGCGGCGACCTTCAGGCGATGCTCAGCCGCGGGTTCCCGATACCGCTTGGCCGACTTGGCGAGGTTCAGGAGGTTGCCTACCTCGTAAAGTTCCTGGCAAGTGAAGAAGCCGGCTACATAACCGGCCTTGATGCTGTAATAAACGGAGGTTCAACCGCAAGATAAGCGCATCACTCCCGCTCGGCCCGTTCGAGGAGCGGCAATGCTAAATTAGCTGTATTGCCGCATTGACTTTGTCGGCGGAATGTGATAACATTTATGAAGAATTTTTATGTGGAGGTTGCTGTTTTGGAACATATAAAGACCATTGAGACCCGCAATCTGTGTGAGAGCGCGAAGAATGGCGGTTGCGGCGAGTGCCAGACTTCCTGCCAGTCCGCATGCAAGACCAGCTGCGGCATCGCAAATCAGCAGTGCGAGAACAAGAAATAATTGCACAAATCACTAAAATGCCGCCGTCAGGCGGCATTTTTTCATAAGGGGAAGATAGAATTATGATCCATCAATATAAGTTGGACGGATACAACATCGTGCTGGACGTTTGCTCAGGCGGCGTGCACGTTGTTGACGAGGTGGCGTATGAGATAATCGCCATGTTTGAGGAGCATGAGCGTGATGCGGTCATTTTGGCCATGTGTGAAAAATTCGCGGGACGCGAGGAGATTTCTGCCGCCGATATTGAAGAATGTTATGAGCAGGTCGCCGCGCTGAAGGCTTCGGGAAAGCTTTTCACTCCGGACACCTTTGAGCCCATGGCGGGCGAACTGAAGCAGAAGACCGCAGGAGTGGTGAAGGCCCTCTGCCTGCACATCGCCCACACCTGCAACCTCAACTGCTCCTACTGCTTTGCAAGCCAGGGCAAGTACCACGGCGACAGAGCACTTATGAGCTACGAGGTGGGAAAGCGGGCGCTGGACTTCCTTATCGAAAATTCGGGCACGAGAAGGAACCTTGAGGTTGACTTCTTCGGCGGCGAGCCGCTGATGAACTTTGACGTTGTAAAGCGGCTGGTGGCCTACGCGCGCTCGGTGGAGAAGGAAAAGGGCAAGAACTTCAGATTCACCCTCACCACAAACGGCCTGCTCATCGACGACGACGTTATCGATTTTGCCAACCGCGAGTGCTCAAACGTGGTTCTCAGCCTTGACGGACGGCGCGAGATACACGACCGCTTCAGAGTGGACTACGCGGGACACGGCAGCTTTGACCGCATCGTGCCGAAATTCAAGAAGCTGGTTGAGGCTCGCGGCGGCAAGGACTATTATATGCGCGGCACCTTCACCCACGCGAACCCCGATTTTCTTGAGGATATAAAATGTATGCTGGACCTGGGCTTCAGCGAGCTGTCAATGGAGCCCGTTGTCTGCGCCCCCGGCGACCCCTCCGCCCTCACGGCAGAGGATCTGGAAACCGTGAAGGAGCAATACGAGCGTCTGGCCGAGCTTATGCTTGAGCGCCGCCGCGCGGGCAAGCCCTTCACCTTCTATCACTATATGATCGACCTGACCGGCGGCCCCTGCATCTACAAGAGGATCTCCGGCTGCGGCTCGGGCACCGAGTATATGGCCGTCACCCCCTGGGGCGACCTCTACCCCTGCCATCAGTTCGTTGGCGAGGAGCGCTTCAGGCTCGGCGATATTTACGCAGGCGTGACCAACAAGGCGGTGCAGGACGAGTTCGCCGCCTGCAACGTTTACGCTCACCCCGAGTGCCGTGACTGCTGGGCAAGGCTCTATTGCTCCGGCGGCTGTGCGGCAAACGCCTATCACTCCACGGGCTCTGTGACCGGTGTCTACAAGGACGGCTGCGAGCTGTTCCGCAAGCGTATGGAATGTGCCATTATGGTGGCTGTTGCCAAGGCGCTGGGCGAGTGATATGAGAGCTCCGATCTACGATTTTCTGAAAAAATACGCCGAGGACGCCCCCCTGCGGCTCCATATGCCGGGTCACAAGGGCAGCGGCCCCTTAGGCGCCGAGGCGCTGGACATCACCGAGGTCTGCGGCGCGGACAGCCTTTACGAGGCGTCGGGAATAATCGCCGAGAGCGAGAGCATCGCGGGCGAGCTTTTCGGCGCTCACACCTTCTACTCCGCCGAGGGCTCCTCCCTCTCCATAAGGGCGATGGTATATCTGTCGACCCTTTACGCAAAGGAGCGGGGCGAGCGTCCGCTGATCCTCGCGGGCAGAAACGCCCACAAGAGCTTTCTCTCTGCGGTGGCACTCACCGACGCGGAGGTGGAATGGCTGGATGGCGAGCAGGGCCTCGGTTACCTCTCCTGCTCCTTAGACCCTCTGTGGCTTGCAGGACGGCTTGACTGCGCTCCCCGACCCACGGCAGTCTATATCACCTGCCCCGATTATCTTGGCAGGAGTGTCGACATCTCTGCCATATCCCGCATCTGTCACGAGCGCGGAGTGCTCCTGCTGGTGGACAACGCCCACGGAGCCTATCTGAAATTCCTCTCCCCCTCGCGGCACCCTATGGATCTCGGTGCCGATATGTGCTCGGATTCCGCGCATAAGACCCTGCCCGTGCTGACGGGCGGCGGCTATCTTCATATATCGAAAAACGCCCCCGACACCCTTCGCCGAGGAGCCAAGGAGGCTATGGCGCTGTTCGGCTCCACCAGCCCCTCCTATCTCATTCTCTGCTCCCTCGACCTCTGCAACCGCGCCCTCTCCGAGGGGCTTGACGAGGAAATTGCGGCCTGCTGTGCCTCCCTCTCGGAAATGAAGGAGAGGCTTGCGGAGGGCGGCTTCGTCACCACAGGTGACGAGCCTATGAAGCTGACCCTGAACGCGGCCGCCTACGGCTACAGCGGCACCGAGCTTTCGGCAATACTCACAGAGGCGGGTATCAGTCCCGAATTTGCCGACGGCGAGTACCTTGTGCTTATGCCCGCACCCGGCAACGGCGGTGAGCTCTCCCGCCTTGCAGACGTCCTTCTCTCTATCCCGAAAAGGGACCCGATCAAGAATACCGCCCCCGCGCTCCCGAAGGCCGAAAGGGCCGTCAGTGTGAGGGAGGCTATGCTCTCCCCTGCCCTGTGGCTCCCCACCGAGGAGGCCGTCGGACGGATAGTTGCGCGCCCCGGGCTTTCCTGCCCGCCTGCGGTGTCGGTGCTGATGCCCGGCGAGAGAGTGAGCCTCCCTGCCGTGGATTGCCTGCGATTTTACGGTATTGAGAAAATATGTGTAATAAATTAATATTTTGTGCGTAAATTTATAAAAATACTCTTTAACCCCCTTGACAAAATATAGAGCGTATGTTAAAATTAAATCATAAAATATTATTAAATTTTATACCGTTGGCTGTCACCCCTCGCACCCCCTATGACCAACTATTTTATCGAAGGAGAGGCCTGTTATGTATTTGCTTCAACCGAACGGCTCGCCGTATTATCGCACAAGGAACGTAGCGCCCCAGTATAATGAACCTCGCACCAGTGACGTGGTCAGCACCGCGATGAAGGTTCTTTTCTGGCTGACGCTGATCTTCGCTGTCCTTCTCGCAGGATTCTATGCGTTCTATACTATGACGGATATCATTCCCGACGGTGTCATTCCCGAGGAGATCTGTGTTCGCGAGTTTGACGTAATGGAGCTTTGCAAGTTTGCAGGCATCGGTGCCGCCGTCGGCGCAGTTATCGGTCTGCTGTTCACCGTCGGCCAGGTTCTTACTATGAGGAACCCCGGCAGCGACCCGAACGTTGGCCCCAGCAAGAGGCAGCTCCGCTTCAGCATCGGCATTCTGTTCTGTATTTGGTTCTTATCTCTCGCCTTCGCGGGCCTTGCGGTAGGCGTCGGAATTTATTGCCTGCTCGCTTACGGCATTATGCCCAGCGAGGAGATCACCGAGTTCGTTATGAGCGACGCGCTCCTTTGGGGCGGCATCGGCGCGGGCATAGGTGCGATCCTCGGCACCGTTATCTGGGTGTTCCACTCCCTCAGGCTTGAGAACACTGAGAACGAGTATTACAACCGCTTCAAGGAGGTGCGTACCGCCCTTCCCGGCGGCAACATCATCTACGACAGAGCCGGTTATCCTATGGAGATCATCACTCCCGGCAGAACCGTCCTTTCGGAGAGCCGCGTGTGGATCAACGATACTTACTCCTCCTCCTTCTTTGGCGATCTGCTCCCCATTAAGCTCGGTCAGATCTTCCTCACCAACGAGGCTCTCGAGTTCTATGACAACGACTTTATCGGCAGACCCTTCCGCAGCTTCATTATCAATCTTCACGATATCGCATACGTGAAGTCCAGATGCATCTGCAAGCATAAGGTTGCGGTGTACTGCAAGAGCGGAAAGTACGTGTTCCACGTACCGCTTGGCACCTCGGTCATCTGGTGCAACGCTATCCGCTACGCAATGCAGTACGGTAGCCGTTCCCTCGGCCCCACCGCCCCCCTCAGATAAGGTCTGTATAATTAATGTAATAAAGCGGCTCAATCCGAGCCGCTTTTCTTTTCTACCTCGCATAGCTGCGGCGAGGGGCTGTCTTGACAAAAGACGGCACGGGTGATATAATATTTTATATCCTATTCTAATTATCTTATAATGAGGTCACGCAATGGAAAATGACAACAAGCTAAGCGAGATGACGCCGCGAGGTGACTTCTCAACCAAGGACGCCGACTTTGACGCTACCGCGGCGAAGCTGAAATATACTCTCTCCTATGATGAAGCTTATTACATTGTCAGCGGAGTCAATGTCCCTACATTAGAGGGCAAATTGGTCATACCCAGCGAGCACGAAGGAAAGCCGGTAAGGGAGATCGGAGCTTCTGCTTTCAGCAGATGTAACCGTCTTGCCTCCGTGGTTATTCCGAGCGGTATGACGAAAATCGGCAGCTCTGCGTTCTTTAATTGCAAAAGCCTTACCGATGTCATTCTCTCCGACAGTGTAACGGATATCGGAGAGCACGCGTTCTACTATTGTACTAGCCTAAAATTCAACGAGCATGGAAACTGCAAGCATCTCGGAACCGCAGATAATCCATACTTCGCCCTTGTAGATATCAAAAAAGACAAATGCAACTTCTATAATATACACACGGATACTAAGATCATTGCAGGCACTGCGTTCGCGGGCAGTAATATTCTTAACTCTATCATTATCCCCGAAGGAGTGACGACTATTGGAGATTCTGCATTCGCGCATTGTAGCAATGCGTCAACGCTCGTTATACCCGGTAGAGCAACACTCCCAAGTTTACATCCCCAAAATAATTATTGCACACTTTGAAAAT
>CAZABU010000121.1:0-6118 GCA_964483225.1 uncultured Ruminococcus sp. | reverse complement strand
GTAATACTCATAATTCGTAGTTTTCAAAAAACTGTCCTTAAGAGTATGCGCCATTACATCCATCTCTTTTTTATTATTTCAAGACCTTGGAAAGAAAATCCTTAAGCCTTGGGTTCTGCGGGTTATCAAACACCTCGGCAGGGGAGCCCTGCTCCTTGATAACGCCCTCGTCCATAAAGAGAACGCGGTTAGCCACCTCGCGAGCGAAGCCCATCTCATGAGTAACAATGACCATCGTCATCCCCTCGCTTGCGAGCTCACGCATGAGGTCAAGCACCTCGCCGACCATCTCGGGGTCAAGAGCCGACGTAGGCTCATCAAAGAGAATAACGCGAGGATTCATCGCAAGCGCTCTAACAATGGCGATACGCTGCTTCTGCCCT
Source organism: uncultured Ruminococcus sp. (assembly GCA_964483225.1). Lineage (GTDB taxonomy): Bacteria > Bacillota > Clostridia > Oscillospirales > CAG-272 > UBA1740. The sequence continues at coordinate 5,735 of CAZABU010000121.1, read as the reverse complement.
CCTGAAAGAGTGGAAGGGTAAACGTCGGCTTTATCCTCAAGACCGATACGCTGCAGGAGCTTTATTGCGCGTTCCCGTTCCTCCTTCTTTATATCCGAAGCACTCATATCCTTTACCGCAGGATCCTTTTTACGTAAGAGCTTCTTCAATCGCTTTGTTCTGACGTAAACAGGAGCCAGCATTATGTTTTCGATAACTGTTTTGTTATTGAAAAGATTGAACTGCTGGAACACCATTCCTATGTGCTCGCGGTGAACGTTGATATCTACATTCGTATCGGCGATATTAACGCTGTCAAAAACTATTTCACCCGCCGTTGGATCCTCCATGCAATTTATACATCTGAGAAACGTAGACTTACCGCATCCGGAGGGGCCGATAATGGCTATCTGCTCGCCCTCTTTGATATCAAGATCTATGCCGCAAAGAACCTCGTGATCACCGAAGCTCTTTCGGAGCCCCTTTATCGAAAACAGCGCCTCCTCGGAAACGTTTTTATCATTTGCCATTCGCTCACCCCCTTATCTTCTGTCGCCGGCGCGAAGACGTTTTTCAACCGCTTTGATCGCAAACGTCAGTGTGTAAACTATCGCAAGATAGAAGCATGCCGCCACTGACATAGGAACTATGTAGCTTGCCATATTGTTTCCCGCACCTATCACCTTAGCCGCTTGGGTAAGATCATACATGCCTATCATACTGACTATAGACGTCTCCTTGATCAGCGCGATAAGCTCATTACCTATAGCGGGGATAACATTCTTTATCGCCTGGGGAATGACTATCTTTATCAGAGTTACACCGTGGGGCAGTCCAAGCGCGCGCCCCGCCTCGGTCTGACCTATATCAACCGAAAGAATACCGCCTCTTATACTCTCGGAAACGTAGGCCCCCGAGTTTATACCGAACGCAAGTATAGCCGTGATTTCCTGAGGGAAGCCGCGGATCGCGAATATAGCGTACATCATTATAAACAGCTGAAGCGCCATAGGCGTTCCCCTTATTACGGTAACATAAACCTTGCATATCGCCTTCGGCACCTTCATAGCTACAGAATCCGGAGATATTGCGACAAGAGCAACAACAGTTCCAAGGAACAAACCCAATATCGCCGCAAACAGCGACACAAGCAGAGTTGTCCCAAGGCCTGTGAACATCATGCCCATATACTTGGCGGAGCTCAAAAGCTCCCATATTTCAGCAAAAAAGCTCATTTTCAAATCCTTTATAACAGGGAAAAAGAACTGTGCCGAAGCACGGTTCTTTTTCCAAAATAATTATTATCAATCGTCAAGACCCATGTGGCTCATAACCATCTGCTGGATCTTCTCGGTACCAAGCTCGGCGAGAACCTCGTTGATTGCATCAAGAAGCTCGGTATTACCCTTGGTTACGCAGATTGCATACTGCTCCTCAACGGGTGCATCAGCCTCCCCCTCAGCGCCGGAGTAATAGAGAGGATAGCACTTAAGAGACTTAGAGGAGTTCTCCACAAGATACTGTGCGGGAAGCTCGTCAATAACGAATACGTCAGCGGTAGTACCAAGTGCATCAACAGCAGCCTGCGCGTCGGGCATCTCTACAAGAGTAGTGTTCGTGCCATAAAGGACACCGTCGTAACCGTAATCCGCATTTTCTTCCGTGGCATTGATCTCGCCTTCGGTATAGATCCAACCGGTGGTATCGATCTGAGTAGCGATCTTCTTTCCGGCAAGAGCCTCCCAAACGATGTACTCAACACCGTCTGCGGTCTTGGTAGCTACGGTCACACCATCAGGAACAACTACGTACTGAATGGAAGTGTAGTAAGGATTGGAGAAATCTACCTTTTCCTTACGGGCATCGGTAATTGTAATACCTGCCGCACCGCAGTCAGCTATCTTGCCCTCGGAAACGTTGTCGATAATGGTACCGAAATCACCGTCGTCCCAAACGATCTCTTTGCCAAGCTTCTCGCCGACAAGCTCCATGATATCAACATCAACACCGACGATCTCGGTACCGTCGTAGTACTCGAAGGGAGCAAAATACGCGTTGGTACGAACGATGATCTCGTTCGAGCCGCAGGATGCAAGCGCGAAGGTACAACCAAGGCAGCAAGCAACTGCAAGGATAAGTGAAATTATCTTTTTCATTGTCTTTTCCTTCTTTCTTTTGGGGAAATACCCCTGTTTTTTATTGGGTGCTCCCATTATACACCAGCTTTTGCCGATTGTCAAGTCTTTTTTGAAAGAAAATTCATTTTTGTGCGAATTTTTATGCAATCAATTCAAAAGCATCGCGTATTTAGTCATAACATACATATTTTCGACAGCATTATTTATAATATTAATTTGTGACAAAATAAAAAAGCGGCATAAAGAAGTTGTTTTTCTCCCGCGTTCGATCATGCTATGCAAAAATATGCAGAATAATTATGCATTTTCCCGCTTTTCAACTCCCATATTGATTTTTTTTATAACTTGTGTTAAAATAAAAAGAGTGAAAATCAATTTCGAGGTAATATTATATAAATGATAGCTTTATCCACCCAGGACATCAACCTGTCCTTTGGAGTAGACAAAATACTGACCGACATTTCCTTTGCGGTAAACGACTGTGACAGAGTCGGTATAATCGGCGTCAACGGCGCGGGAAAGACCTCGCTGTTCAAGGTCATCACCGGCGAATATACGCCCGACTCCGGCGCCGTATACGTACAAAAGGGGCACACCGTAGGCGTGCTTGAGCAGAATGCCGACCTATCTGCGTTGCCAAAGGATATTTCCTGTCTTGAATATATGTATACAGCCTTCCCTGCCCTGTTATCCCTGGAGTCAGAGATTGCTCGCACCGAGCTGGAGCTGGCAGCGGCGGCTGAAAACGGTGATAACGAAAAAACGATGTCGCTTACGGCAAGACTCACCGAGCAAAATGCCCGTTTTGCGGCAGAGGGCGGCTTGGAATTCCGTTCCAGAGCACGCGGAATGCTTCTTCGCCTTGGCTTTGACGAGCAGATGACGGAAAGAAAGATAGAAACCCTCTCGGGCGGCCAGTACACCCGCCTTGCTCTTGCAAGACTGCTGGCAACCGAGCCCGACATCCTGATGTTGGACGAGCCGACTAACCATCTGGACATAGATGCTCTCGCCTGGCTCGAGGGATTCCTTGCGTCATACAAAAAAACCATTCTTATAATATCTCACGACAGATACTTTCTCGACAGAACGACGAACAAAACTCTGTGGCTCAGACACGGCAAGGCACGGCTGTATAACGGTAGCTATTCCGCCTGCAAGGAGCAGAGCGAGACCGAGGCCGCGTCTTTGGAAAAGCGTTACAAGGAGCAGCAGAAGGTCATTGCCAGAATAAAGGCTAATATTGATTTTCAGCGCAGATGCAACCGCGAGCACAACTTTGTGACTATAAGAGCGAAGGAAAAGCAGCTGGCGAGAATGGAAAAGATAGAGCTTGCACCCGCTGACGAAAAGAATATCAGACTGCGCTTCGCCACCGAGGAGGAGTCCGCAGGCGACGTGCTGGAGGCAAAGGAGCTGTGCTTCTCCTATGGGAACACTCCCCTTATCAAAGACCTCTCCTTCCTTGTCAGAAGATACGAGCGCGTTTTATTCCTCGGGCCCAACGGCTGCGGAAAATCCACGCTTATGAAGCTGATCAACTCTCGCCTTGCTCCGAAGGCGGGGCGCATCACTCTCGGCTATAACGTAAAGATCGGTTATTACGATCAGGAGAACCGCGGACTTACCGAGAGTAAGACCCTGTTCGACGAGCTTCACGACGAATACCCCGAAAAGACCGATCTTGAGCTTCGCTCCACGCTTGCACTTTTCCTGTTTGATGCAGACGATATATTCCGTACCGTATCGACCCTTTCCGGCGGCGAGCGGGCAAGACTCACTTTGGCGAAGCTTATACTTAAAAAGGTAAATCTTCTCGTTATGGACGAGCCGACAAACCATCTGGACATAGGATCCTGTGAGGCGCTTGAGAACGCGCTCATGGCCTTCGACGGTACGATAGTCGCTGTGTCCCACGACAGGTATTTCATAAACAGAATAGCAACGAGAATAATCGAGCTTGACCCTATGCGGGAGCGGGGTATGCTGGACTACGAGCTGGAGAGCTACGACGATGCATTTACCGAATACATGCGCCTGCGCGAGCTCAGACGTGCTGATATGCAGGCGGCAACGGAGGCAAAGGCGCCTACCGATGCAAAAATGGATTACGAGCAAAAAAAGCGCGAAAACGCAAAGCGCAGAAGCGAGGAGCGTCAACGAGAGCGTGCGCAGAAGCGGATCGAGGAGCTGGAAGCAGAGCTTGAGGCCCTTGAGGCTGAGCTGTTCGGAGAGGCGGCATCCGACTATGTAAGAGCCGCCGAGATAGACAGCCGGAAAAACGAGATAGAGGAGGAGCTCCTCGGACTTTACGAGATAGTAATGTAATCAAAGAGAAAGGAGGCATGCGCCCGTGAAAATATTTGAATATACCAAGGGCTTTACGCCTCCGATGGGTAAATGCGTGCTTGCGCTCGGGCTTTTTGACGGAATGCACGTCGCTCACCGCGACCTTCTGAGCTGCGGAAGGCAAGTCGCAGAAGAGATGGGGCTGCCCTTTGGCATTTTCACCTTTGCAAACGAGGGTGGCATCAAAAGCTCCGCGCCCAAGATCTATGACACAAGACAAAAACTGGTGCTCGCCGAGCGAGCAGGCGCCGAATTTGCCATAATTGCAAGCTTCGAATCGCTCTCGGGAATGACGCCGGAGGACTTCGTGAGAGATACCCTGGTACGCGACTGCGGTACAGAGGTTGCCGTGGCAGGATTCAATTTCCGATTTGGGAAAGGCGCGGCAGGCGATGCGCAGACCCTGGTGCAGCTGATGGAGAGCGAGGGCAAGCACGGAATAATCCGAGAGGAGATCAAGCTTGGCGGAGCAACCGTTTCCTCATCTATCATTCGCACCTTTATCTCCCTTGGCAATATGCACGAGGTAAAGAAGCTACTCGGTGCGCCGTACTCAGTGACCGGCACCGTTTGCCACGGTGACGGAAGGGGTAAGGAGCTCGGACTCCCCACCGTCAACACCGACATCCCCGTGGGGCGTGTGCTTCCGGCCAACGGAGTGTACCGAAGCGCCGTTCCGATCGACGGAAGGATCTACAATGCCGTAACCAACATCGGGACATGCCCAACGTTCGGCGAGCGCAGAGTCCACGCGGAGACCTATATTCTCGATTTTGACGGAGATCTTTACGACAGAGAAATAGAGGTTTTTCTGCTCGCATTTCTGCGCAAGGAACGAAAATTCAAAAGCCAATCAGACCTGATTTTGCAAATAAAACTTGACATTTCATCGACTAATACGAAGAACGGAGATATAACATGGCAGGAACTTGGACTAAGCTAACCGTAACAGGAAGAACAAAGGATCTCGACGCAATCACTGCGGTTATGAGCATGCTTGACAACGGTCTTATGATAGAGGATTTCAGCGATTTTTCGCTTAACGGAATGTACGGAGAGCTTGTGGATGACAGTATACTCAACGCCGACCGTGAAACTGTCAAGGTCTCACTTTTCGTACCCGAGGAGCGCAACTTTAGAGAATATATAGAATTTCTGAGTGCAAAGCTCCCCGCATCCGGAATTAAGGCCGAAATATCCGTAGAGGGAGTGTGCGAGGACGACTGGGCCGAGAGCTGGAAGCAGTATTATAAGCCGGTACCGCTCGGA
>CAZABU010000120.1:0-6135 GCA_964483225.1 uncultured Ruminococcus sp. | reverse complement strand
CTCTGCCGAGAGGCTCAACGCCGTAAAGCTTCACGGGGGCGTTGAGGAAGCCGGAGAAAATACCCATAGAGTTGGAGCCGCCGCCAACGCAGGCAACTACCGCGTCGGGAAGCTCACCGGTGGTGGAGAGGAACTGCTCGCGCGCCTCGATACCCACAACGCTCTGGAAATCACGAACCATCATCGGGAAGGGATGGGGGCCTACGACGGAGCCGATGCAATAAATCGCGTCCTCGTATTCTCTGGCATAGGCGGCAAAGGCGGCGTCAACAGCCTCCTTAAGGGTTGCAAGGCCGTCGGTGACCTCGATAACGTTGGCACCGAGTATCTTCATTCTCGCAACGTTGGGGGCCTGCTTCTTGATGTCGACGGAGCCCATATAGATGTCACACTTGAGGCCGAAATAGGCGGCGGCAGTAGCCATCGCAACGCCGTGCTGACCTGCACCGGTCTCTGCAATGACCTTATGCTTGCCCATATATTTCGCCAGCATGACCTCGCCCATACAGTGGTTTATCTTATGTGCGCCCGTGTGGTTAAGGTCCTCGCGCTTAACGTAGAGCTGAACGTTTCCGATAGAGGAAGAAAGGCGCTCAAGGTGGGAGATGGGAGTGGGACGGCCCTGGAAATCTCTCCTAATTCTGCGGAGCTCGCCGATGAACTTCGAGGACTTGCATATAGTGAAATAGGCCTCGTCGATCTCTGCCATAGCGCGCTTTAAGTCCTCGGAAATATAGGCGCCGCCGTACTTGCCGAAATAACCCTCTCTGTCGGGGTAGTTTTTCAAATAGGTTTCAAAGTCCACACCGTTCATTTTCATTTTTGATTTCCTCCTGTTTTGTAAACAAATATTTTCATTTTTGGGCTCAGAGAAACAAAACAACCCCGAGCAACTGCAAATTGCTCGGGGCGAAAATTCTTTCCGCGGTGCCACCCGAATTCAGGATCTGAGTCCTCTTTAGCGTACTGACATACGCCGTGACGGATAACGGTGTCTGCCGTCGGAGCCTACCACCCAGTCGGGGCTCGGTCCGCCCTCGGGAGCCCATTCACGCGCCGTCCGTCTGCCGCAATCACACCGCCTGCGACTCTCTTTGAGACTTCACTGACCGTTACTCTTCTCCCTCATCGGTTATGTCAGCATTATACACTCATTCTCGCGGTTTGTCAAGGGCTTTGGACAAAAAATCTTCGGGAAATTTTTGGAATACTACCGCGCAGGCTCCAAAAACAGCGGCCGCGCCTGCTCTCCACGCTCCATCAGGCGCAGACATTCGGGCACGAGGGACATTTTTGCAACGAGGGAATGAGGCTTACCCTTCGGGCTATCCTGCTCCAGGGGAACGAGATACACCGCCTTCCTCGTTAGAAGTCTTGCGATATTCGCGAGATTCTGGGACATAGCGTCGTTTGAGGCAAGGGCGATAAGCAGAGGTCTGTCCGAGCGCAGATGAGCCTTGGCCGCCATGGTGACGGCGGTATCGGTAATGCCGTTTGCCAGCTTTGCGAGGGTGTTGCCGGTGCAGGGCGCGATTATCAGAGCATCGAGAGGCTCCGCAGGGCCCAGCCGCTCCGCATCCCTTACGGTGCGGATCACACTCCTGCCGCAAAGCCCCTCCACCATATCCGAGAACTCCCTCGCGCCATAGAATCTGGTGTCGGTGGAATAGGCGTTCTCGCTCATTATGGGCTGTATCTGCCGCCCCTCGGAAATCAGCGCCTGAAGGGCAGCAAGGGAGCTTTTGAAGGTACAGTAAGAGCCGCAGAAGGCGTAGCCGATCATCGTCCCTCACCTCCGTCGAAAAGCACCTTTCCAATATATCGGGCATACACTCCGCCTGCGGTTATGGGGTAGCTCCTTTCGGGTATGGAGGGCAGCTTCACCACCGCCTCCGACGCAGGGAAATTCACCCCGGACGCAAGGTCGATTATCTTCAGTCCGCGCGGCAGCGCCGCCATCTGCTCCGAGGTGAAAAGGACGGCGGGCGCCGTATTCACCAGCAGATCAAGCCCCGCGGCTCCGTCCTCCGTGGGCGAGGACACGGCCTCAATACCCATCGCGGAAAGCTCAAGCCTCGTTGCTATCCTGCGGCTGTAAACCCGTACCCCGGTGCCGAGGAATAACAAAAGCCGCGTCAGCGCCGCGCCGATACGGCCGTAGCCCACTATCCCGACGGACAGCTCGGAGGCGTCCCTCTCGGTCATCAGAAGTATTTCGCCAAGGGCGCCCCTGGCGGTTATTTCCGCATTTTCGACGAGAAAATCCTCGTCCTCTGCGGCATCGTACACCGCCCCGCCACGCTCGGTTATCCTCCGCGATATGAGCGGAGGTATTCCGTAGCCCGCAACGAGGGTTCCCTCGCTCACCCCCTCTGCCGCCTCGCAGAGCGTATGCTCGGTGCCCGTTACGTGCACGCCGTCGCGGCTGGTGGGAATAGGTAAAAGGACGAGCCTCGCGTAGGGGCTTTCTTTATTCGTTCCGCGAAGGCGGCGCAGGCACTCCTCCATACGCCGCCCACTTCCAAAAATCTGTATCTCCATAGCAATTACTCCAAGGAAGGTCTGTCGCATAGGCAGCTCGGCCTAAACGATTACTTTCAGTATATGAAGAACGGGCGGGCCTTGCCAAAGGGGAATTTTGCCGTACCGGAGCACTCTTTTGGGAATTTTGTCAGGAATCGGGCTAAATTTTCCGAAAATGCCTTTACACAGGGCGCCGGGTTATGCTAAAATATAGAAAGCCGCACGGAATGCATTTTTGCGTCTGCGACGGGGGAAGCATAGAGAATTACAGCGCTTTGCAGACAGCCTCTCTATGTGCATCCTTGTACACAACGATACAAACAACTTCGTTGTATGTATCGGTGTTTAAGCCGTTTCCGTCGGTCCGTGGCTGCCGATTCCGACAGCCACTTCTTAATTTTTAGAAAAAAGGGGGGCCGCCCGTGAGCATTCTCGACAGAATAACCGACCCTGCCGCGTGGGAGGAGCTTTACGCCTACAAGCTCGACGGCGGTCATCTGCCCGACTCGGAGGCGCGACAGCTTCGGGCTTTCATCGACGGGCGTGGGTATCTTCCCGTGGCGGAATCCATTCTGGCTGGCGAGCCTCTGCCCCTGCCCGCCCTCGTGGAGATAAACAAAAAGAGCACCGGCAAAAAGCGGCGAGTCTTTATTTTCCGCGATGCGGAAAATTACGTGCTGAAGCTGATAGCCTATCTTATGAGCCGCCGCTACGACGGCCTGTTTGCAAAAAACCTCTATTCCTTCCGCGCCCGCATCGGTGTCAAGGACGCCATACGCAATATTCGATACACCCCGAGGGCGAAGCGGCTCTGCAGCTACAAGGTGGATATTCACGACTACTTCAACTCGGTGGACACCGGGCTTGTCATAGAGAAAATGCGCACCGCTCTTGCCGACGACCCCGACCTTTGCACCTTCCTTGAGGGGCTGCTGCGCGAGCCGCGGGCTGTCTTTGAGGGCAAGGTTATCGAATGTAAAAAGGGGATCATGGCCGGCGTGCCCACGTCCGGCTTTCTTGCCAACCTCTATCTTTCCGAGCTGGACCGTCGCTTTGCGGAGTCCGGCGCCGTTTACGCAAGGTATTCCGACGACATCATTGTTTTTGCCGACACGGAGGCAGCTCTCGCAGAGCAGGAGCGTATCATAAAATCCACCCTCTCGGAGCTGAAGCTCTCGGTCAATGAAAAAAAGGAATTTCGCACGGCGGAGGGCGAGGCCTGGGAATTTCTCGGCTTTAAGGTAGACGGCTCACGGATAGATATTTCCACCGTATCCCTCGAAAAAATAAAAGCGAAAATGCGCAGAAAAGCGAGGTCCCTGCTTCGTTGGCGACAGCGGCGAGGGGTTGCGCCTATGAACGCCGCCGTGGCCTTTATCCGCATCTTCAACCAAAAGCTCTTCGACAATCCGCGCCACAACGACATCACCTGGAGCCTGTGGTATTTCCCCATCATCAACACCGACGAGAGCCTGCGGGCTATCGACGAATACGCGGTGAGCTGCATACGCTACATAGTCAGCGGCAGGCACTCCAAGGCGGGCTACCGCCTGCGCTACGAGCAGATAAAGGCTATGGGCTTCAGAAGCCTGGTGAACGCCTATTATAAGTTCAAGGGCGGCACAAGCCTGCGCGAGGAGCATCGCTTCGACGGTTCTGCCGCAGAGGGGTGATCTGAAAAATGAAAAATTTAAGCGTGGAGCCGCATATGCGACACCACGCTTTTGTTATATCTGAACTCATTATTTACCGAAAAGCTTGCTGAAGAAGCTCTTTTTCTTCGCGTCGTTATCGTCACCGAGGGAGTCGGCGAAGGCGCGGAGAAGCTCCTTTTGCTTTGTGGAAAGGTTCTTCGGCGTTTCCACCTCCACCGTGATGATAAGGTCGCCGCGGCGCTTGGTATTCACGTCGGCAACGCCCTTGCCCTTCAGGGTGAATACGGTGCCGCTCTGGGTACCCTCGGGAATACGGTACTTCTCGGTCTTGCCGCCAAGAACGGGAACGTCGATCTCGGCGCCGAGAGTTGCCTCCGCGAAGGAGATGGGCACCTCGCAGAATACGTGGTTACCCTTACGCTCAAAGATCTTATCAGGCTTTACGCGCACCTCGATAATAAGGTCGCCTGCCGCACCGCCGTTGATGCCTGCGCAGCCCTGGCCGCGGTGAACGATGTTGTGTCCGTCGTCAATGCCGGCGGGAATATTGATATCAAAGCGCTTGTTGACCTTTACTCTGCCCTTACCGTTACAGCCGGAGCAGGGGTTCTTTATTATCTTACCTCTACCGCGACAGGAGGGGCAGGTCCTCTGGGTCTGCATATAGCCGAGCATCGTCTGCTGCTGGACGGTGACGGTACCTTTGCCGCGACACTCGGAGCAGGGCTCGGGCTTCGTGCCCTTTTCAGCACCCGTTCCGGAGCAATCGGGGCAGTTCTCTATACGGGCGAAGCTGATCTCCTTCTTACAGCCGAAGACCGCCTCGTTAAAGTCGATCTGAACTCTCGCGCCAACGTCGTCACCGTCAACGGGTCTGTTACGGGAGGACGAGGAGCCGCCACGGGAGCCGCCGCCGAAAATGGAGGAGAATATGTCACCAAGGTCGATGTCCTCGCCGAAGCCGCCAAAGCCACCGAAGCCTCCGCCGCCAAAGCCGGAGCCGCCGCCCGCCGTAGGATCAAAGGCCGCGTGGCCGTATCTGTCATACTTTGCGCGCTTGTCAGCATCGGAGAGCACAGCGTTCGCCTCGTTGACCTCCTTGAATCTGGCCTCGGCTTCCTTATCTCCGGGGTGAAGGTCAGGGTGATACTTCTTCGCCAGCTGTCTGTACGCCCGCTTTATATCGTCATCGCTCGCATCCTTGGATACGCCAAGCACCTCGTAATAATCTCTTTTATTTTCTGCCATACTGTACCTCTGTGGACGGGGAATTGCCAAAAATGCAAACATCAATTGACAAAATCCGTCCGTTTTAGTCTGTTCTTATACACAATTGTAGGGCGGGCCCTCATAGGAGAGCCGCCCTACGCAGGCCGCAAATTAGCCGTTGGTCTTATCCTCGAAATCGGCGTCGTAGTAGTTGCCGTCGCCGGAGGGCTCGCCGCCCTGAGCCTGCTGATTCTGTGCAGCCTGCTCGCGATAGATTCTCTCTGCGATGGGGTAAAGGGACTTCTGGAGAGCCTCGGTATCAGCCTTGATAGCCTCGATATCAGAGCCCTTGAGGGTCTCGCGAAGCTTCTCAATAGCCGCGTTTATGGGCTCCTTCTCGGACTCGGAAACCTTGTCGCCGAAGTCGGCAATAGCCTTCTCGGTCTGGAAGATAGCGTTCTCGGCCTGGTTTCTGGTCTCGACTGCCTCCTTCTGCTTCTTGTCCTCCTCGGCATACTTCTCTGCCTCACGGACTGCCTTCTCAACGTCCTCCTTGGACATGCTGGTGGAGGAGGTGATGATGATGTTCTGCTCCTTGCCGGTGCCGAGATCCTTTGCGGTTACGTTAACGATACCGTTTGCGTCGATGTCGAAGGTAACCTCGATCTGGGGAATGCCGCGGGGTGCCGCAGGGATACCGTCGAGAATGAATCTGCCGAGGGTGGTGTTGCCTGCCGCCATCTCGCGC
>CAZABU010000119.1:0-6211 GCA_964483225.1 uncultured Ruminococcus sp. | reverse complement strand
ATCTCCTTCCTGGCGCAGGGCACCATTTATCCCGATATTCTTGAAAGTATCAAGCAGGCAGAGGGTAAGAAGGCGGTCAAGTCCCATCACAACGTGGGCGGCCTTCCCGAGGATCTGCAGTTCGAGCTGGTGGAGCCTGTGAAGCTCCTCTATAAGGATGAGGTAAGAGTTGTGGGCGAGGCTCTCGGCCTTCCTCACGCTATGGTTTACCGTCAGCCCTTCCCTGGACCCGGTCTTGGCGTTCGTTGCCTTGGTGCTATCACCCGTGACAGACTTGCGGCGCTCAGAGAGGCCGATGCCATTCTCCGCGACGAGTTCGACAAGTGCGGCCTTGCCGAGAAGGTGTGGCAGTACTTCGTGGTTATTCCCGACATCAAGAGCGTCGGAGTAAAGGACGACAGCCGCTACGAGGGCTGGCCCGCGATCATTCGCGCTGTCAATACCAAGGATGCTATGACTGCCTCCGTCGAGGAGATCCCCTACGCAGTTCTTAACAAGATCGTGGCTCGCATCACCGCCGAGGTCGAGGGGATCAACAGAGTTCTCTACGATCTCACGCCTAAGCCTACCGGTACTATTGAATGGGAATGAGTTTTATTGCCGGAAATAATAGTTTATGCGACGGTATTATTCAGAAAGAGAACTTGTCAAATGTAAATTAATTATTCTACTATTTTTGTTGGCACTTATGGCGGCATTGATTCTTCCTTCTCTGTTTTGCTATGAACACTTATGGGATGATGCTACTTGCACCGCCCCAAAAACCTGTGTTAGATGTGATGAGACCGAAGGAAAAGCCCTCGGGCACGTGTGGTCGGTCGGCTCTGAGAACCCTCGCGTTTGCGAAAGGTGTGGCGCAAAGGAACCTCTCGATCTTCCGAAAAACGGGCAAGTGTTTGTGGGTGCTGGTTTGAATAGAGAATCAGAACTTAAAATTAAGAGCAAGACGTCGAAATCTTGTTACGTAAAGTTGAAAAATGCCGCAGGCACAGATGTATTCGCGTTTTTTGTCAGAGCGGGTAGCACGGTTACCATTTCTGTTCCCAAGGGGAATTACTACGTTTATTTTGCATACGGTGACGAATGGTACGGAACAGAAGACGTTTTTGGTCCTGACACCACCTATGCTAAGGATGATGAACTTCTCGACTTTTCGGAATATACGTGGGAATATACCTTGGAGCCTGTAAAAAATGGTAATTTTTCTGCTACGCCTATTGATGCAGAAGAATTTAAGTAGTTTTTCGTAAGTGGAGCGTATTAGTAATAATTATCTCGTCAAAGTGCGCTTTGGCGAGATTTCATTCGAGAGGGAATATGACAAGACTTTGTATTTTCGACCTTGACGGAACGGTGCTCGACACGGTGGAGAGCATCGCGCATTTTGCAAATCTCGCGCTGGAGAAGAACGGCATCTCGCCGATTCCCGTGCAGGAGTATAAATATCTTGCAGGACGCGGTATTGCAAATCTGGTGCGCGGTATGCTGGAGCGTCAGGGGTGTCATGCCCCCGAGCTCTATGAGCGGGTATGCCGTGATTACGACAGCTCCTATAATGCTGATGTGGCCTACAAGACACGCATTTTCGATGGGCTGAAGCCGGTGCTCGACAGGCTGAAGGCACAGGGAATCAAGCTGGCCATAGTTTCAAATAAGCCTGATTTCGCCGCCAGAACGGTGGTGAATGCCCTTTACGGAGAAGGGTATTTTGATTACGTGACCGGGCAGATCCCCGGCGGCGTATTGAAGCCAGACCCTGCGGTGGTGCTCTCGGTGATGGAGAGCTTTGGCGTCACGCGCGAGGAGTGCGTCTACGTCGGAGATACCTCCACGGATATGAGGACGGGAAAGAATGCCGGAATGTTCACCGTCGGAGTGCTTTGGGGCTTTCGCGATAGAGAGGAGCTTGTGGAAAACGGAGCCGATGCCATCGCTGAGGATCCCGAGCAGCTATACGGCCACGTAAACGGAAGGTAAATTGATGTGAAAAATAAGAATAACAAAAAAGAGGCTCTGAAGGAGTTCAAGCTCCCGAGCAGGCGGCAACCGATCTTCTCATTCTTCTCAAGGCTGATTTTCAAGCCGATCTACGGCGTAGACTGCGAGAGCAAGATAAAGGAGCTGCCCGACAAGGCCATTATCGCCTCTATCCATGCGGCGAAAAGCGGTCCGATGGCAATAGCAGTAAGCTACCCGAGGTTTGCCGCGATGTGGGGGCACCACGCCATGCTTGGCAGCTATAAGGAGCGCTTTTCTTATTTGCGAAACGTGCTCTATATACAGAAAATGCATAAGAATAAATTCATCGCCACGCTGAAGGCTCTTTACGAGGCGGTATTTTCCATATTCGTTTACAGAGGTATGAAGATCATCGGTACCTATACTGATATGCGGCTTCTGTCCACGGTGAGAAACAGCATGGAGGTGCTTGACAGCGGCGCGAGCGTGGTCATTTTCCCCGAGGATTCCGCAGAGGGGTACTTCGACGAGATCCGTTCGGCCTTCTCCGGCTTCGTTATGCTCTCGATGCTCTATTACAAAAAGAGCGGCGAGGACGTTCCGATCATTCCCGCTTACGTATCCACTAAAAGCAAGCGCCTTATTCTCGGCGAGCCGATGTACGCCCGTGAGATGGAGCTGGAAGGAATGAGCAAGGATCAGATCGCCGACGCGGTCAAGAATGAGATCAACGCCCTTTACCGCGACTATATAGTCACAGGCGCCAAGGTGGACACTTCGGTTGCCGACGCGCCCGTGAGGGGTAGGGAATACTACGGCGAGTGAGGCCGCGAATAAAAATCCCGAATATAATACTTATCCTCTTGCTTTTTTACGTAACTTTCGGTATAATATAGAAAAGGAGGGATTTTTATGCATAAATTGAATAAGCATTTTTATACTGCGGTACATATTCTCGAATACGTTATTGCGATAATGACGATGCTGGTGCTGGTGGGTATGCTCGGACTTGAGATCTACAAGATGTTTACCACCGACGGATATTTCAGTAGCGCAGACAACTATCTTCATAACGTGCTGACAATCGTGGTCGGCCTTGAGTTCGTCAGGATGCTGATAAATATGACCCCTGCCAACACCCTTGAGGTGCTGATAGTCGCCATAGCGCGACAGGTCATAGTGGATCACAATGACCCGCTCAGCAATATTGCCTGCGTGCTTTGCATCGGCGGCCTTTTCGCCATAAGAAGATTTCTGATCTCGAAATCCGATTTCAAGAAGGAGCTCTCCGAGACCGATGAGGCTGATTCTGCGCCTGCTTCGACGGAGATAATGGAAAAGCTCCGGGAAATGAAATAACGGAATAACAAAAAGGACGGCTCTCCTGTTTGGACGGAGCCGTCCTGATTTTTATTATAATTCTGATTTAATCAAAGACGTACCAGCGCTTTTTGATCACCTTTGCAAGCAGGCGCTCTAAGTTGGGCGCTATAACTGCCGCAAACAGCGATAGTATCAGGCACAGGTAGCTCGCGGATCACCAGCAGATCGTAGGAATCGAACTGATCGTCGAGGCCGTGCTGCTCAATATAAGTATTCTTCTCGTTGGCCTTCGCCATTGAGCCGCTGAGAATCACCTTGAGCGTGGGGATAGGTCCCGTTGCGGAATCCGGCCAATCCTTTGCGGAGAGGGAAATGAGAAGGGCCGCAAGGAAGAATATCATCAGCACGAAGGATATCACGTTACCGAAAACACGCCCGATCTTTGCGAGAAGGCTGTTCTCGTTGCGCCGCTTTCGCGTCATCGTGCAGAGCACCTTGTCATCCATACCGCCGAGTCTTACGAGAGCGGCGGTAAGCCTCTGTATCGCACCGATCGCATAGGAAAATACCAGAACGAACAGGATGAATACGATAACGCTGACGGCGGTTATGTACGTTTCATGTGTCAGCATTTTTTATTACCTATGGAGAATACCTCCGCACGGATATGCAGAGGTACTCTCGTAAATTTTTTACTTTATTTTGCAGACGATAGGTCTGCGGTCACCTTAGTTGGCGTCGGGGGCGATGGGTTCAATATCGAGGGTGCTAACAACGCTGGAGGGAATCTCGGTAACGGTTACGAAGATCTGGTTTGCCTTAACGGCAGCGGAGTAAACGGTCGTAATCAGCCTTGGTAGGAACGGTAAAATCGCCGTTTACGGGAAGGGTGCTCAGGAAGTGGCTGGGAGTGATCTTCTTGGTGAAGGTGACGGTTAGGTTGTTATTAGTGCCGTCAACTATTGCGGCATCCCACTCGGGCTTGTAGTCATCGGCCTTGGTGGAGTCAGAGGGAATCAATACCTGTACTCGTATTCTACATTGTAAAATATCTTGTCAAGGCTTTTTATGGAAAAAATTTGGGCGCGCAGTAAATATTTTACAGCCCATTAAATATTAAATATGACAGCCCTAAAATTGAAAATCGGCTTGCAAAATCCGTCGCGTTGTGGTATAATGCTATAGTATGTGCGTTCATAACGAGCAAGCGCGATCACAAAAGAAAAAGAAAAAGAGACGAAAAAATGCAGAACCTTGAAAACACAGAGAAAAAATCAATATTTACAAATCCCGTGGTGCTGACCCTTTGCGCCTTGCTTTGCTGCGCCCTTTGGGGCAGCGCCACTCCCGCCATAAAGACCGCGTCCCCGCTGCTTATTCCTCAGGGACATGTACCGTCAACGATGCTCTTCGCTGGTATTCGCTTTACCTTTGCGGGAATACTGACGGTACTGATCTACAGCATTGGACGTCGCAAGCTCCTTTACCCCAAAAAGGAAAATTTGCCGAAGGTCCTGACTGTCAGCGCCTTCCAGACTGTAATTCAGTACATATTCTTCTACGTCGGTCTTGCAAACACCACCGGCGTTAAGGGTACGGTGGCCAGCGGCTGCTCCGCCTTCTTTACGGTGCTTATCGCCGCGCTGATATTCAAGACCGAGAATCTCACGATGAAGAAGATAGTTGCCTGCGTGCTGGGCTTTGCCGGAATCGTGATAATCAATATTAACGGCCTCGAACTGACGATGAATTTCCTCGGTGACGGCTTTGTTATCCTATCTACGGTGTCTTACGCCTTCTCCTCGCTCTTTATGAAGCGCTTTTCCAAGTATGAGGACCCGGTGGTCCTCTCGGGCTACCAGTTCATCGTTGGCGGCGCCTTTCTTACCGTGGTGGGACTTATCTTCGGCGGTAAGATCAGCTTTGAGAGTGGGCTCGGAGTGGTTATACTGATCTATCTCTCCTTCCTTTCCGCCGTGGCCTATGCCGTATGGGGACTGCTTCTGAAGTTCAACCCCGCCTCCCGCGTTTCGGTCTTCACCTTCTCGACTCCCGTTTTCGGCGTTCTGCTCTCGGCCCTCTTCCTCGAGGAGAGCAGCGGCGTTTCGCTTCTCAATCTCGTCATAACCCTGGTGCTGGTTTGCGCGGGGATCCTTCTGCTTAACTATCAGCCGAAGCCTAAGGCCGAGGCGGCGGTTGCTTCCGCAGGCGAGGGCGGCGAATCCAAGCCGGAAAGCGAAAGCGATACAAAAACCGAGGAAAATGTAAACTAAAGATTGCAATATATGCAAAAAAAGCAGCCTGACGAGAGCAGGCTGCTTTCATTTTTTTTTTAATTAAAGGTTGATCTTGTTCTCCACGGTAAAGAGGTCGAGAAGGTATGCCTTCTTTTCGGCGATGGCCTTCTGCATCTTGTGGATCTGCTCCTCGGTGAATCCGTCCAGATCTCCATCCTTGAGCTTATCCTTATACATTCTGTCGAGGACGAGAGCGTAATTTATATCGGTGGAAACGATCTTGCCCTTTCTCTCGCATACGACGAGGTTGGATCTGCCGCGAAGGAGCTCCTCTGCGGCGTGAACGCCCATCTTTGAGGCCATAACTCTGTCGCGAAGGTTGGGGTTACCGCCTCTGACGATGTGAGCAAGCCTTGCGAACTTGGTCTCAACGCCGGTGTCCTCCTGGATCTTCTTTGCAAGCGCGGGAGCATATTCGCTACCCACGCCCTCGGATACGATGATGATGAAGTTACGCTTGCCAAGCTCACGCGCCTTCTTTATCCTTCTGCACAGTGAGTCATCGTCGTGAGGAAACTCGGGGACGATAACCGCGGTAGCACCGGAGGCGATAGCCGTATTCAGGGCGATATCACCGGCGCCTCTGCCCATTACCTCAACCACGTTACATCTCGCGTGCGACTCACAGGTGT
>CAZABU010000118.1:0-6372 GCA_964483225.1 uncultured Ruminococcus sp. | reverse complement strand
AGTCAATACTGCAAACTGCACCGCCATATTTGCCTGGGCACCGGAGTGGGGCTGAACGTTTGCGTATCCCGCGCCGAAAAGCTTCTTTGCACGCTCGATGGCGATGGTTTCCACCACGTCCACGTGCTCACAGCCGCCGTAATATCTCTTTCCGGGGTAGCCCTCGGCATATTTATTTGTAAGGGTCGTGCCGTTCGCCTCCATGACCGTCTCGGACACGAAGTTCTCGGAAGCGATAAGCTCGATCTTGTTTCTCTGTCTGTTAGTTTCGTTCATGACCGCCTCGTAGATCTCGGGGTCGTTTTTCTTAAGAAGCTCGTATGCTCTCATTCTTAGTCCTCCAAAAGTAACAATACGTTGATTATACTAAATTAATTGTAGTTTGTCAATAGAAACGGCTGATTTAGACGCTGTTTTTTAATAAAACATTTTCGGCGCGTTTTGGTGGGCGCGGAATAGTGTATTGCCAAAAGTTATATTTTACGCCGGTAAATTTCATCATAAATCTTTGTTTTCTACCTTGTTTCGCATATTTTCGCGCCTTTGCCCGAGATATATCTCACGCACTCGGGTGATGAATTTTTGCACTCGCTCGGACTGAAAGTCGCGGTAGGTCCAGGGCAGCTTCTGCCAGCTGCCTCTCGCCCAAAAGAGCGTCAGCTCGGTATAGATTCCGCGCTCCAGCGGAATACGGAAGCCTGTGGCCTTCGTTGTCGCCAGCATCAGCCTGCCGTGGTTTATAAAGCCGGGGTCGAGATTTATCCGTCGCAGGCCGTTCTCAGAGAGCTCTGCCTCAAGGCCGTTTGTGAACTCCTTGATCTCTGCTTGACGGCTCGGGTCAACTGTGCGCTCGAAGCTGTATATACGGCGCAGACCCTCGCCGCCGATCTCGTCATCATAGTAGGTGGAAAACTCCTTGGAGAAGGAAAATTCCTCGGACACGGCGTCGTATGGCCCGAATTTTTCGGTAAGCCGCGCCATCGCCTGCTCCAGAACGCTCGCCTCGTGATATATTACGCCGATAATCAGCTTTTCCTGCTCAAACTCGTGTATGGCACCCATAGTCAGCCTCCAAAATTCTTTTCTTTATTATACCGCTTTTGGGCAGCAAAGTCAAGCCCGCGCGCTGAATGTCGGAAAATGAACGAAAATGGGATATAATCCCCACTTTTTCTTGATGATTTTACGTAAAATCCGATTTGTTTATGGAAAAACGCAAAGAATATCGGAACCGACCCCCACATTTATATTATAAAACGCCCTTGAACGCGATCCGATAGTAACAAAATTCGTCCAAATTCGTATACTGCTTACAGCGGGCACCTTGCTCGCGAAAAATTAAAAAAGGACGAAACAAATGGCAAAGAATGAATACGGTTACCCCGATGGTTTTTCTCCCTGCACTTGCATGAACGGCGGCGAGGGGGACACCGATCTTGGCGGCAGTATGGATCAGGAGAACGGCTGCCCCTGCGGTGGGGATACACCGATAGATTCGCTCCCTCTTGCATACGTTTATGCTCCCAGCCAGAAGTTCTGTATGCTCTACGGCGCCGACGACGCACTTGCTCACGGCACGCTTTTCGAGCAGCTATATAAGCCTATGGAGGTGTACGGACGTGAATAAGGCGAGAAACGGAAACGGTACGCTTGGCACCGCGCCTCGCGGCAACGTTGCTGGGATAGGAAGCGGTAACGGAATGAACGGCGGTATGAACGGCACTACGATGCCCCTCGCAAATGGCGGTATGAACGGCACTGAAAACGGCAGAAACGGTATGAACGGCACTGCAATGCCTCGCGGCAACGGCACGGGCGGCAGCGTGGGCGGAGTGACTGACACGGCCCTGCTTGAAAAGCTTCGCGCACTCTCCTTTGTCAAGACTGAGCTTGAGCTCTATCTTGATACCCACCCGGATTGCCCGGCGGCTCTTGATTATTACAGACGCACCGTCGATGAGCTCGGTGAGCTGATGGAGCAGTATCAGATGAGCTACGGCCCCCTGATTGCGGCGGGCGGCGAAAATGCAAGCGGCTGGGATTGGGTAAAATACCCCTGGCCCTGGCAGCGCGGCGATGAAAAAATGTGGAACAACGGTACGCGGGGAGGAGCATAAGCTATGTGGATATATGAAAAAAAGCTTCAGTATCCGATAAAGATAAAGAACTCGAATCCGAGGCTGGCAGGCGTGATAATTACCGCCCTCGGCGGCCCAGACGGCGAGATCGGCGCCTCTATGCGCTATCTGAATCAGCGTTACACCATGCCCGACAGCCGCGTTATAGGCGTGCTTACGGACGTGGGCTCGGAGGAGCTCGGGCACATGGAGATGGTGGCCTCTCTGGTCTACCAGCTCACGAGAAATCTTAGCCCCGCCGAGATAAAGGCCGGCGGCTTTGATAAGTATTACGTCGACCACGGCGCCGGTATTTTCCCGGCCTCAGCTTCAGGCGTGCCCTTCAGCACGATGGCAATAGCCTCAAAGGAGGACGCCCTCGCCGACATTCACGAGGACCTGGCGGCAGAGCAGAAGGCGCGAGCGATGTATGACAATATTCTCAGACTCTCCGACGATCCCGACGTCAGCGACGTGATCAAGTTCCTGCGCCAGCGCGAGGTGGTACACTTCCAGCGCTTCGGCGAAGCGATGAGAATACTCCAAGACGGTAAGTAATAAATAAAACCTATCAAAAGGACGGCTTCGAGAAATCGAGCCGTCCTTTTTACACTACCAAAAAACAAAAACCGAGGCAAAAAGCCTCGGTTTTTGCATTATATGTAAATCTTTATTTACACTTTGGGGTATTTTACCTGGACGGGAGCATCTATTTTGACAGACTCAAGTGCTGCACAGCATACCGCAACGGTGTAAGCACCCTCGGAGGAGGAAACGGGCATCTTGCCGCCGCTCTTAAGTGCCTCGACAAAGACTCTGATCTCCTCGATGGTGTTGTGGTCGGCGAGGGTTACGGGAATCTCCTGGGGAGCGTCGCTGAACTTCTTGCCGAGCTCCTCGTTGTCCTCAAAGAGCTGAATGTAGGGGGTCTTGTTGTCGCAGATAATGGTACCCTTGGTTCCGTAGAATACGGAGCGCATGGTGTAGTTTCTCTTACAGCCGGTGGACACGAACACCTTACCGATAACGTTGTTCGGGAACTTCATGATCGAGATCGTGGTGTCGTCAGTGGGCCAGTCGGTGAGGCTCTTGTGGTTAGCGTAAGCGTGAACCTCGGTGGGGTCACCTGCGATCCAGCGGAGAAGGTCAACTGCATGACAGCCGCCGCCAAGGAAGCCGGGACGCTCGGGGGTAACTCTCCAGTCCCTATGACCGCGAGCGTTGGTGTAGTTATGTGCGTACTCGGACTCAACGAAGGTGAGCTCGCCTATGCGTCCCTCGTCGATGAGCTTCTTTGCCGCCATAAATCCGGGAGTGCAACGGCAGATCTGACCGACCATCAGCTTTCCGTTCGTTTCCTTCTCAACGCGCATCATCTCCTCGCACTCCTCCATAGTGAGTGCCATAGGCTTCTCGCAGAGAACAGCCTTGCCGGCTCTGAGGAAGTTTACGGTCTGCTCAAGATGCACCTGGTCGGGGGTAACGAGAACCACCGCGTCGAGCTCGGGATCGTTTACAAGCTCCATATAATCGGTGACGTATCTGATGCCGTCCTCGCCAAATTCCTTCTTACATACCTCAAGTCTTTCGGGATCGATATCGCAGAAGGCAACCAGCTTTGCGCCCTCGGCCGCTACGATACCCTTGGCGTGGCCTCTGGCCATTCCGCTGCCGCCAACTACCGCGATATTCAAAATTTTTTCACTCATAGTCTTCCATTCCTTTCGAAAATGTGATAGAATATAGGAGAAAGCTCCTTACGCTTACATTTTAGCATACTAAACACCTGCTTTCAATGTGCGTTTGTTATGAAAAATCTTCATTTTGTGTGTTGGAGAGGCAAATGAGAATACTTAAGCTTGAAAAGAACAGGAGCGCCGAGCCCATACTTTACAACTGCGTCGTGGACGACAGCGTAACCCCCGGCGCAAGATACGGTCCCGTAGTGCGCGACGTATATATAGTAGAATGTAATCTGTCGGGCTACGGCTCGGTCATTATAAACGGCAAGGAATTTCCCGTGCGCCCGGGTGACTGTTATATACTGCTCCCCGGTCAGAGGGTGATCCACACGGCCGATCCGGTAGAGCCGAGATACGGAATTTACTGCACCGTTGGCGGCATGCGCTTCGGCCAGGTGCTCGCCGAGGCGGGTATAAGCGCTGACAACCCCTATGTGCCGTCCGAGGCCTTTGAGCGGATCGTCGAGGTGGTCAATAAAATGTTAGCTATGCGCCAGGAGATCGGCAGGGGGGCGGAGCTCCGCAGAACCGCCTATATTTACGAGCTCCTCGGCGCCATAACCGATGGACTTCCCGTAACAGACACCGGTATGTGGGTGCAGAAGGCCCTAGGTATCTTTGAGACCGATTACCACAGACCTCTCTCCGTTGCTGACGTTGCCGCGGAGATTGGCTTTGAGCGTAGCTATTTCTCGGTGAAATTCAAGGAGCACGTGGGGCTCTCTCCCCACAAATATCTCACCACTCTGCGTATCGGCAAGGCGGCTCAGCTGCTCTCCGGCGCCGAGCATACGGTGTCAGAGATCGCCGAGAGCGTGGGGCTTGACCCAGTGAATTTTGCAAGGCTTTTCAAGAAAGAAACAGGACTTTCCCCTCTTGAATACAGAAAAAATGCAAAAAACAGCCAGAGAGATAAAAAAACTCTTGAATAATCGGGAAAGTTGTGTTATTATATTAATATTATTTTTAGCAGAGGTTAAAACGAAATGTACAGGATCGTAAACAAAAGGGCACTTAATCCCACCGTCACCATGATGGATATTGAAGCCCCCCTCGTTGCGCGCAAGGCGCTGGCGGGTCAGTTCATCATTTTGCGTGTGGACGAGAGCGGCGAGAGAATACCGCTTACCGTCGCAGGTTATGACAGAGAGGCGGGCACGGTTAAGATAATTTTCCAGATCGTCGGCGCTACTACTCTGAAGCTTAACGCCCTTGAAGCGGGAGAATATATACAGGATTTTGCAGGCCCTCTCGGCGTACCCACCGAGCTTGAAGGTCTTCGTGACGTATGTATTGTCGGCGGCGGCGTTGGCTGTGCCATAGCTTTGCCCGTGGCAGAGGCTCTTCGCGCTCGCGGCTGCAGAGTTACCTCGGTGATCGGCTTTCGCTCGAAGGATCTGGTGATACTTGAGGACGAGTTCCGCGCGGTTTCCGAGGAGCTGACGGTTATGACCGATGACGGCTCCTACGGCAGAGAGGGTAACGTTTGCGTTCCCTTAAAGGAGATGTTCGACGGCGGCAGACGATTTGATAAGGTGATCACCATAGGCCCGCTTATTATGATGAAATTCGTGGTTGAGGCCACCCGTCCCACAGGTATTCCCTGTGACGTGTCAATGAATCCCATAATGATAGACGGCACCGGTATGTGCGGCGGCTGTCGCCTTACTCTCAACGTTGAGGGCAAGCGCGTGACCAAGTTTGCCTGCGTTGACGGCCCTGATTTCAACGGCTATGAGGTTGATTTTGACGAGGCGATGCAGAGAGGCACTATGTATCGCGACTTTGAGCGACACGCTTATGAGGAGAGCTGTAATCTCTTCAGAAAGGACGGCAAGTGATGGCAAGCTTTAATATGAATCCCAAAAAGGCGCCGATGCCCTCCCAGGATCCCGCAGTGCGCGCGAGAAACTTTTACGAGGTAGCCACGGGCTACGATGAGCAGACCGCCATAGACGAGGCTATGCGTTGCCTTAACTGCAAGAATATGCCCTGCGTCAGCGGTTGTCCTGTAAATATACACATTCCCGCATTTATCGCAAAGGTGAGGGAAGGGGACTTTGAGGGCGCATACGAGATAATTTCGGCCACCTCTGCTCTCCCTGCGGTTTGCGGCAGAGTCTGCCCCCAGGAAACTCAATGTGAGTCCAAGTGTGTCCGCGGCATCAAGGGCGAGCCGGTAGGCATCGGTAGGCTTGAGCGCTTCGTCGCCGATTTTCATAACGCTCATTCGGACACTCCTCCCGCAGTACCCGAGAAGAACGGCCACAGAGTAGCGATAGTCGGCTCCGGCCCCTCGGGACTCACTTGTGCCGGCGATCTTGCAAGGCTTGGCTATGAGGTGACTGTTTATGAGGCGCTTCACACCGCAGGCGGCGTGCTGGTCTACGGCATTCCCGAGTTCAGACTCCCGAAGGCGATAGTTGAAAAGGAAGTAAATAACCTGAAGGCTATGGGCGTTAAGGTTGAAACCAACGTTATCATAGGAAAAACGCTCACCGTTGACGAGCTTC
>CAZABU010000117.1:0-6410 GCA_964483225.1 uncultured Ruminococcus sp. | reverse complement strand
TCAACGTGCCGAGATCGTGTTTTTTGTCGGTTATGCCTAAATGAAGCAGCCCCTTTATTTTTCACTTTACAGACTTTTCGGTAAGGCCATTCGTATCAATATAAGGCAGATATGCCTTCAGATAATCAATACCGGAGAATACGGTGGTGAAGGCCATGATTCCCATAAAGACGTAGGAGAGAATGTGGTTGTCGCAGAAGAAGGGGATCAGCGGCTCGACGATAAGCACCACGGTGCCAACCATCTGGGAAACGGTCTTGAGCTTGCCGAGCATCGACGCGGCCACCACGATTCCGCTCTTTCCGGCAACAACGAGGCGAAGGCTGGTAACGCCAAGCTCCCGCAGAAGGATCAGCAGAACGACCCATACGAACACCAGCGCCACGGTGGTATCACCGCGAAGGAGCATCCATACGAGAATGGTTATCATAGAGGAGATGACCATAAACTTATCCGCAAGAGGGTCGATGAACTTTCCGAAATCGGTAACGAGGTTATACTTTCTCGCGATCTTGCCGTCCAGCATATCGGTAAGGCCGGTGACAATATAGATGAGCGCAGGAACGACGATGCCCCATATCTCGATATCGCGCATAAATATCAGCGCGGCAACGAAGGCCGGAACGAGAGCGCAACGGATAAGGCTCAGAGTGTTGGGCAGATTCATTGATGATTTTTTCATTTGCTCTTCCTTTCTTATATAGCCTCGCCAACGAGGTCGTAATCCAGCGCCTCGGTGACCTCTACGGTAACGAACTCACCGGGGGCAATTTTCTTTTCCGACTTGAAATAAACTCTGCCGTCCACGTCGGGTGCGTCGGCATAGGATCTTCCGTAATAGATCTCAGCAACGGTGTCAAAGCCGTCGCAAAGCACCGTCAGCCGCTGACCGATGCGCTCCGCACTCTTTTCCTCAGCCACGGTGAGCTGGGTCTGCATAAGGACGTCGTATCTGTCCTGCTTCACCTGCTCGTCGATCTGACCGTCAAAGGAAGCGGCGGGAGTGTCCTCCTCGGCAGAATAGGTGAAGGCGCCGAAGCGGTCGAAGCGCATCTCCTTTATAAACTCGCAGAGCTCGGTGAAGTCCTCCTCGGTCTCTCCGGGGAAGCCCACCATAGCGGTGGTGCGGAGCACAATACCCGGCACCTCTGCGCGCAGGCGCTCTATGGCGTCGATTATAGTGCGTCGGTCGCCGTGTCTGTTCATACGCGCGAGAACGGAATCGGAGATGTGCTGAACGGGGATATCCATATATTTAAGCAGCCTTGGGTTGTCTCTGAGCTCTGTTACCAGCTCGTCGGTGATCTTATCGGGATAGCAGTAAAGGAGTCTTATCCAGGGGATATCCGTTTCACGGCAGAGGGCCCGCACAAGCTCGGCAAGCTTATATTCTCCGTAAAGGTCGAGGCCGTAGCGCGTGGTGTCCTGGGCGATAAGGTTCAGCTCCTTGACACCGAGGGACTCCAGGTCCTTGGCCTCCGCTACGATATCCTCAATGGGTCGGCTGCGCAGCCTGCCGCGAATAAGCGGGATCGCGCAATAGGTACAGCAGTTGTCACAGCCCTCGGCGATCTTCAGATAGGCCGTATGAGGCTCGGTGGTAAGAATTCGGTCACCGCCAAGGGCAGAGGTGTTCTTATCCTTAAAGGAGGTGAACTTCTCACCGCGCATAACCGCCTCGCAGGCGAGAACGATATCGTCAAGGCTGCCGACACCGATGGCGGCGTCAAGCTCGGGCATCTCCCGAAGCAGCTGCTCGCGGTAGCGCTCGGCCAGACACCCTGTGGCAATTATGTGGCGGCACTTGCCCCACTCCTTAAGGTCGGCGGTGTCGAGGATATTGTCGATAGCCTCCCGCTTTGCCGACTCGATAAAGCCGCAGGTGTTTATAATTATAATTTCCGCCTCCTCCTCGTTTGGAGTTATCTCATAGCCGGCGGTATGAAGCTTATGTAGCATGACCTCCGTGTCGACGAGATTCTTCGAGCAACCGAGGGAGATGAAGCCGATTTTTGTCATATTTTGTATACCACTCTTTACATTTTTCGTAATTTTATTTCAAAAAGCTCTTAAATCTATGACGAAGCCTGTCGCAATAAAAGCGTATCATCACTGTGAGAAACAGGTCGTATAGAAGGGTCGCCACGTTCATCGCAACTATCACAATCGCGGTCAGAAGCTTCGACTCCTCGGTGATCAGGGACTGGCCCGTCACAAGCAGAGAGAGGAAGTGCAGCAGCACGCAGGCGACGTTCGCAAACAGAAGCTTCATGGGAAGCCAGAGGCCGCGGCGCAGGCGCTCTATATACGCCTTGATTATAGGATAGATGCCGAAGATCAGCAAATATTCCATCCACAGCACGCCGCCAAAGAAGGCCGAGCACAACGATGTGGCAAGCCAGATAAGCCAGGTGTAGGGCGAGCCTATCTCAAGATAGGCGAAGGCCACGAGCACCGAGGTGAGGGCGCAGACCGTGAGATCCATCACCGGGACGAAGGTGCCGAGGAGCATAAATACCGCGCCCAGCGCCACCAGCATCGCCGACAGCGCCAGCTTCTTCGTGCTTCTCATAGGCAGGGGATAAGGTCGCCGCCCATACACTCACAAAGACAGTCTATACAGATAAGATTGGTACAGCAGTCACAGGCATCGTCGGCAGAGGATCTGCGGCGGTAGCCGTTGCCCGCACCGCCGTAATAGGTGCTGCCGTAGCCGTCGGTGCCGGTATTGAACATTTCCTTTGCCTTCTGATATTCAAGGTTTGTGGGGTCCATCGAGCAGGCGATCTCAAGCTCGCGCATAGAGTCGTTCACGGCACCCCTGCGACGGAGCAAAACGCTGTTGAGATAATGCCACTCGGCAGTACGCTCGGACTCCGGCACGGAGGCTACCTGCGACTCCGCATCGCGGAAGCGACGGGCGTTGATATTCTTTCTGATCTCGTAGTAGATACCCGAGGTGGAGCCGGCGCCGGTACCGGCATCGTTGCCGTAGTATGTACCGTTTCCGTTATAAGCACCACCGCCTGCACGCTCGCGCTGGATCTGATCGTAGGCGGCGTTCACCTCCTGCATCTTCTCGGTGGCAAGATCCTTCAGGGGGTTGTCGTCACCGTAGTTGTCGGGGTGATATTTGCGGGCCAAAGCGTGATAGGCCGCCTTTATCTCCTCGTTGCTGGCGTCCCTTGCGACGCCGAGGACGGAATAAGGATCTTTCATATACTGTTCTCCTTCTGGGGCTCTCCGTCAAGGAACTTTATCCTATCGGGAAGGCCAAGATATATAATGTTGTTCAGGATATTTTCAATAGTGGCGCGATTGCCGAAGGGCAAAAGATTGACTGCCCCCTCTATGCTCTTACATTCCATAATCAGAGCGCATTTTATAGTCCTGCGGTTTTCCTCGGTCAGCTCGCTGCCGCCGTAGGAAACGACGTAAGGATTGTAGCTTCCGCGCTTGCGGTCACTCTCATAGTCGTCGGCGGCGTCGGCGGCGTAAATGAACCTGCCGAGATGGTATCCGAGGCGGTAAGGCACAAGCCGATCCTCCTCTGCAAGACCGTGGGCAAAGACCTCGCCCAGCAGCTCACCGAAAAGGTCGGCGGGCTTATCTACGCTTGAGCAGCCCGCATCCTCAAGACCGCTGATCTCCGAGAGCTTTTCCCGCACAACTCGCTCAAGCTCGGGCAGAGCCGCCTTCCCCTTCGCGGAGGCGAGCACAGGTCTTGCAAGTGCCGAGATCGCACGCTTGCCGAGGCCCTCGTCGTTAAGATCGTCGGCGAGCTTGTAATAGGAAAGGACCGAAAAGGCCTTGGCAGTGTAAACGAGAGCAGAGTTTTCCTTCAGCATCGAACGCCGCTTTGCAGGGTGAGCGATGCACCTGCGCATCTCGGCGGCTATATCCCCGTCCGGAACGTACAGCATTCTCACCAGCGCCAAAAGCACGCTATCATAGGTGAGGGTGGCATTGGAAAAGGTGCCGGTATGATGCTTCATCGCGCGGCACACACCGCAGTAGGTAGCGCGGTAAAATTCATACTCGCGAACGAGCATATCCGCTTTCCGCGGCTTTACGTAACCGAACATACAGGCCTCTCCTCTCAATATAGTATATTATAACATAATATTATTACTTTTTGTAGATTTCAGCAAAAAATTTATAAAATATTTTAATATCAGTAAATCTTAGTTTACTTTTTCTTGCGTTTTGCCCTCACATCACCGATGTCACAGCAATCCACGCATTCACAGCAGTCAGCATCGAAGTCACCGTCACCGGAAAGCACCGCAAGTGCGATCAGCGACACGGCCACCGCCGCAAGGCCGAAGACCGAGAAGGTGGAAACCGATAGGGTGCGTAAAAATCCGCCCATATCCTCCCACTCCTTCCCCATAGCTACGAGAAAGGCGACCTCGATGAGCATATAATAGCCGAGGGTGGACACGTAGGTGGTCTTGGTGGTCAGCATAACGGCAAGGTAGGCGCCAAGCGACAGGAGAACGTACACCGCCGAAAATGCGACAGAGTGCTCGGCAAAAAGGGGTACGTGCGAGAGCAGCCAATAAAGCCAGAGGCAGGCCGTGGCGCCGAGAGAGATAAGAAGCATCAGCCAAAGCGGATTGTCAAAGCCGCGGAAAAGGTACCAGGCGCGAATGGCAAAGCCCATCGCCACCGAGGACATCAGAAATACCGGCATGGAAAGGGCGGCCACCTTACTTACAAAGAGGGCGCAGACTCCGCTGACGGCGAGGACGCCCAGCGCCACCCACACGCATACCTCGGCAGAAAGCTGCAGAAAACGCAGCACGTAAGCGCAAAGCGAGCATACCGAAAGGAACGCGAAGGCGGTAAGGCAGACCGTTCCGGCTTTTTTCAGCGTAATATTCATATTTACTCCTCCGTAACCGATTCCTCGGGAAAGGCGCGGGCCATCGAGGCGTTGGAATACTCCCTGATGCCGGTGACCTCTCTTACGATTCTGATAAATTCGGGCATTTCCACCTCGCGCTCGCGGCTGTCGAGCTCGGTTTCCATAATGGCGGTGCCGCGCCACTGCGGATAGACGTCGATCTCAAAGAGCTGACCCCGATAGTCAAAGGTGTATCTGCATTTTTCTATGGGCTCGGTGCCATCGGTCATATCGAGAGCAAGGCGGGCGTATTCCCCTTCCCCGATCTCCCACTCGTGCTCGTCGGCAGACATTTTATCAATGCGGCGCTTCTCGGTCACGTAATATTTCACCCCGTCGGCAAAGGCTCTCCTGCGTATCCTGCGGGTAAGCCCCGGCTCGGAGGAAAGATATATCTGCTGAATGCGGCTCTCGGTAAAGCCGCAAAGCTCGCGCAGCTGCTCGGTGTCGGGCTTAACGATTATATATTTGCGTTCTATTTCAACGGCGTTTTTTTCATTCTTCATATTTATAGCACGTCCTTCCCTCACGATTTTACCACAATGGCAGGAAAAAATCAAGGATATTTTATACTTTGTTACAAAATCGTCTTGACTTAATTAAAATTATGTGCTAAAATGATATGTAGAAAAATATGGGTGTCCCCCTATGAAAATCTCTCGCTTTCAGCGGAAACGGAGTTAGATATGGCAAACGTTTTGAACAAAATCAAGGGCTTTTTCGCAACGATCGGCGGATTCTTCGCAGGTCTGTGGAGCAAGGCCGTCGACTTCTTTAAGGATAAGACCAAGAACGTAAAGTGGAAAGAGGTATGGGACAAGGTTACCACCGGTCTCCTTATTCTCCTTATCTGCTCTCCCATTCTCATTCTGACCTACATAATCCTTTGGTTCGTGCTGAAGTGATTTTCGGGGCAGTCTGCGCGGTGGGCTGAGCCGAGCGCATAACGAAAAAAGAGCAATCGCAAGACGAAAAAAACGGCGGTCTTGTATTTTGCTCTTTTTCTTTTTTTGTAAAATTTGCGGGATAAGAGAAATTTCAAGCTCGCGCTTCAAGAAAAGTGCGCGATCAGTCCTCCGCCTCGTCGAGAAGGCGGTTATACTCCTCGAAAACGGCGTCGATGATACCGTCGTCGGTCACGATCTCGAACTTATCCTCGCCGTCGGGCGTCCTCGACACCTCGAAAACAAGTGCCTCGTCATCCTCCATCCCCTCGGGAAGCTCCACGGGCTGAAGAACGGCGTAAAAGCGCCCCTCGTGCGCTATTCCGGCGATCTCCACAAAGTCGATCTCCTCGCCGTCGGCCGACAGCAGCGTCACGATATCGTCGTCCTCGAAGATCTCCCCGTCGGCGTTTTTGTTGAATTCATCCATTGACATTTTTATATCCTCCCAAAAATGCTTTTTGTTTATTTTAACACAAGAGAGTGGGATTGTCAATAAGTTGTGAACATATATCAAGTATATCTAGGCCTCTGTATAAAAAACACCGCCTCGTTTC
>CAZABU010000116.1:0-6516 GCA_964483225.1 uncultured Ruminococcus sp. | reverse complement strand
TCGATTTTTGGCAAGTAATAAGTAATAGTGTAATCATCATAGTAAAATAAAAGGCGGTAAATTTATGTCTGACAGTCCTTTGATTATTAAATCAAAAGCATTTGCACTTGATGTGATACGGGCTTGTAAAGAGCTGCGAGTGGCAAAGTGCGAAAGTGCTTTGATCAATCAGTTTTTGCGTTCGGGAACGAGCATCGGCGCAAATATTAGAGAAGCTTTTTACGCACACGGTAAGGCCGACTTTATTGCCAAGCCGCAAATAGCATTGAAGAGTGTTCCGAAACGGAATATTGGATTGAACTTGCTTTAGAAAGCGGCTATTATCACGATAAAACTTTGCTTGATAAATGTACGGAAATAAAAGAATTTTGATTGCTTCTCTCAACACCGCCAAGGAGAAAAACAACGGGTAAAATTTATACCCATTTAATTTTCCTCTAAAAAGGGTCAAAAAGGGGTCAGCCTTTAAGAGGCGGCATTATAGATGCAAAGAGCACGGATTTTTGTCCGTGCTCTTTTTATATGCCTCTACGTAATAAAATCCTCCACTACGTCATTCAGATGCTTTACCGACAGCTGATGCTCGTTACAAAGATGCACGAGCTCCTCGGCTTTGAGTCTATCGGTAATCAGATCGTTTGCTGAGCGGAGCACGACTGCGACGCCGTCCTCGACGATAATCGCCGCCATGCCGTAGCCGATACGGTTCACTTCCTCGCTGTGATAGGTCGTTTCGGTTAATATGTACTTGACAGTCATTTTTTCTTTCCTTTCTGAAATTAATAAGCAAGAATGGGTATGCAAACGTTCAGCATACCCATATCGATCCCCAGCGCACCGGCGATCTTAAACACATGCGACAGCTTCGGGTCGGAGTCTCCAAGCTCGATCGACCTTAACGCGTGCTCACTCATATCTACAATATCAGCGAGTTTGCTTAGCGTCATATGTAATCTTTCCCTACGTTCTCGCATAATTCTACCGAAATGCCTTGTTTCCGTCATATTTCCACCTCCTTCCACGAGTATTTTAGGAGATTTTGTATGACAGATTAAGGAAGTGAACTTACCTTTTGTAAACGAACTGTAAACTGTTCATCCTGATTAATCATTTTATACTCCGTTTGATTCAAACAAAAACTGCCTCATCGCTTTCAGGCGGATAAGGCAGCTCCGTCAAAGACGGTAACGGGGGGAAATCAAACGGTTGTAATATTTAATTAATCTATTCGTATTTATATTCTATCTTATCTTCAATGACGTCAACTACGCCACTTGTACCGTAAAACTCAAGAGTGTATACTGCTCTGTATGTACCGGTTTTTTCTATATCGAAATTAGCATAAATCTCATCAAACGGGTTATTTGACGTACCGGTCCAGCTATCAACGTCATTCCAAAAGACCAAAAGGAATCTCTTCTGTACTGTAACGGATACTTTAGCCTGAGTAAAAACACCTTCGTTTCCATTATAAGTCACAGCGAAATATCCCACGCCGTTATCTATAACAAAAGAAACCGTGGCAGTGTCTGCGTTAGAAAGCCGGGGCTGTACTGTATTCTCTGCCGCCGCAGTAGGAAGAACGGAGGCTATAATCATAGAAAAAGCCATCACAAGTGTGAGTAAAAACGTCAATTTTCTTTTCATAATATTAAAAGTCCTTTCATTTTTGAAATTATCTGCCATTTGAAAATCCCGTTATTATACGCAAACGGAGTCGAAATTTGTTCAAAAAAACAGAAAAGGCAGATTTTTTTATTTCTGCCCATTCATATTATTCTCTTATAACCATTCCATTGAGTATTTTTATCAGTTCCCCTTGCTCGAGCTCTGCATAGGAAATCAAATTGAAACAATTTTCCTTGTCACACCAAATATAATTATATGTTCTTTCGCTTTTGTTGCAATAAACTTTAGTACCGGCATATTCTATCACCTCGGTATTTCCATCACTAACATCCATATGGAATTTTCCAATCGGATACTGTACAAACTGCAGTCGTTTTCCTACGGAATTTTTCCATCTATGTACCACATGTGCGGTACTTATCCTTTCATACATCAATTCATACCCCTCCGGTACATAGGACAAGGTATAAACCTCCGTGATTTTTCCGTTTTCCGCTTCATCCTCACTTGCCACACTAATATGCGTTTCGTAAATATACTCTATGAAGCCCTTTATCTGATTTCTCAGTGCAAAGAGCGTACAGCCGGTGAGCAGCAGAGCGGCGGCAATCAAGGCGGCGATGAGCTTGGCGCGTCTGAGGCGTTTAGTTTTGGCGTTTGCTTCCGCTATTATGGCGGCCATTCTCGCCTTATGCTGCTCCGAGCATTCGTCAGTCATCGGGCTCTCGGCTATAGTTTTGTCAAAGCGGTTACATATCGCCTCCTCGAGAGCTTTTATAAACAGCTCCCGGTCTTCCCTATACTTATCCATAATCCTTCCTCGCTTTCACTCTCTCCAAAAGGAGCTTCTCGCCACGCTTGATTCTTGTGTATACCGTATCAACGGGTACGTTCATATACCTTGCGATCTCCTTCGGCTTCCACTCACGCATCTTCAATAGCAGAGTGTAGCTATAAATCGTGTCCATCTTTTCAAGCTCGGACACCACGATCCTGTAGTTTTCCTTTATACGCAAATTCTCGAAGAAATCCTCGCCGGATCGCGCGAACTCGCCCTCGTCCTCCAATGCATAAAACACCTTCGTCCTACTGAGGAGATCCTTCGCCACGCTTTCAACGGTCGAAGAAACGTAGGATTTGACGGACTTTTCACCCTTTGAAAAATCCAGGAGCCGATTCTTGAGCAGCTTGTAAAACGCGCTCTGCACCACGTCCTCGGCATCGGTATCTACGTTTTTGCTGCCTCCGCTCCAGAGTATCGTTTTTGCAAACCGCAAAAACTCGCCTTGATACTTCTCATAAAAAGACGATAGATCGTCAACCTGCTCCGGGTCACAAATCTCAAATAGAAATAACGGTAACAAAATTTTAACCTCCTATGATAGTAACATACATTCTACCACAAGGGGCTCTGTTTTTCAAGTATTTTCTTCTCTTAGGGGCTTTGTTTGGCTTCGGTTCTGCATTTTTGGTGCTTTTAGCACGGAATTGTACTATATAAAATATTTTCACGCAAGGTATTGTAAAATAATAAAAAATATGTTATACTTTTATACATTAAATAAAAGTAATGGAGCCGGTTGCTACTATGAGAACTGTTATAAAAATCGGAACGTCAACGCTTACTTATGCGGGTGGCAGAGTTAATCTGCGCCGCATTGAAACTCTGTGCAAAATTGTGAGCGATATGATGAACGCAGGCGAAGAGGTCATTCTCGTTTCCTCAGGAGCTATCGGAATGGGTGTGGGAAAGCTCAGGCTTGGCGAGCGTCCTCACGATATAGCCGGAAAGCAGGCCTGCGCCGCAGTGGGTCAGTGCGAGCTGATGTATACATACGACAAGCTCTTTTCCGAATACAGCCACACGGTTGCGCAGATACTTCTGACGGCGCCCGATCTTTCCTGTGACGACAGGCGCGGCAAATTCGTCGCCACCACGGAGAAGCTGCTCTCCTTTGGCGTGTTGCCTATCATAAACGAAAACGATACAGTTGCCACCGAGGAGATCGAGTTCGGTGACAATGACACTCTGGCGGCGAGGATCGCGGTCTGCGTGAATGCAGATCTGCTGATACTGCTCTCTGATATTGACGGTCTTTATACCGCGGATCCGAGGAAGGAGCCCGATGCTATGCTCATACCCGAGGTCCGCGAGATAACCCCCGATATTCTCGCGCTTGCAGGAGATGCGGGCTCAAGCCTCGGCACCGGTGGAATGGAAACGAAGCTTCGTGCTGCAAGGATCTCCACCGAGGCGGGATGCGATATGGTTATCGCCAACGGGGCAACACCCGAGAACCTTTATGATATAGTTGACGGCAAGAGGGTTGGCACAAGATTTTTCGCAAAGAAACGGTGATTTTATGGAAAATGTAAATAAAACATTGCAATTATGCAAAAACGCAAAGGAAACAACAAAAAAACTGACCGGCATATCTGACGAAAAAATCAATCTTGCCCTTCGGTATATGGCTGATGCATTAATAGAGGACGGCGATAAGATACTGGAGGCTAATGCTAAGGATATTGAGCTTGCCGAGGGAATCTCACCGGTTATGATCGACCGTCTGAGGCTTACGAAGGAGCGTATTTCCGGAATGGCAAGCGGTATTCGAGAGATCACGAAGCTCCCCTCCCCTCTTGGCAGAACGCTTGAACGGGTAGAGCGTCCAAACGGACTCGTTATCGAAAAGGTCAGCGTGCCGATGGGTGTTATTGCTATAATCTACGAGAGCCGCCCCAACGTAACGTCGGATGCGGCGGCGCTTGCCCTGAAGAGCGGAAACGTTTGTATTCTGAAAAGCGGCAAGGAGGCCTATCGCTCTGCGAGGGCTATCGTGGATGCGCTGAAGATGGGCCTTGAACGCGCAGGACTCCCCACCGATGCGATAAATCTTGTGGACGACGTAACGCGCGAGGGCGCAAACACGCTGATGCGTGCCTCGGGCTACGTTGACCTGCTGATCCCTCGCGGTGGCGCCGGACTTATTCGTGCCTGCGTTGAGAACGCAACGGTACCCTGCCTTGAAACGGGTACGGGAATTTGCCATATATATATTGACAAGGGGGCAAATCTTGATATGGCCCTTTCGATACTCAAAAACGCAAAGACCAGCCGCCCCTCGGTTTGTAACGCCGCAGAGGTATGCCTCGTGCATAAGTCGGTTGCGGAAAGCTTTTTACCTATGATGCGCACAGCATTATGCGAGGAAAGAGCAGCGGCGGGGCTCACCCCGGTTGAACTCAGGCTCGACAAGAGGGCGCTGTCGATTGTAGACGGCACTGCCGCTACCGACGTCGATTTCGACACGGAATTTCTCGATTACAAGCTGGCTGTCAAGGTAGTGGACTCCGTCGAGGAGGCGGTGGAGCACATTTCCGCACATTCTACTCACCACAGCGAGGCCATTATAAGTAACGATGAAGATACGTGCAGATACTTCACGGAATCGGTGGACAGTGCCGCTGTATACGTAAACGCCTCCACCAGATTCACCGACGGCGGTGAGTTCGGGCTCGGGTGCGAGATGGGTATTTCCACCCAGAAAATGCACGCGCGCGGCCCTCTCGGTATAAGAGAGCTTACCACCTACAAATATATTATAAAAGGATGCGGACAGGTACGATGAGTGTAAAGAATATTAACGTCGGATTTATCGGATGCGGCAATACGGGCGGAGCAATCGCCAGGGCTGTATCCAAGAATTTGAATACTAAAGTTTACATTTCCGAGCCCAATGCAGAAAAGGCACGTGCGATATCCTGCGAGATAAGCGCGGAGATTTCGGACAGCACGAACGTATGTGAGACCTGCGATTTCGTATTTCTCGCAATAAAGCCCAATCTTTATTCCGCAGTGGTTCCCACGCTCACCGAGGCACTTAACAAGAACGGTTCCTGCGTTCTTATTACCATGGCGGCGGGTGTATCTTTAGAAAAGCTCGAGATGCTGGCAGGAGCGCGCAAGATGATAAGAATCATGCCCAACACTCCGGTTGCGGTAGGTAAGGGCATGACGCTTTGGTGCGGTAATTCTTTGATTGACGATTCAGACAAAAAGAGCTTCCTTAATATAATGGGTAACAGCGGCCGACTTGACGAGTTGGAGGAGAAATTTATCGATGCGGCATCGGCAATTTCCGGCTGCGGCCCGGCATTTGCCTATATGTTTGGCGAGGCTCTTGCAGACGGTGCGGTGGCTTGTGGGCTTCCACGCGACAAGGCAATGCTATATGCGGCTCAAATGATTTCGGGGGCAGCAGAAATGATGCTTGTCAGCGGCAAGCACCCCGGTCTGCTCAAGGACGAGGTGTGCAGCCCCGGCGGAAGCACCATCGAGGGTGTCAGAGCTCTTGAGGAGGGTGCATTCAGAGGTGTCTGTGCCGATGCGGTAGTCGCGGCATACGAAAAAACAAAATTGCTTGGAAAATAAGGCTACGGCCACATTGGGAGAGAGGCGCTAACCGCTTCTCGCTGCATTTTTTAGAAATTTTCGTGTTTTTTGAAAAAACAGTCTTGACATTCCGAGCAAGTTGTGTTATTATATTAAAGCACCGTCCGTCGGCGGGTTCGACGGTGGGTTAGGCGCTCGCGGCGCGGTTATCGGTTTTCACGGAGAGATACCCAAGCGGTTGAAGGGTCCGGTCTTGAAAACCGGTAGTCGGGTAACTCCCGAGCGTGGGTTCGAATCCCACTCTCTCCGCCATAAACCGAAGACGCCCTTTATGGGTGGCGTTGGTTGTTGTGCGAATTGCGGAGTATGCTGAAAGAGCCCGGCTCAATAGTAAGCACCGCCTCGGCAGTCCTCGCCGTGTAAAAATTGAGGGCAACAGAATATGCGGATGTGGCGGAATTGGCAGACGCGCTAGATTCAGGTTCTAGTGAAAG
>CAZABU010000115.1:0-6548 GCA_964483225.1 uncultured Ruminococcus sp. | reverse complement strand
ACTCTCTCTGAATGATGACTCGCTCCTTTGCCTCGATTGCCTGGTGCAGGCCGTCGTTGTAGCGGCGGCCGGGCATAAGTCGTCCGGTAAAGGTATCGACGATGATAACGCTTCCGTCCTTAACTATATAGTCCACGTCCGCCTTCATAACGCCGTGTGCCTTTATGGCGGTATTGACGTGGTGATAAATGCTGGTGTTCTGAGGGTCTGAGAGGTTTTCAAGATTGAAGAAGCGCTCCGCTTTCTCGATACCGTGCTTGGTAAGCACCGCAGTACGTGCCTTTTCATCTACGATGAAGTCCTCCTCGTAAACGTCCAGGTCCTGCTTGGTGTCCATCTCCTTGATGACGTGCCTGCTCATAGTGCGCACCAGCCTGTCAGCCATGGCGTAAAGGTCGGTGGACTTGGAGCCCTGACCCGAAATGATAAGCGGAGTTCTCGCCTCGTCGATAAGTATGGAGTCCACCTCG
Source organism: uncultured Ruminococcus sp. (assembly GCA_964483225.1). Lineage (GTDB taxonomy): Bacteria > Bacillota > Clostridia > Oscillospirales > CAG-272 > UBA1740. The sequence continues at coordinate 6,078 of CAZABU010000115.1, read as the reverse complement.
TCCACGATTGCAAAGTTGTGTCCCCTCTGCACCATCTTCTCCTTATAGACGACCATATTGTCACGCAGGTAGTCAAAGCCCAGCTCGTTGTTGGTAGCATAGGTAATATCTGCCGCGTAGGCCTCGCGCTTCTCCTTGCCCGTCTGACCGTGGACGATAAGTCCCGTAGTCAAGCCGAGGAAGCCGTAAACTCTGCCCATCTCGTCGCTGTCACGCTTTGCAAGATAGTCGTTTACCGTGACGATATGCACACCCTTGCCGGAGAGTGCGTTGAGGTATGCGGGGAGCGTCGCCACAAGGGTCTTACCCTCACCGGTCTTCATCTCCGCGATACGTCCCTGGTGGAGAAGGATACCGCCCATAAGCTGTACGCGGAAGGGCCTCTTTCCGAGCACTCTGTCGTCTGCCTCACGCACCAGCGCAAAGGCCTCGGGCAGAATATCGTCCAAGGTCTTTCCCTCAGCAAGGTCGCTCTTTAGCTTGTCGGTGTAAGCACGCAGCTCTGCGTCGCTCATAGCGGCGAATTTATCCGCCAGTGCCTCCGTCGCATCAACGAGGGGGATTATCCTCTGTATCTGCTTTTCACTGTAACTCTTAAAAATCGAGCTGAAAATTCCCATTTTTTGAACAAATCCTTTCGAAATAACAAGGAAAATATAATAAATCCATTCTATTATATCACAAACTTTCCTAAAAATAAAGAAAAAATTGTAAATAAAATAAAATAAATTAAAAAGCCCATATCTTTACCTGCGAATTAAAACGATATGTAACCCAAGACTCCCTTTTTTACACAAAGTGCCCGAGGGCGAAGCATGTAACACCAAGGCTTCCCCTTGAGGGGAAGCTGGCATAGGAGAACTTGTTCGACTATGACTGATGAGGTGGCATCTTAACATTATATAAGCTCACTGGTTACGCGCCATTCTGGTTGTCGGAGTGAGATGTAACCACAGCCCCCCTTTTACACAAAGGGGCCGATGGCGAAGCATATCGGTATAATCGCCGCGCAGCCTCCTTTTTGCAAAAAAAGGACAGAGAACTCGAAAATTCTCTGTCCATATCTTATTTCATACTGTTCACGACCGACTCAATAACCTGTAGCTGTTCCGTTTTCAGATGCTTCATCTTCTCGGTAAGGCTTGAAAGCTTTTTTGGAGATACCGTATCAAAATCCAAGAACTCCACCGGCGTAATATCCAGGTATTCGCAAATGTAGAAAAATGCCTGCATAGAGGGATAGTTTTTACCGTTTTCTATGTTATTGATATAACCGTGGTGCTGAGCAATCGCCAAGCTCATTTCTCTGGCAGATACTCCTTTGTTGATCCTCAACTTTGCGAGTCGTTCGCCAAATTCCTTTTTAGAAATTACCGTAACTTTATCCATAATATCACCGCCTCTGTGTCACATTATACCATCTACAATCATCTGTTATGTCACATTCAGAGTGAATCATTTGTTGACACATCGTGTTAAATGTGATAAAATGATAAAAATAGGAGATTCAATCTAATATTCGGAGGTGGAAAATATGAATGACTGTGACAAAACAACTGAAAGTGAAGTCCTTTCCGATTCGGAGTTCAGGGAAAAGCACTGTAAAAAGTTGGATTTTCGCGGATTTCAGGCGGTTACATATTTTTTCTGCACCGACACCGGCTTCAAGGATGACGTCAGTATGTTGGCGCTGTCCTACGCCCAGGATTGCGCTAAAAGGTATATCGCCAAAATCGAAGGCAAGCTCGAAAACACAGAGGAGGGTATGATTGCAGAAATTGACCGTATGTACGATCGCATTACGAACGAGGGAGAAAAATGCTTGGAGAATCCCGCCCCTTACCGCGAGAGCGCCAACCTCTTTATTAAAATTGCAAAAATAGGATGCGGCGATCTTTTTCGGACGGAGCCTAAATAATTTCCTTGCATTTTCTGTCACATTGTGTTAGAATACCGTTATCAGCTACAGAAAAGAGCAAGAAAATGATAAACGTAGTTCTTTATTCCCCGGAAATACCCCAAAACACGGGAAACGTTTCCCGTACCTGCGCCGTCACCGGCGCAAGACTCCATATAATCAAGCCCATCGGCTTCGAGATATCCGACAGAACTCTGAAGCGTGCAGGGCTCGACTACTGGGACAAGCTCGACGTCACCTATTACGAGAATTACGAGGATTTTCTATCCCAAAACAGCGGCGAAATGTACTATTTTTCTGCCCACGGAGCACACTCCTACGCCGACGTCACCTACCCCGACGGAGCCTATCTTATTTTCGGTAGGGAATCCGTAGGACTCCCCCGCGAGCTGGTGGAAGAAAACGCCGACCGCGCCCTGCGTATACCGATGCGTGGTGACGTGCGCTGTCTGAATCTTTCAAACGCCGTTGCTATTGCGGTCTACGAGGTACTTCGCCAGGGCGGCTTTGAGGGCTTTATATAACAATATAACAGTATGGAGCAAGAAAATGAAAGATAACAAAAAGAACAAAACTAATACCAAAAAGGGAGGCGGAGCCCTTGTGCTTGCGCTTATATTCGTCATCGCTTTTGCCGCAGGCATATTTATCGGCGAGATTTTTTCCCGGATTGAGGGCTTTTACGAGCTTGGCCCCGTGAGATATCTGATAGAAATAATCGGCATTATCGCCGTACATTATATCAGCATCGTTGCGCATGAGGCGGGGCACCTCGTTTTCGGACTGCTGTCGGGCTATAGGTTTTCTTCCTTCCGCATATTCAGCTTCATGTGGGTTAAGGACGGTGACCGCATACGCTTCTGCCGCTTTTCTCTGGTCGGAACCGGCGGTCAGTGCCTAATGGAGCCTCCCGAGCCCGACGGGGACGGCAGGATACCCGTATTTCTCTACAATATGGGCGGCGTCTTCGTGAATCTTATTCTTTTTGCGCTCTGTCTCACCCTGTATCTCGTCACGGCCTCCACCGCGCCCGTTGTTGCCGCTATTTCCGCTATCGGAGCAATATACAATCTGGTCGCAGGCGCGCTTATCAACGGTATTCCCATCAAAACCGCTTCGATAAATAACGACGGACATAACGCCCTCTCTCTTGGAAAAAATCCCGCCGCTATGAGGGCCTTCCGTCTGCAAATGCTGATGAACGCTGAGCTCACTCGCGGCAAGCGGATAAAGGATATGCCCGAGGACTGGTTTGAGCTCCCGTCCGACGAGGAAATGCAAAACAGTATGACGGCTTCCATCGCGGTGTTCGCCTGCAACCGTCTTATGGACGAGTGCAGATTTGCTGAAGCCGATGCTCTTATGGAGCGAGTGCTGGGTATGGAAAATGCCATCGTTGGCATACATAGAAACCTTCTCGTCTGTGACAGAATCTTTTGTGAGCTGATCGACGAAGGCCGTGAGGACGTTATTGACGGACTTTTAGACAAAAATCAAAGCAATTTTATGAAGTCAATGAAAAAATTCCCCTCGGTAATCAGAACCGAGTATGCGCTTGCGCTCCTTTCCGATAAAGACGAGGAGCGAGCCGCAGAAATCAGAGCGACCTTTGAAAAGATAGGAAAAAGCTATCCCTATAAGCAGGACGTAATTTCCGAGATGGCGCTTTTGGATAAGGCACTCGAAGTATACGAGGCAAAAAGGGCGGGGCATAATGAAATACGCTAATATTCACCGCGCGGAATTTATTGAACGCCCTAACCGTTTTATAGCTAAGGTTGAGCTCGACGGCAGGGAAGAGGTAGTCCACGTGAAGAATACGGGCAGATGCCGCGAGCTTCTTACCGAAGGTGCGCGAGTGTATCTTACAAAAAGCGATAACACGACCCGCCGCACCGCCTATGACCTTGTCGCCGTGGAAAAGCCCGGAGAGAGAGGCGCACCCCTGCTCATTAACATTGACTCTCAGGCACCTAACGCTGCCGTTGCCGAGTGGTTGCCACGCTCAGGATTGTTTTCCGAGAGCGCAACCCTCCGCCGCGAGGTGACGAAGGGAAGCTCGCGCTTCGATTTTGCGGTGCAGGACGGAGAAAAGGTCACCTACCTTGAGGTTAAGGGTGTAACGCTCGTAGAAGGAGAAGTCGCTCTGTTTCCCGATGCTCCCACCGAGCGCGGTGTAAAGCACGTTGAGGAGCTGGCCTCGCTCGTAGGGCAGGGGTACGGTGCCGCTGTAATTTTCGTGATACAGCTCCGCGGAGTGGAAAAATTCAAGCCGAATTACAAGACCCACAGAGCCTTCGGCGAGGCGCTGGCAGAGGCGAGTGCCGCAGGTGTGGCGGTCTATGCGGTGGACTGCACAGTCACACCGGAAAGTATGGAAATAGGCTGCTTTATCGAAAAGGAACTAAAGGAGTGAGGCATATGAAAATTATGTTTGTCTGCCACGGTAATATCTGCCGCAGTCCGATGGCGGAATTTGTTATGGCGGATATGGTGAAGAGGGCGGGCCTCGACAGAGATATTTGCGTAGCCTCCGCAGCCACCTCCACCGAGGAGATCGGCAACGATATCCACCACGGCACGAAGCGTATTCTCGATAAATACGGCATACCCTACCGCCGCAGAGAGGCAACGCAGCTCACTCGTCTCGATTACGAAAAATACGACCTGATCGTGGGTATGGACAGCGCCAACGTCCGTAATATGCATAGACTCTTTGGCGGCGACCCGGATGGAAAAATCATTAAGCTCCTCGACGGCATAGACGGCGCCGACGTAGCCGATCCGTGGTACACGGGTAACTTCGAAATCACATACCGCGACATTTGCCGCGGATGCTCGGTTTTGCTTGAAAAGTACAAAAAACGCAAATAAAAGTTGTCAAAAATCGACAAAAACGGGGCAAAATCAGCTTGAATATAATCAGGTAGCATTGCGAAAAATATCGGAAAATATCGCGCCGCATATCGGCTCGTAAAAATCCTTTCTAAAATTTTCTCAAAGCCCTTGACAAATCCCTTTCCATTTGGTATAATACTTAGGAACAAGTTCCTCGGGGTGTGGCCCAATGGTAAGGCGCTTGGTTTGGGACCAAGACTTCGCTGGTTCGATTCCAGTCACTCCGACCACCCTTCAGGGAAACTAAAAATAGCGGAGGCATAGCTCAGTTGGTCAGAGTGCTTGCTTGACATGCAAGAGGTCGCTGGTTCGAGCCCAGCTGTCCCCACCAGAAAAACGGAACTTCAGAGTTCCGTTTTTTGCTTTTTTTACGCCCCACGTTCAGGGAATTTTATCTAAAAAATTTAGGAGAGAATTTATGAATTACGGTGTTCAGATGTTCAGCGTCAAGGACGTTGCAAAGGTCGATCTCCGCGCAGCCCTCAAAGCGGTGTCCGAGATCGGATATAAGCTTATAGAGTTCGCAGGATTTTTTGAAAACAGTGCCGAGGACGTGCGCTCTTGGCTTGATGAATATGGGCTGACCGTCGTAGGTACACATACCGGCCTTGCGATGCTTACCCCGGAAGCTATCGCCGATACTGTCGCCTATCACAAGGCTATCGGCTGTGACAATATCATCGTCCCTTCGGCAAAGTGGGGCGAGGAGGAGCTTTTGGAGTCCAATATCGCCGCCCTCAATTTCGCCGATGAATACCTCAGAAAAGAGGGAATAACTCTCGGCTTCCACAATCATTCCTTCGAGCTTCATACCTATCCTTACGGCAAGCAGCCGATGGATGATATCCTCAACCGTACCGAAGTTTACATAGAGCCCGATATCTTCTGGCTCTACAATGCGGGCGTTGACCCCGTGACTTTCCTTGAGGAGCATAAGGACCGCATCAGGATGATCCATCTCAAGGACGGCAAGCTCCCCGTGGATCTCGTCAGAGATTACCGCAATCCTCACGAGGGCGTCGTCAGCCTCTCTGTCGGTAGCGGTGATGCTCCCATTGAGGCGGTATATCGTTGGGCGGTTGCGAATGACAAGCTGATGATCGTCGAGTCCGGAGGTTACGATCCCACCGGCCCCGAGGAGGTCAAGCGCTGTATTGATTTCCTTCATTCAATTGAAGAAAAATAAAACCGATAGCAAAACAAAGGAGAATATATTATGTTAAAGAAGATTTCTACCGAAAAAGCACCTGCGGCCATCGGCC
>CAZABU010000114.1:0-6598 GCA_964483225.1 uncultured Ruminococcus sp. | reverse complement strand
TTATTCGGTTTTTAATGGGTATTTAGAACGAGAGATAACCTACTGTCTCGGAAATACCTTTCATATATGGAGTCTCGCTTACGCGAGGCTTTTTGTTTTGTGTAAAATATAATGTATGTTAATTTGCGTTGCTTGATATATAGAAAATTAAATGTTATAATTGGTGTAAAAAGGAGGATATGTTATGTTCAGCGATAACTTGAAGAAACTGAGAAAAGAAAAAAATATTACACAATCTGAGCTTGCGGAGCGATTGCATGTCGTAAGACAAACGATTTCAAAATGGGAAAAAGGATTATCGGTACCTGATTCGGATATGCTCGTAACTTTAGCACATGTACTAGAGGTAAATATTGATGAGCTTCTAGGTGAATGTTCTAATATAAAAGATCCAGATATGATAACAAGGGAATTAGAACTAATAAAAGAGGAGCTGCGGGTGAAAAATCGGCGCGAAGAAATAATTTTGAAGATAGTATCAACTATAATTGCGATACTGTTAATAATACAAGTATTTATGATCGGAGCAACACTTTTGTTTGGCTTTGTTACTGAATCAGATAGTTCTACGGTGACCGAAGAAACGGAGGTGATTGAAAATACGCAGTAACCGTTGACAAGTTGTTTTGATTTATGTATAATATAATAGAAAGGGCGGTGGTAATATGCACTACGATATGGAAGAATTTAGAACGCGCGTTCGGGAGAGGCGCGAAAGCTTCGTCAGAGATACGGTTGTTCTTTTGCTCTTGCTTATCGTCGCTGTGATTGTTCTAGTCTGTTTTCCTGAGACAACGGTGACGTTCATCTGCGTGGCTGCTATAATTGTGTCGGTTGTATTGCTGATCTGCACCGTCAAAAAGTATAAGCCAATTCTGTTGTATGCTAAGGAAATCCGAGGTATAAACGTCAAAGAGCACGAATATACGGTCGCCGGCAGACAGCGCAACTCCCGTTGGTTTGGTAGATACACGCTTGGATCCAGCCGGGTTGCAAAAAGTAACATACATAGTATAATATATTTGCGACTTGAAGACGGTGACGTGGTAGCTGTCGACGGTCATATGCAGGTTCATACAGACTTGTATGAGATCGGCGACGAGCTTACGCGCTATTCCGGGGCGAAATATCTTCTGATTACCGGTAAAGACGTAGAAAAAAATCCTTGCCCGATTTGCGGCACGGTCAATACCGACGGAAAATTCCGTTGCGACGGATGCGGACTTGGAATAATACAATAATAAAAAGGATATGTCAAACGTAAGTACTTTACATAGACATATCCTTCTTTTTATTCAAGCATCAGTATTATCGGATCAAGCGTCGCGGCAGTCTTATTTACTACGACGTTTGTGCCTTCCACTTCAAAATCTGTGTTCTCCCACGCTCCATCGTGACGAAGGATTTTAACGTTTTTGATTTCTCTGTCACAAACGAGCGGTATATTTTCAAGAATATCCAGGGATAAATTGAAGAAAGCGCAGAATAGCTTTCCGTCGCGGGTATGGGCGGCCTTAAGATATACCTCCGCATCGTCCGGATAATATATAGGAAGCTCGTCGTATTCACCTAAAATTTGAATTAGTTGCTCTTTTCTAGCCTCGCAAAGGAATGAAAAAGCGGTGGAGTAATGATACGGAGCTTGAGGCGTGCCTGAGAATACTACCGCAACTCCGCCAATCTCATTTTTGAATATAGTAACACCGGGAAAGAGCAGCACGATTTTATTTCCGTTTACTCCTTCCGGTGTTGCTACAACCGTAGAGCTAACTATAACATCATCAGACATCGGGATGATTCGATGGAGATTTACCTGCCTGGTCACGCTGCGATTTGAGGAGCTTATAATTTCAATGCTGGCGCTGGTATCACTTTGCGGGATATCTGTAATATCTACTCCGAGATATTTACTGAAGCCACGCTCTATAAGATTTTTCGCCGATTCTGCCGCTAGGAACACCGTTCCTTTGAGCATGCTGTGAATTTGTTCATCACCGAAAAGCTTGTCGCGCACTCCGTCAAAGCAGGCTACCCCGCCGTTCTCTGCCGAAAAATACATTGGTAAACCCAGTCGCTCAAGTACGCAGTGGCTCCATCCATTGTGTTCGTGAGGGTATTTGAAAGCCGAAAGAGGTGGTGTGGGCACACAGGCACCGTTTGCAAGCGGTATTCTGCAACCGACCCATTTGAGTGTTGGTACCATTCCTGCGAGTGCTTCGTAAAATTTTGAATATTTTGCAAGCTTTTTCTATATGCTTCACCTGCTTTGGGCTCAAAGGAGCTGAGTCTGGTTATCCAATGCTTGCATCCGGCAACACCTTCGAGAATAGAGCCTGTATAATGACTGTGAAGGCTTGCGGCGCTGGTGCTGTATCTGTTTTGCGGACAGGTGTCACTTTCTGCAAGAAAACAGTCAACGTTTTCTCGTCCCATAGCCGCGATTTGTGTTGCGGCCCTGCACATAGAATCAGAAAAGCCTTTTGTACCAAGAGGGGTATAATTACCGTTGTGTACTCTGACTATTACGGGATTTCCTTGGCCTGCAAGTATTTTGGCTATTTCAACCGCGCCTTCGCAGGTATTACCGCAAACGCAGAAGGAGCCTTGAAGCTTCGGATTGACAGAATCTATACCGGTGCGCATCGCTTTTGCCGCTTGTATTAAAGAGTCGATCTGAACGTCATAATAAACCTGCATTATTTTGTGACTTTCGTCAGACGCACCTTGAAGATGCTCAAAAAGCTCTTCGCGATCAATATTTCTTCCAATTCTTTTGCTGATTTGTGCCATGTGAATAGGGCGGGCGCAGCCACGGTGACTTCTCGCAAAAAGTCTTAAATCGTCGTCAACCATGATCGAGGTTGGCTCGCTTTTTGCCAGTCTTGCCATTGCTTTTTTATATATTCACAAAAATCTTCGTCGTATGGGCAGACAGTAAAAAGCGTTTCTCCGGTTTCGGGCTTGACAACGTGCTGAAAGGGGGCTCGTACACCTAACCTGTATCCATGTCCAATGGTTGCCTGGGCTAAAATTCAGATGTTGTGACCTCTTGTACGTATCTTTTTTGCAATTACATCAAACTTTTCGCAAAGTATACTCGCTTTATCAACCACCGGGTTGCCTTCGGGAACGAGCGTCATGTAAAATAAAGCCTCCGTGGCTATTCCTTCGCTATACTGTCTTTCTATATCATCGCAAATTTCATCTGAGTGTTCAACAATGAGTGGCATTATCGTATAAGCTTTCATTACCTTCTCCAATCCGGTGGGTATATATAGAATTATATCACGGATGAGCGTGCATTTCAATAAAAAATACAAAAAACACGGAACGCGTTCCGTGTTTTTTGCTTTAGGCGAGCGAGAAGATAAGGTAAAGAAGAAGGAAAATTACACAAATTCCGCCGATTGTTGCCATCATAGGTAAAAACATCATCTTTACAGCGGCAACGTAGGTCTGCCAACGTTCCTTCGCAGTACCTCTCTGACCTCTGATTCGAGGCTGATCGGTAGAGAGCGAATTTTTTCGCCCATAGAGACCGGACATATCGGCGATGGTCCTGCCGTCGTCAATATATACGGTTTTTTTCTTCTTTTTTTTGTTACTCATTCTCGCTCTGTTTTTCCTCGCACAGATGGCAAGCGGCAAAGTGTCCGTCCTCGTATTCACGGTACGTGGGGGTTACATACTTGCATTTCTCTGTTGCGTGGGGACATCTGGTGTGGAAACGGCACCCGCTCGGAGGATTCGCCGGCGAGGGAATATCGCCGTTCAGTACGATACGGTTCATCTTCACATCGGGGTTAGGATTAGGAATGGCGGAGAAGAGTGCCTTGGTGTAAGGATGAAGGGGATTTGAGAAGATTGCTTCCTTCGTACCGTACTCAACCATAGAGCCAAGATACATAACTCCGATCTTATCCGAGATAAACTTAACAACCGACAGGTCGTGAGAGATGAAAACGTAAGCCAGGTTCATAGATTTCTGCAGGTCGCGCAGAAGATTAATGATCTGTGCCTGGATAGATACGTCCAGCGCCGAAACAGGCTCGTCACAGATAACAAGCTTGGGGTTTACGGAAAGTGCTCTCGCGATACAAATTCTCTGGCGCTGTCCACCGGAAAATTCGTGGGGATAACGCTCGAAATAATAATCGCGCAGTCCGCACTTATCCATAAGATCGAGGACGTAATCCTTGATCTTATCGTCAGGAACGATTCCGTGAACCTTTACAGGCTCGGAGAGAATGTTACCGACGGTGTTTCGCGGCGGCAGGGAAGAGTAAGGATCCTGGAAGATTATCTGCATTTTGGTACGAATAGGGGGCTCTACGGTGCTTTCGCTACCGTCGGCGGAGGGGGTAACCTTTTTCGTACGCATCTGCTTGGTATTATAAGCGGTGATGTCCTCGCCGTCGAAAATTATCTGACCGGCGGTAGGCTCGTGAAGTTTAAGGATCGCTCTTCCGAGAGTGGTCTTACCGCAGCCCGATTCACCAACAATGCCAAGTGTTTCGCCGGCTTTAAGCTTGAAGGAAACATCATCAACGGCGACAAGCTCCTTCTCTACCTTTCCGAGAAGAGACTTCTTCAGGGGGAAGCACTTTCTCATATGGCGAACCTCGAGAAGCACCGAATCATCGAAGGGAGCCTTCATATCCGCCTCCTTTTGCTTTTCAAAGGCGGCTTTGTGGGCCTCTTCGATCGCGAGATATTCCGCGATTCTTTTCTGGAGCTCGGTGTCGTCTGTCGCGTTTACATCCTTTTCGGTCATGTTATCAGCCATTTGTTTCCTCCTCTCCGTACAGATGGCATGCTACGTAGTGGGTAGGGCTGACCTGTACAAATCCGGGATATTCGCCCGAGCACTTGCCGATACACTTAGAGCATCTTTCCTTGAAATAGCAGTGGTTGGGCATATTAACGGGGTTAGGCACGTTGCCGGGAATGTTGAAGAGCTTATCGGTTTCAAGATCCATAGTAGGCTTGGATTTCTGCAGACCGATAGTGTAGGGGTGAAGGGGATTGTGGAAGATCTCGGAAACCGTACCTCTTTCGATAACTCGGCCGGCATACATAACAACTACGTAGTCAGCCATTTCCGCGATAATACCAAGATCGTGGGTGATAAGCATGATAGAGCCGTTGATCCTGTCCTTCAGCTCACGGAGCAGATCAAGTATCTGCGCCTGAATAGTAACGTCAAGAGCCGTAGTGGGCTCGTCGGCGATTATCAGTCGGGGATCGCAGGCAAGAGCCATAGAGATCATAACTCGCTGACGCATACCGCCCGAAAGCTCATGGGGATAAGAATCGTAAACACGCTCCGGAGCCGCAATTCCGACAAGCTCCAGCATTTCAAGAGAACGCTTCTTCGCCATTTCCTTGGTTGCACCGGGAGTGTGGATAAATACGACCTCGTCGAGCTGATTGCCGATAGTGAAAACGGGATTCAAGGAGGTCATCGGTTCCTGGAAGATCATAGAGATTTGGCGTCCGCGGATTCTGTGAATTTCGTTTATAGGCATCTCTGCGATATCAAACACCTTTTCCTCCATCTCGTAGAGGTAAACGCCGGATTCGTTGGTAGCCTGCACAGGCTTCAACAGCGGCTTGCCGTTTTTGCCAATAATGGGGTTACCGTTTTTGTCGAGGACCTTGGTCATAATGCGCTTGCCCTCGGCATTTCTCTTATAAATAGGAATGGGATTGCCGTTTTCATCCCGCTTGAAATCATAGGATTTAAAGCGAATGCTTCCGGAGAAGATCTGTCCCTGAGGACCCTGGAGAAGTCGCATAACCGACATGCTCGTTACCGACTTTCCGCAGCCCGATTCGCCAACGACACCGACGGTCGCATTCTGAGGGATCTCGAAGGAAACACCGTTTACAGCCTTGACAACACCCTGATCGGTGAAGAAGTAGGTGTGAAGATCGTCGATCTCGAGAATGTTGTCGGGATTTTTCATCTCGGTGACGTACTCGCTCTCCTCGGCCTTTCTGTACTTCTTTTTCTCAAGAGCCATCATAACCTTGGAGTTTTCCTTGGCTATCTGTCTGATCTCCTTACCGGTGAGGTAATGCTTGTTTGCGTTGTTATTCTGATTGCTCATAGCTTACCTCCTCATCTTGGGGTCGAGAGCATCGCGCAGTCCGTCTCCGACAAAGTTAAAGCCGAGCACCGCGATGATGATGCAAATACCGGGAGGACCCCAAATATTAAAGTAGTTTTGAAGAATATCTGCGTCGTTTGCCGCGTTGATCATAGTACCCCAAGCTGCGTATTGCTCAGGCGCACCGAGACCAAGATAGGAAAGGGACGCCTCATAAAGTATCATACTACCAAGGCTCAGGGTCATAGAAACGATGAGCTGAGGCATAACGTTGGGGACAAGATGCTTAAAGATCTTTCTTCCGGTGGAATAACCCATAGCCTCTGCCGCAACCATATATTCCTGCTCGCGGAGAGAAAGAATCTGTCCGCGGACAAGTCTTGCGGTTCCGGACCAGGAAATGAGGGTAAGGAAGCCCATCAGCCAATAGATCTTGAACTGGGAATCAATTCCCGATGCGTCAATGAGTGTTCCGACTATCAAGA
>CAZABU010000113.1:0-6675 GCA_964483225.1 uncultured Ruminococcus sp. | reverse complement strand
ACTCACGGGTACGGAACACGAAGTTACCGGGGGTGATCTCGTTACGGAAGGACTTGCCGATCTGGCAAACGCCGAAGGGCAGCTTCTTTCTGGTGGAGCGCTGAACCGAGTTGAAGTTAACGAAGATACCCTGAGCGGTCTCGGGGCGAAGGTAAACGGTGTTGGTAGAGTCCTCGGTAACGCCGATGAAGGTCTTGAACATCAGGTTAAACTTCTTTATATCGGTGAAATCGTTGCCGCCGCAATCGGGACAAACGATGCCCTTTTCCTTGATGAAGGCTGCCATCTGCTCGAAGGTCCAGGATGCGGGGTTGTCGCTCGTGCCGTTCTGGAAAGCGTACTCCTCTATGAGCTTGTCGGCTCTGTGGCGCGCCTTACAGCCCTTACAGTCCATAAGGGGATCGGAGAAGCCGCCTACGTGACCCGACGCTACCCACGCCTCGGGGTTCATAATGATGGCGGAGTCAAGACCCACGTTGTAGCGGGACTCCTGCACGAACTTCTTCCACCATGCGCGCTTTACGTTGTTCTTGAACTCAACGCCGAGAGGACCGTAGTCCCAGGAGTTGGCAAGGCCGCCGTAAATCTCGGAGCCGGGGAAAATAAATCCGCGGGTCTTACACAGCGCAACGATTTTGTCCATTGTCTTTTTTGAGTTTTCCATTTCTATTTTTGCCTTTCTTTAAGGAAATTGTAAACTTTTGTTTATATTTTTTACAGGTTTGCCGTATATTATGCCGTTTTTCGCTTCCAGAGGAACAACCGATATAAGCTCACCTTTTTGGGCAGAGCCTGCGGGAATACGCACCTCGATATAGGAGTCGGAATGACCGGTGAGCCACTCGCCCTCCACGCTCTCCACGACGGTGGGAAGCGCCTTTCCCGCGGAAAGAACGCAGCGGAGAACCTCGTCACGCACGCGGCTCACCTCCTCGATAAGCCTGTGGGAGCGCTCCTGCTTTATCTTATCCGGGATCTGATCCGGATAATCAGCGGCGGGAGTTCCTTCCCTCCTTGAGTATGCAAAAACGTGAGCATCGAGAAGCCGCGCCTCTCTGACGAAGGCCACGGTATCGGCAAAATCCTCATCGGTCTCACCGGGGAAGCCGACCATAAGATCGGCGGTGAACATGACCTCGGGCATCGCCTCGCGTATGCGGCGAAGATTTTCAAGCGCCATAGCCCTGTTGTATCTCCGCTTCATTCTGCGGAGCACGGCATCGGCGCCGCTCTGCATCGAAACGTGGAAATGAGGAACGAGTATTGAAAGCCCGGCCACCCTTGATATAAACCTCTCGGAAAGCAGCTCGGGAGCCATGGAGCCCAGGCGTATACGCTCACAGCTGTGGCGGCGGTCAAGCTCGCATATAAGGTCAGCCAAGCCGTAGCCGTTGTCGAAATCGGCACCGTAGGAGCCGGTTTCAATGCCCGTAAGCACGACCTCGCGGGTGCCGGCGGCGGCCAATCCCTCGACCTCGGCGATCACCTGCTCAGGCAGCTTCGAGCGCACGGGACCTCTGGCGGCAGAGATAGCACAGTAGGTACAGCGACATTCACAGCCGTCCTCTATCTTGACGTAGGCTCTCGTCCTCGGCGCGCGGGTTATGCACATTGGCTCAAAGATTGCCCCTTCAAGGCTGCCGGAAAGAAGGAGGGGCACCCCTTCCCTCTCGGAAATCAGGCGCAGGGCGACCTCCACGACAGAGAGCTTATCTGCCGTACCGATAACCGCGCTAACGCCCTCAATGGCGGCAACCTCCGTGGGCGCACGCTGGCTGTAGCAGCCGATGACGATAACGACGGCAGAAGGATTTTTTCTTATCGCGCGGCGGATATATTTTCTGGATTTGGCATCACTCTCGGCGGTGACCGTACAGGTGTTTATAACGTAGACGTCGCAGGGCTCGTCAAAGGGCAGAACGGTGAAGCCCGCCTGCTCAAAGCGCTCCGCAACAGCCTCGGTTTCGTAGAGCGACACCTTACAGCCGAGGGTATAAAGCCCAACCGTGTACATTACTTGAGATAGACCTCCGGCTTGAGAATACCGACGTAAGGCAGAGCGCGGTATTTCTCCGCGTAATCAAGGCCGTAGCCAACCACGAACTCGTCGGGGATCTCCTGTCCTACGTAATCGGGGGTAAACTCAACCACTCTTCTCGAGGGCTTGTCAAGCAGGGTACAGGTCTTGACGCTTCTCGCGCCCTTGTGCTTGAGGTATCCGACGAGGTAAGAAAGCGTCCTTCCGCTGTCGATGATGTCCTCAATGATAAGGAAATCACAGCTGGCAATGTCGGGACGGACAACGTCGAGCATAATATTGATGTTACCGGTAGATACGGTTCCCGCTCCGTAAGAGGAAACCTTCATACAGTCGATCTCCAGAGGAATAGTCAGCTTCTTCATGAGGTCGCCCATAAACACGATGGAGCCCTTAAGTATGCAGAGAAGCACCAGGCGCTTATCGGGTCTGCCGTAATCTCTGTCGATCTCGGCAGCGATACGGGTAACGTGAGCGTCGATCTCCTCCTCGGAAATAAGTATTCTTTCAATGTCCTTGTTAGGCATATGTCATCCTCCGACAAATTTTTTAAGACTTATTTTACATTTTAACAGAAACGGAAATAAATGTCAAGTTATTTATAAAAGCTTTCTCCATATTTTTAATATAATATTGTCTTGACTTCGGAAAGGCGCGGGAGTATAATTAAAAAAACGGTATTTGCATAGTGAAAGTCGCTTTCGGGTATTTTTTCGTTCAGAAAATTTGTGTTAATATGAAGAAAAAACATAAGGGAGCCAATTATATGAAGCTGAAAACTCTGTGCGCAATGATAGATTGCTCAAGAAACGCGGTTATGACCGTTGCCACCCTCAAGGAATTTATCGCCTTGCTTGCGAAAATGGGCTACAACGCGGTAATGCTCTACACCGAGGATACCTATGAAATAAAGGAATACCCCTTCTTCGGATATATGCGCGGAAGATACACAAAAGAGGAGCTTTCGGAGCTTGACGGATACGCACGCGGGCTCGGCGTAGAAATGATTCCCTGTATTCAGGCGCTCGGCCATCTGAAAACGACGCTCCGCTGGGAGCATCTGCCGCGCGACACACGCGATATACTCTTGACCGACGATGAGGCCACCTACGAGTTTATCGACCGTGCCTTCGCCACGATGTCGGAGTGCTTTGCATCGCGGAGGATCCACATAGGCTTTGACGAGGCGGAGGAGCTTGGCCTCGGTAACCATCTGAAAAAGCACGGCTATGAGCCCAAGCTCACCTTAATAAGGCGGCATCTGGAAAGAGTGTACGCGATCGCGAAAAAATACGGCTACACCCCACTTATCTGGTCGGATATGTTCTTTACTCATTGGAATGAGGGCAAGTATTGGCTCAACGAGAAAAAGCAGGTTCCAAAAGAGGTGGTCGCCTCGGTGCCCGAGGGGGTCTGTCCCGTTTATTGGGACTACTACTCCCTCGACTACTCAAGATACGACGCTATGCTTTATAATCACAGGCAAATATCCGATAACACATGGTTTGCCGGAGGGATATGGAGCTGGCGCGGCGTGATACCGCACAACGCATTTTCCATCAATTCAATGACGGCGGCGCTTGATGCCTGCGAGGCCAATGGCATCGAGAACGTTATAATGACTCTTTGGAGTGATGACGGAGCCGAGTGCTCCCATTTTTCTCAGCTCCCCGCGCTCTATCACATCGCGAGCTACGCAAGGGGGATCAAGGATATTGCGCAGATCAAGCGCGGCTTTGAGAAAATGATCGGAATTCCCTACGACAAGTTTCTGACCGTTGATCTGCCAAATCAACCCGGCTCTCTCGCCCTCGGCACTCACACCTGCAATCCCACGAAATATATGTACTACGCCGACTACTTCAACGGTCACAATGACTTTTCGGTAAACGAGGCTGAAACGGACGATTACCTGCTTTACGCCGAGAGGCTTACAGAGCTCGCCGATACCGTTCCGAGATGGGGCTACGTATTCAGGACTGCGGCATTGATCTCAGAGGTAATGTACTATAAATACGCCCTCGGCGTCAGAACGAGGCGCGCATATCGGAAGAGGGATCTCGAGGAGCTTTCAAGGCTCGCCTCGGAGGATTATACTGCGCTGGAGCGGCTGATCCCCGAGTATCACGAGGCTCTACGCGATCAGTGGTACAGAGAAAATAAGCCCACGGGCTTCGACGTTCAGGATCTGCGTACGGGCGGCATCCTGCAGCGTACCCACTCCTGCAAGCGACGCATAATCGACTTTACCGAGGGACGAATCGATTCGATCCCGGAGCTTGAGGAGGAGGTCCTGCCGCGTGGGGAGGTCGGACGGAGCATCGTACACGTGGGCGAGAATATGATCACCGTACACGTTTACCAAATGGTATAAATCCACAAAAAGGACGGTAATAAAATGAAGGGACCGACTAAATACGGAGAAAACGATATTCCTATTTTCACTAAAGACAGCACCTTCCGCGAGGGTGAGGCCGTGTATATCCATCTGTCTACCGACTACACCGATTACGAGGGTAGGCTGCACAAACACGAATTTACGGAAATGTCCTATATTCTCTCCGGCGAGGCAGAGCACGAGATCGACGGCATCAGGTATCGCGTATGCAGAGGCGACGTCGTCGCCATAAGGCCCGGCGTCGCTCACACCTTTCACCCCATTGATTGCGGCGAGCCCTTCGTAGCTTACGATCTGATGTTCTCCGAGGAGCTGCTTTCGGGAGTTGGAGGCGAGCTTGGCGACATGTGCGCCTCACTCTTTTACCCCTGCGACGGCGAGTGCTCCGATCTGCATCTCGATAGCTCCAGCTACGCAGTATTCGGCGACATCTTTCACAAAATACATCTCGAATACCGTACACGCGCAAAGGGATATTCCGATATAATCCGAGCCTACACGGTGGAGCTGATCGTCAAGCTTTTCCGTAGGCTGGAGGAGGAGAACGCCGGCAAGCTGTCGGCAAGGCAACGGGCGGCAGTGCTGGATACCGCGCACTTTCTCGAGGAGAATTTCCGCGACCACGTGACCCTTGATGCTCTGTCTGCGCGGATGTATTTTTCCAAGGATTACCTCAACCGCCTCTTCAAGGAAGTGATGGGTATGCCCGTCGGCGCTTATCTTCAGAAGCTGCGGCTCGACGAGGCCTGCAGGCTGCTGCGCAGCACCGACAAGACGGTGGCCGAAATCGCCGAGCTCTCCGGCTTCGGTGACGTGAAGGCCTTTTATACCGTTTTCAAGCGAGTGATGAAGATCACACCGGGTGAATACAGAAACGGATGATCACCGGGAACAAAAAAACAGAGAGATGCCGAGCTCAGCACCTCTCTTTTTAATTCGAATTTTAACGTACGCTTCAAGAGCAAAGCGTTAAAATGTACGCAAAACGACAATTGCAGTTTACATTTTACTCAAAAATATCATTTTTATGAGCTGCTATCCAATTCCTCGTCCATTCCACAGTTTCGAGTCCGAGGTCGCATACGGGATTGCCGCAGACCATAATTCCGTCGAGCTTCCCTTCCCTCATCTTGCGAAGGTAAAACTCCGCCTGCAGCTCCATCTGCTTCACGTTCATAGCACAGCGCTCACCGTAATTCCACATAAACATACCCGCCACGATGCGTTTTCCCGGTGCGAGGCGGAAGAGCTGCTCATAGTACTCCTCGATCTCCGGCAGATTGGAGGCGCGCCATATCCAGAGCGTAATAACGTCGAACTCGTCGAGCCATTTTTTCACGTCGGGTATCTGCTCAAGATTGTATTCGTAAAGCGTCACCCACATATCGAGCTTTCTTCCCTTTACGCCGTCGTCGCATCTTTTGCGTATCTCGCGAAGCCTCTCGGGAGTGTAATAGGTACGTCTGCGCTCGCCGAAGAAATCGTCATAGAAGCCGCCGGTGATATTAGGATACATATTCGCCTGCCTTATGACCTCATCGGTATCCGTCCAGCCAAGAGCAGGATCGCCTCCCGCGCCGAGCAGTGACCAGAGCACCTCGCGACAGGGGCGCATCGCCTCGCTGTGCTGATCGTAAGGAGGCATAGGGCTGCCCTTTATACGCACTCTGCACATATTCGGTATGTCAAGATAATAAAGGCCCTCTATAGCGGTCATTCTGGAATGTCCCGGAAGGCCGTACTGATTAGGCAGTCCGGTTTCTCCGTCATCGGAATAGTGTCCGTCGGGATCCTCGCCCATAAGCCAAAGCTTTTCGTGAAGTGTTGCCATATTTTTCCTTTCTTCCGGTCGGTTGACCTTTGATTATATGATATCGCGGCAGAGGGGAAAAGTCTATGGGAAAAGGCGACAAAAAGTTGAAAAATAACGCTTTTTCGCGTGAGTGCTCATTATAATAGTATAGAAAATAGAAGTTTTTTCAAATTTACTCTTGACAAAGGAAAAGTTTTGAGTTATAATATACTCTGCTTTCGTATGAATACGCGAGAGAATGGGCTCACAGCGAGCTCTCGACGTTAAAAAAATCAGAAGGAGGTGCTATCATGAAGAGAACCTATCAGCCTAAGAAGAGACAGAGAAAAAAGGAGCACGGCTTCAGAAAGAGAATGGCAACCGCTAACGGTAGAAAAGTTCTTAAGAGAAGACGCGCCAAGGGTAGAGCTAAGCTCACCTACTAAT
>CAZABU010000112.1:0-6693 GCA_964483225.1 uncultured Ruminococcus sp. | reverse complement strand
CAGGGCGGCCCCCTTATGCACACCATTACCGCAAAGGCGGTCTGCTTTGGTGAGGCGCTGAAGCCCGAGTTCAAGGCTTATGCCGAGCAGATCATCAAGAACACCGCCGCACTTGCAAAGGGCCTTCTCGCAGAGGGCTTCAAGCTCGTTTCCGGCGGCACGGACAACCACCTTATGCTGGTGGATCTTACCGGCATGAAGGTTTCTACCGGCAAGGAGGCAGAGCACCTGCTTGACGAGGTCGGTATCACCTGCAACAAGAACGCAATTCCCTTCGATACCCAGAAGCCCTTCGTCACCAGCGGTCTGCGCCTTGGAACTGCGGCAACCACCACTCGCGGCTTCGTCGAGGAGGATATGGCCGAGGTTGCAAGGATCATCGCTATGACGCTGAAGGATTATGACGCAAACGCCGAGGAGGCACGCGCACGAGTCGCCGCCCTCTGCAAGAAATATCCCCTTTACGAATAAGAGTTTCCCGAAAATATAAAGTGATACGGTGAGGATTTTTCATCCTCACCGTATGTTTTTTTTACTCGAATACATAGGACGGTCTGAGCACCGCGAAGTCACGACCATAATAGAGCAGTCGCTCTCCACACGTACCGAAATCAATAGGAGAGCCAATCTTTGATGAACCGAGCTCTATATATTGATCGTTTCCTATATACATGAAGATATACTCTGCACTGGACGCTCTTGCTATGATCACGTCGCCGATGATCATATTCTGAGTCTTTAGAAGTCTTGTTCTGTCATACATCTTATCAGCAGAGTCAAAGCGTATACCGCCGTAGAGATGATCTACCAGCATGCTCGAATAATAGGTCTCGTCTGTTCGTAGCTTGCTCAGGTATTTGCCGGTGCCGTTATATTTACTGGACGTGGCAAATATCGCCTCGCTTCCTTCACGTACGACATTGTCAATTACCGTATCGTCAAAGATGGACGAGATTCCGAATGCTCTCTCGTATATCGCATTTACAAAGACGAGTTTTCCTCCCGTTGCACCTTCTTCTCTCAACTCGTCGATAGCCTTGAGGAGTGCTTGCTGCTGTTCGGAAGTCAGCGTATTCTTCACACGGATAGCCGCGCATCTGTGCATAACGCCGCCGACTGTCGCGTCGTTTCCGTCGATCAGGAAGCCCTCTGCGGTATCGTCGTTGACCCTTACCACATAGGAAACCTCGACCGTCTCACCCGCGCCTACGGTAACCGTCCAACGGAGCTCATCGCCGGATACGCTTTCGCCGCCGGAAACGTAGGTCGTGCCCTCGGGCACCTTATCGAATATCTCCACGGTCTTGCTCTCGGCTCCGACATTGAAGAGCGAGAAGGTAAAGGTGATGTTATCACCCTGATTCACGCTGATGGAGGAGACGTGGCTCGCGCGTTTTTCCGCTCTGATGCCCTGCATATTCTCTATGCGTGCCACCGTATTTTCGGGGATCTCACCGTCAAAGACGTTGAGAGGACGGACGAGTAACAGCTCGGTAACATAAGAGCTGGTATTATCATCCGAAGATCCAAAGGGATTTCCGGAAGAGGAATTGGGGTTGAACAGATAGTCGATAACCTTCTGATGTCTGACGGTAGGCTCATAATTCTCGTAACCGACACCGCTCGAATTCTTTTTATAGACCGAACCACTAGAGTGTATAAACCTTCCGTTACCAACGTAGAGCATCGCATGACCTGTACTGTCGCTTCGCCTTACGACTATAATATCTCCGGCCTCTGCCGTTTCCATAAACTGACGCTCTATTTCAAGCTTATACTCATCGGTGTACTCACCGGGCGTTTCGTTCTTAAAGTAAAAGGCTCTCATACCGAGTGCATCGGACTTTGAAGCGAGATTTCCCGTGGTGTACATACTATCGGGAAGAGAATAGCCAAGTGAGTTAAGGTATACATCGTAAGTAAACGCGGCGCAGTTGGTATAGCCCCACTCGTCAGTCGTATACTCCTCCGGCGCCTTCTGTCCGTAAGCCCAGCGGTACTCACCCGAGGTTTTATGAAGTCCAAAATACGTATCTTCGTACTGCAAGCTCTCACCGCGCAAAAGATAAGTCTCGGCAGTCTTTACGATAGCCTCCTGATAGTCGGTCATCTCAACCGTGGTTTCATCGGGATCGGAGGGGGTGAAGGAGGTCATAGCCACCGAAGGTCTTATCACTGCGTATTTGTCGGCTTCATCCAAAGTGGTAAGGAGTTCTGCCGTATCCTGCTTCTCGGCAGTTGCGGTAATATCATACATACCGTCACCGCAGACGATATACATACTCGCCGTACCGCCCGCGCTGACGAACAGAAGATCGCCGGAGATAAAGTCATTTTCTTCAATATCCCCGTTTATCATCCCCTTCGCCCCTGCGATCTCGGATGCTGCCGTGCCGCCGTAAAGACCGGGGGCTATAGTATCGACCAACAGCTCATCACCGGAAAAGATCTTGTCGATTACCTCATCCGGAGTGCCGGAAATAAGATCGGTTATTGCAGCGGCATTGGAGAAGGCAATCGTGTAGGCAAACTTTGCGAACGTGAGGTCGGTATAGGTAGACTTCGTGAGTATCATTATTGCTCTTTCTATATAATCCTGATCCACCTCGTTGAGGGTGTTTTCTATGTAGAGGTCATAGCAGTCTGCGAGCAATCCGTTTACAAAGGCGTCGCCACCTTCGATATAGCCGCCGTCGGTGTAAGCTTCGTTTACGTTTACACATACCGTGTAGCTTACGGACTTAGTTTCTCCTGCGTCAAGCTCAAGCCACCAAGTGAGGCGGTCGCCGTTCACGTCATCACAACCGGACACGAGGACGGTGTTCGCCGGTAGGCTGTCCCTCACCTTTGTGGTTACGGCGCTTTCGCCCGTATTGGTCGCGGTTATGGTATACGTAACCTGCGAGCCGCGCAGGGTGGTATCGCTCCATGCGATATATTCCGTGGGATAAAGAGTCACGCCCGAGCCAACAGACGCGGTCTTTTCCGCCTTAACGTCGGTGGGATAGAGCTCGTCTCCCTCGCCCGCATCGGGAATCTCCGTCGAGCCGTAAACGGCGGTGTAGGTGTAAATTCCCGTTCTTCCGAGAGCTACGGTAAGACTGTTTTCTTTACTGACTATGTAGCCGTTATATTCCCATCCATAAAAGCTCTGTCCAACGTCGTTTACCTCTGGGGCAGTAATGCTGACCGGCTCGCCATAGGCGCCACCCCAAGTAGCATAATCATTCTTTCCGACGGTGCCGCCGCCCTCTGTCTTTATCAAAGCGAGGCTGGAGGAATACTCACCTCCATCTAACACTTTCATCGCCGCAAGACCGTAATCAAGTATCTCCTGATAAAGCATCGTCTGCTGCATGCTGACATTCTCGGCTATTATTCTCGCACCGGCATACTCGGCGACGCTGTAGGATATGATCTCGGAAATGACAGAAATCTTCTTCGTTTCGTTATCCTTAACGCAGGCGGCGAAGTGCACCTCATCAAAAACAGAGGCGGCGGGAATACCGCTCGTAACATAATAATACACTCCCGCTCTTTCATCGAGCTTGCGCTCAAAATCAACACAGGTGGCGTTTTCCACGGTGAGCTCCGAGATAGGGAGATTCACATTCTCGCCCCAATAAATCAAACCGAGAGTTTCGGTCGACTCGTCAAGCTCGCATACGTCAGTGATCTCAACGGCAAAGCACATTTTTTCGTTATAGATCACGTTCTTCTGTCCTATCCTTGCGGTAGCGGTGGTTTCTGCTCCCAAGGTTAGCATCACACCGACTGCGATTGAGACAATGAGCGCGATGCCTACAACCAGAGAGACGATTTTCGTTTTTTTCGTCATTGTAAGTTCCTCGTGTTTCTTTTTTATGTTAACTATTGACACGCGATGTGTCATTTGTTATAATTATACCATACGATTGACGAGGAATTCTTGCCGTCTTAGCGATTATATATGCCATTTTTTTACTTTTTACTGAGATTCTATATGCAGATCAAGCTGAACTTAAAATGGGACAAGGAAGATAATATTAAAGCCATAATTTATAAAAATGACTTCTGCCTGTTCCAATTCCATAAGCAAATTGAGATATATTTCGTAGACGAAGGCGAAATGGATCTACTGGTGGACGGTGAAAGGAAACTGCTTAACGCTCCCGCAGTTTCGATCGCTATGAGCTACGACACTCATCTGTACAAGACCCCGAACACTTCCCGGTCTTCGGTGTTGATCATCCCCTCGCAGCTCTGCGACGAGTTCAACTCGGCTCTGAGGGGCAAGCGTATTGCCGAGCATTTCATAACCGACAGGCAGATCTACGAGGAGTTAAAGGCTTGTTTTTGGTCAATCAGAGAAAACAAAAGCAATAGGTTAAAGCAGTTAGGCTTCGCCTATCAAGCTTTAGGAATCCTTCTTGAGCGGGCCACATTTGTCGAAGCCGATAAAAGCTCCGACACCGAACTTGCCTCGCAACTGCTTTTCTATATTGAAGAGAATTATTCTTCGGATATATCCCCTTCTACTATCGCCAGACATTTCGGCTATAATCAAAGTTATCTATCACGCTATTTCAGTATGCTTTTCGGTGTCACGATGTCGCGCTATATCACGGCAGTCAGACTCAGAAATACCATCTCCCTCATGAGAGAAGGCAAGCACGATATCACATACTGCGCAATGGAGTCAGGCTTTTCCACTATGCGTACCTTTTACCGTGTTTTTCGCAACGAATTTGGCATGACACCGACAGACTTCATCAAAGCAGAGAATGAAAGCTTGGGATAATATAAAACCGGCGCGAAAAAAATCGACGCCGGTTGTTTTTTACATTTCTATATTATAATCAGCAATAAGCTTATCGCGCATCTTTTCAAGGAAGGGCACCCAGGTGCGCTCCTCGATGAAGGGGTTATAGGAGTCGGTCAGACGGGCGGCCTTGATCAGATGGCTGTTGTTGCCGGGGTGGTTCCCGATATGTACCTCGACGGGCTCCTTGATAATGCGTTTTATGCTTCTTACGTAGTCCTCGCGCAGGGTGCGGGGCAGACCTTTTGAGTCGAGATACTCGTCAGAGAGAGCACCGTGCCCCGCTCCGCCGAACATGCCCGCCAGGTAGTCCACACCCTTGTATCGGGTATTCCAGAACATTGAAATTACGCCCGCCGTATGGCCGGGGGTAGCGAGAAATCGCATAACCGTGTTTCCAAAAGCGATAACGTCGTTGTCCTCAATTATTACGTCGGGCTTGAAGTAGAAGGCGGGGTCAGGCTTGCCGTACCCTCCCCAGAGAAGGTCGTTTTTGCCAATAACGGCATCAACATCGCCTCTGCCAACGTAGGTTTTTGCGCCGGAGAGCTCAACAATTCTGTTAGTTGCCCCAACGTGATCGTAATGGCCGTGAGAGTGGATAATATGCTTCACCTCGCGGATATCAAAGCCCATTTTTTCAATATTTCCGATAACTATATCTGCGGTATCCGTCGTTCCGGTGTCTATGAGCACCAGCCCCGCCCCGGTTACCAGCAGATGAGCGGGCGCATTAGTGCGAGCGCCAACCCAGTAAAGGTCATCTGTAATTTTCAGCGGTGGGATCGGTGGCTTTTCCTTGATCACAGCCGACTCCTTTCGTTTTTCCGTTGCCATCAAAGCGACCTCATCCAGGCCTCGATGGTGGGGCTGACTATGCGGTAGCCCTCGGCGGACAGATGCTGACCGTCCATATAGGCCATGCCGCGGGCCTGGTTCTCCTCTCTCGTGAGGCTCGGGTCAAAGAAGCATTTGAGCCTCGGATTCAGCGGGCAGCACTCCCAGAGGTCGAGATAGGGAACGCCCCATTTCTTGCATATCTCAATGGCGCGCTCAAAGTATCTGCGTCTTCTGGCGGCGGGTATGTAGCTGGCATCTACACCAACCATTTTGGGAGCTACTATATAGCCGATTTTGGTCATAGGATAATAGCTTATCGCCTTGAAGAACAAGGTTTCAAGGGCACCGCTAAAGGTGGTATCATCGTAATTCCCGCTAAAATCCTCGGGCGCAAATCCACCAACCTTTTGTGGCTCATCCTTGAACAAGTCTGCGTCATTGGTGCCACCCTCGAGTATCAGATAATCAAGCTCGGGGTTTTCTTCCTTGATTTTATCTATGCTGCGGCACACCCAATGACGGCGCTTGCCGGTAGCTGCGACGTACACCTCTGCGGTAACCGTTCCGCCACCGACGGCGTAGTTTTTCCATATCATAGAGTTTCCATCACCGATAATATTTGCCCAGGGCGCATAGCCCTTTTCCACGCTACCACAGCATATACTGTCACCGTCAAAGGCAACTCGCTTGCCGTACAACGGGTTCTTTATATATTCGCTCATAGACACCTCCAAGGTTTTTTAATTAAGTATAGAACAAACAGCGCAATTTGTCAAGAGTAGCGGCGTTTTTATTCGGGATTTTACCCGATATTTGTAAATTTGTAAATCCTTCCTTTTTATGTAAAACTACAGCAGTCCGAGCGCGGCGATGGATCAAGCAAACAAAAATAATAGTTGCCGCAGAAATTTCGCTTCAGGCGAGTCGCGTGAAGGCGTCGCCGTAGATACCTACGGCAGTCCGAGCGCGGCGATGAATCAAGCGAAACCACAAAAGCAGTTGCCGCAGAAATTTCGCTTCAGGCGAGTCGCGTGAAGGCGTCGCCGTAGATA
>CAZABU010000111.1:0-6770 GCA_964483225.1 uncultured Ruminococcus sp. | reverse complement strand
CAGCGCGACCCTGTTGCTATGTACCGTATTCAGGGTGCGGATCTCTTTGACGAGATGGTTGACGACATCAAGGAGGACACCGTAAGACAGATTCTCTCGGTTATGCCCAAGGCCCGTCCCATCGAGCGCGTGCAGGTTGCGAAGCCCACCTTTGAGGGCTTCGGCGGCGGAAAGCCCGTTATAAGAAAGCCTGCCACCGCGGTGAAGATAGGCAGAAACGACCCCTGCCCCTGCGGTAGCGGAAAGAAATACAAGAAGTGCTGCGGTATGACTGCTGAAAAAACGGTAGACTGACGATGGGCTTCGGAATACTTTTCATAGGCTATTTTATGTTCCTGAATATAGCCTTCCCCGGTTATACCGATGCGGCAGGTGCCGTACTGATGCTCTGGGGACTCTATAAGCTCTCGGGGATCAATCGCGGCTTCCGCCTTGCGACCTTTGCGGCGATGGCGCTGACCGTCTTCGGGCTCGGCGAGCTCGGATACGAGATCTACGATATGCTGGCCGTCGTTCAGGACGGCGAGAGCGTGCGCGCCTGGCTTGCAGTTTTCAGGCACTTTATACTTTGCGTTACAACGGCGCTGATGCTGCTTGGAATGGAGGAGGTCGCACAGGAGGTAAAGCTCCGGCTGCTTTCCGCAAAGTGCCGCATCGCAGCCCGCGCCACGGTGGTCGTATATATTATCAACATTATCCTGGAGCTCTCGGCTCTCGGTAGCCTTATCGGGGCGCAGATACTTGCCGCCCTCGGTGTTGCCGCCCTGCTTATTCGCTTCGGAACGGTTATTTTTAACTTGACGGCAATATATTCCTGTTATATGCACATCTGTATGCCCGGTGAGCGTGAGCTTCCCGAGCGGGAGTCGAGATTCGGCTTCGTGAACGCTTTTCGCCGACACGAGGAGGAGAAGCAGAAGGAATATGCCGATTACAGACTCCGTAAAATGAAAGAAAAACAAGGAAAATTGAAAAAATGAAAAACTTCACAAAAAGCGTGGAGACCGAAAGACCGCAACGCACGGGGCTTATAATCCTCGCGCTGGCGATTTTGGTCAATCCGGTGGTCAGAGTGGCGGACGTGCTCCCCGACTTTATAGCCTGCTTGCTGCTCATAAGGGCGCTTGGCTATGCGGCGGACAGAGCCCCGTTCTTTGAGGAGGCGCGGAACGGGCTGCTGAATCTCGGCATCGTAAGCCTTGCAAAGATACCGGCCTTTATGATCATCTCTCTTGCCAGAGGCGGGAATACCCTCGACAACGACACCTCAGTGCTGTTCACCTTCGTCTTTTCGTTTATAGAAGCTATCATTCTGTTTGGAATAATCAACAATATTTTCGCCGGGCTGTTCTATCTTGGGGAGCGCTCCTCGCTGGCCTCGGCAATAAGGCCCTTCGCCCTTTCGGAAAAGCGTGAGCGCAAGGCTTCGCCCGAGTCGCTACGCAGCTTTGCGTTTGTCTTCGTCGCTATCCGCGCCGCTCTCACCGCTCTGCCCGAGATGCTTCTGCTGACCCGAAGCACCGACGGCGGCAAGGGGGCTGTCAATCCGATGGCACTCTACCCTTACTCCATAGTGCTCTCGATTATCGCGGTGCTGGTGCTCGGCTTAATCCTTGCAAAAAGAGGCTGTGCCTATATCAGAGCAATACGTGATGACGGCAGCTTCTTCAGGGCAATCGACGCACTCATTGATGCGGAGAGGGCCGACGAGGTGGAAAAGCGCATCGCCAACAAGAGGATGCGCGCCGCTCTTACTACGCTGATAATCGCGGCCTTTGTGACCGTTGAGCTTCGCGTTGACAACCTTTCAAGCGTCAACATAGTTCCCCACTTCATTCTCGGCCTTGCTCTTATGCTTGGAGTTTATCTTGTGGGTAAATATACCGACGGAAACAGATACGCTTTTATCGGCGCCGCCGCATACACCGCCCTCGGCGTGGCGAGCTTCATACTTGAGATCGTCTTTACGGACAAGTACGGCTTCGGCGCTCTCGTCCGGGACGGCGCGGCAAGAGATGCGTACATACCGATCATCGTCGTCGCGGTGCTGGAGCTTTGCGCCCTCAGCGCTACCTTCCTGTTCCTCGCCCGCGGTCTTGTCGAGTTTTCCAGAAGGCACACTGGCCTTGACCCGGAGTCCGATCGCTACGGCAGGCACGAGCGTCAGCTCCACGAGGATATAAAAAAGCGCATCATCCTCTACGGCGCTTCCGGCATACTGGTAGGTACCGTCAAGCTTTTGGACGTCATTTTCCGCTATTTCTCGGACAGAACCTACGTCGCTCTTGAGGACACCATCGGCACCGTCGTGTCGGGGCTTGTACCCTGGTTTGGGCTTGTTATGGTGATCATTTCAGGGGTACATATAGGAATTGCCATGTATGTGCTCGGCGGGCTCAAAAACGAGGTTGAAAGCAAATATTCGTGAGCCCAATTTTGTCAAACATCATCGTTTTTTGTAAATAATACTTTGCTTTTTAGCTATTTTTAATATAGGAGAGTCTTAAAAGACAAGTTTTGATATGACACTCAAACAATTCAAGAAAGCATACCCGTGGATACTGACGGCTCTGACCCTTCTGTGCGGCGTATGCTATATCGTCGCCGTGTGCCATCTGTATTTCACCGGCGGAGATACGCCCTATTCCCGCAGCTCTGTGGGATATTATCTTCTGTGGCTCATAGCGCCGTCGGTATTGCTTTTTGTCGGCTGCATTTACGGCTATATCCTTCACCAAAAAGAGGGGCGCCCCTACGTGCAAAAGCCCATTGATAAAGCCATGCCTCTGGCGATAATACGCGGCAAAATGCCCCTTGCAGTCTGCGACGAGCAAACCGCCTCTGCCGTTACCGCGGAGAGAAAGCGCCGTGTGTTGCTTCTCGCCATCGCGGGCGGAGTCTCCGTTCTGTGTGCCGTACCCGCACTGCTCGTTGCCCTCAACGGCGAGCTTTATTCTCTTGAGAGGCTCAACGGCTCCATCATCAGCATTTGCGTAGTAGTACTGCCTCTTGCGGCGGTGGCTCTCGGCGCGTGGGTAGCAGTATCTCTTTTGTGCATGCGCAGCGAGGAGCGCGAGCTTGCACTTTTGCGCAAGGCTGCGGCTTCTCCCGCCAAGGCCAACGTCGGCGAGGCGGTTGCCAATAAGCCTTCTCCCCTTGAGGAAAAGCGCGAGGTCATCATCTTCGGCGCACGTGTTGCCGTTTTGCTTACGGCCGTGGTATTCATTATAGTCGGAGTACTCAACGGCGGTATGAACGACGTGCTGGCGAAGGCTGTAAAAATCTGTACGGAGTGCATAGGACTTGGCTGATATGAAAGAAAGATTTGTAAAAATTAAAAATTGGCTGTCTAGCCACGCGCCCACGAAGCGTAGGCTCATTCAGCTCTACACCGCCCTGCTTTTCAATGCAAATCTGAAGGGCTACGTTACCGGAGATATTTTCAAGGGTGCGACGAAAAATCTTTGCACCCCCGGTCTTAACTGCTATTCCTGCCCCGGAGCTGTGACCGCCTGCCCTATGGGCGCTCTGCAGAACGCCTTTGCCGAAAGCGAAAAGCGCACGCCTTATTACATATTCGGCATTCTGCTTCTCTACGGAATCATATTCGGACGTTGGATCTGCGGATGGCTCTGCCCATTCGGTCTGCTTCAGGATCTGCTGCATAAGATCAAGACGCCGAAGCTGAAAAAGAGCCGCATAACCCGCGTGCTCTCCTATTTCAAATACGTGATCCTCGTTCTGTTCGGTATCATATTCCCCCTCATTTACGCGATCAAGGATTTTCCTCTCCCCGGCTTCTGCAAATATATCTGCCCTGCGGGAACCTTTGGCGGTGCAATCGGGCTTCTCATCAACCCGAACAACGAGGGAATGTTTGATATGCTTGGACCTCTGTTCACCTGGAAATTCGTGCTTATGATAAGCTTTATCGTCGGTGCGATATTCATTTACAGAGTATTCTGCCGATTCTTCTGCCCTCTCGGCGCAATTTACGGACTCTTTAACCGTATTGCCCTCTTCGGCATTAAGCTGGAAAAGAAGAGCTGTATCAACTGCGGAAAATGTATCACCACCTGTAAGATGGATATAAAGACCGTCGGCGACCACGAATGTATCAACTGCGGTGACTGCGTTGCCGTATGTCCTACGAACGCCATCAGCTGGCGCGGCTCTAAGATAATTCTGCCTCCGAATGAGATCGCCGAGGCGGCAAACGACGAAGAAAAGGCCGCTATTGAGAAAAAGCGGGCAAAGCGCGTGAAGATCATCAAGACCGTACTCGGCTCGGTGATGGCTCTGGTGCTTGCCGGCGCACTCATATACTTCAACTTTATTCACAAGAACCCGCCGCCTCCTGAGGTCGGCACCGAGGTCGGTGACTCCTGCTATTCCATGGAGCTTGAGCTTATCGACGGCTCGGGCACCGTCAACATCGAGGACTTTCGCGGCAAGGTGGTAGTCATCAACTTCTGGGGTACCTGGTGCGGCCCCTGCAAGGCAGAGCTTCCACACTTCAACGATGCGGCAAGCGAATACGCCCGCGAGGTGGTGGTTCTTACGGTACACACCTCCTACGGAAGCGACCCTGTGAAGTACGTGAACGAGAATTATCCCGACTCCAAGATCGTCTGGGCGTATGACGAGGCGCTTGACAAATACTCCGACGTGTATTATACCACCCTCGGCGGAAAGAGCTCCTACCCTATGACCCTCGTCCTCGACGAGGAGGGTGTGATCACCTTCGTGCGTGAGGGATCAATGAGCCACGACGAGCTGATCGGCGCTATCGAGAATGCGCTTGAGTAACAATGCTTGACGAGGTCAAGGTCGGCGCACTTTAAGCTGTGTATATAAGAAAATAGCGGCAACCGCGGTTGCCGCTATTTTTATGTGTTTTTCAGTAGATTGTCACTGCTCGTCGGAAACGTTCTTATCTGATTCCTCGGCCACGGGTGCCAGAGGCTCTGCCACCTTTTCGTCGGGCTTGAGAATGATATTTACGATAATACCGAGAATAAGTGCGCAGGCGATGGAGGTTATCTGAATCTCGCCGAACTGAAGATATATACCGCCGATGCCGGGAACGAGGATGGAGGCAACGACGTAAAGATTCTTGTTATTATCGAGATCAACCTGTCTGAACATACGCAGACCCGAAACCGCGATAAAGCCGTAGAGGGCGATGGATATACCGCCGACGACACAGCCGGGAATGGAATATATGAAAGCCATCACGGGATAGAAGAAGGCGAGAGCGATACACATACAGGCTGTGGTCATAATAGTGTAGACCGAGGCGTTTCCGGTGATAGCAACACAGCCGACGGACTCGCCGTAGGAGGTGTTGGGGCAGCCACCCATCAGGGCGCCGCCGATAGAGCCGACACCGTCGCCGAGAAGGGTCTTATCAAGACCGGGATCCTCAAGCAGATCGCGCTCGATGATAGTGGAGATGTTCTTATGGTCAGCAACGTGCTCTGCAAAGGTTACAAGAGCAACGGGCGCGAAGGCGATCAGCAGGGTCACAACGCCCGCTCCGTCAACAAGCAGCTCCTCGGAGCCGAAGAGCTCGCGGAAAGCACCTACAACGGTGATGTTCGGGAGCCAGTTGGAGAAGTCAGCCACGGTCTTGAATACCGAGAAATCAACGATCCTGCAATACTCGGCTCCGCCGATGTGATAACCGAAGACGGTAATGAGAGCCGCAAGGACATAGCCGGTGAGCACGCCTATTACGAAGGGAAACATACGAAGATTCTTACCGCCCTTCGCAGAGGCAATAACAGTGGTGAGGAAGGTGACGACACCGACGAGAATGAACAGGAGGTTATAGGTACCGGTAGCCGAGCCGGTAACGTTATTGATAGCCGAGCCGGAGAGTGAGAGACCTATCAGGGCAACGGTGGGGCCGATAACCACGGGAGGCATCAGTCGGGTGATCCACGCGGAACCGAACTTCTTTATAAGCAGGGCGATGATCACGTATACGAGGCCGGCAAAGAGCGAGCCGAGTATAATGCCGCAGTAGCCATACAGCGCGCCTGTGCAAAGAGGCGTGATAAAAGCGAAGGAGGAGCCGAGGAATACGGGGCTTCTGAACTTAGTGAAGGCGAGATAGATAAGCGTTCCTACACCTGCGCCGATCAGCGCGGAGGCCTGGGAGAGATAATTTGTTCCGGTGCTACCGTTTACCAGAATAGGCACGAGTACCGTAGCGGCGATTATCGCCAGGAGCTGCTGAAGTGCGAAGATCAGGTTTTTACCCATCGTTGGTCGTTCGTTGGTTTTGTAGAGAAGCTTCATATTTTTGTCCTTTCTTTTTGTTGTTAATAATATTTTAACATTTATATTGCCGTTTGTAAATAGGCTTCCCGATTTTTTTGTCGAAAGTCGTGATTTTTTTGAAAATAGCCAGGCGTTGTACGAATTTTTTTCCATTTATTATTGAAATATTCAAAATTATGGTGTATAATAAGGAAGATAAAAAATTCAGAAAGGTATTTTAACTATGCTTAACTATGCATTTTTGCTTGAGTCGGGCGATGGCAGTGGCGGAAGCATCTGGACCACGATCATTATGATCGTCGCTTTGGTGGCATTCTTCTACTTCTTCATGATCCGTCCTCAGAAAAAGCAGGAAAAGAAGGACGCCGATATGAGAGATGCTCTCGCAGTTGGCGACGAGGTCACCACCATTGGCGGTATTATCGGAAAGGTCGTTTCCATCAAGGGCGAGACCTTCGTGCTTGAGACCACCAAGGACAAAA
>CAZABU010000110.1:0-6771 GCA_964483225.1 uncultured Ruminococcus sp. | reverse complement strand
AAGGAGCTTGACGTCGAGAAGAGAAGGATCTCCCTTGGCTACAAGACCCAGGAGATGGATTCCTGGTTCAAGTTCACCCAGCAGTACAAGGAGGGCGACATCGTTTCCGCGAAGATCGTTTCCCTTATGCCCTTCGGCGCATTCGCTGAGGTATTCGAGGACGTTGACGGCCTTATCCACATTTCCAGAATCTCTTCCGAGAGAATCAATTCTCCCGCAGACGTTCTCAAGGTTGGCGACGTTGTTGACGTTATGATCACCGAGATCGACGACGAGAACAGAAAGCTTGCGCTCTCTATCCGCGCTATCACCGAGGCTGCTGAAAAGGCTGCTGCCGCTGAGGCAAGAGCTGCTGAGAAGGCTGAGCGTGAGGCTGCAGAGGCTGAGGAGGCCGCAAGACTTGAGCAGGAGAGAGCTGATATGGCTCCCTACATCGTAGGCTCTATCTAATCATAATTATTTACAAGCGGCGTGCCCGATGGGTGCGCCGTTTTTTTCTTTCATCCAGGCGTCAACGTACCGCTCCACGTCGTTGACGATGAGCTTCCCCGACTCATCTCTCCAGCCCCGCTGCTCATAATATTTGATGAAGGCGAGGTTTTCAGCTACGTTATCGTAGCTCTTGCAAAAATAGCTGTTTATTCTCCTCAGTATCGCAATTCGGTCTGAAAATTCCCCGTTATTTTCTTCACTTTTTTGTTTGCTGTCTGCTTTTTTTATCCCGGGGCGGACTCCGTCCGTACCCGAAACGGCGCAGCCGACCTCGGATAACCTAAGCTCACCTACGCTTCCCTTGCCTGAACTGTCCTTATCTGAACTAACCTCAACTGAACTGTCCTTATCTGAACTAACCTTACCTAAACTATCCTTAACTATACTTACCTTACCTATACTTACCTGTGGAGCAGAAACGGGACATTTTTGCTCCGAAATCGCTCCATTTCCGGACACCGTAGCTCTTACGTAGAACCCATCGTCTACGACCTTCAGCCCGGATAATTCTTCGCGGTAACGACTCGGAGTATATCTATCCTTCTTTATTCTGTTGTGGCTGAGCCAATGGACTATCGCCGCCACCCCGCTCTCAAAGCAGATAACGTAGCCCGCCTCGCAGAGCAGATCAAGCTGCTTTCGCGATATTCTCAGCGACCGCAGGATCCTGGCGGTGCTACCGACCATTCCGTCGTCGTCCGCCGACATATTAAGGTGTAAGTACAGGGCCTGTGCCTGGAGAGGCAGACCGCAAAATTCATCACTCTCGATCAGATTTTCGAGAAACATTCTTCTTTTTGCCATAGATTTTTTCCTTTCAATGTGCGTTTTTCTGATTATATTTTACACGAAATTTAGCTCCGTGTAAGTATAGTCGCCTTCCAAAAATCTAAAGCAAAACGTCCCTTTTCTTGTGCAAAGCGCACAAAAAACGCCCTGTTTTCAGACAGGGCGCCGCGGATAGGTATAGTTATTTTACATATGTATTTTTATATAAAGCTTTATTCGGGGTCTAATTTGTATAGATATCGTACAGCTGGAATTTTCCGTTTTCATCCTTATAGAAGAAGCCGTACTCCATCCCCTCGGGGGCATACCAAACGTTGGAATTATCCCTAAGCTCAGGTAAATCGCCCTTGGTGGCGAAGCCGTAGATCATGAACTCTCCCGTTCCTACAAAGTAACCGTTATCACCGTCAAAGTCAAGATAGAGATAGCGGGCATTCTTATTATCCTTGCCCGGTATAAGCGCCCAGTATTCTATTCCCGTAGCCTCAAAGCTATCGTTCGGGTGAGCCTTGTTATATTCTCTTACAAAGGTGCCGAAATTGAACTCGATAAAGCCCTTGACGTACATACAGTCGGCCTCGCTCCATTCCCCGTCCTTGACTGTTTTCTACTTATAGTATATCACAGGCCGCGGTAATATGTCAAGTATACACCTACTCTCCCCCGTCTTTATCAATCGAGGAAATTATTATCTCGCCGCATAATCCGGAGTGCTTTTCAAAAATAATAGCGGTATATTTGACGGGCTTTAATAGCTTAATTTTGGCATCCGTAAAAGACGGTACCCCGTCCCAAAAATCTGTGTATTCGATTTCTATAATAGACTCATCGTACAGTACGTTCACTTCATTTAGCAAGAAAGAATACGGCGCTTGCCCCGGAGTCCATATGTCAGCGTTAAGAATATACTCCTTGCCTACCTCTAAAAGGAAATCATTTCGTATCTCGGTGTCATAGTTAAAGCATCTCTTGTCATTTTCATCCGCTATATCGAAATACAGCTCATAAGTTTTCTCTTGCGGCTCGTTGTGCGTAGCTATATATATTCCGCATACGACAGCTACAATAACCGCAACAAAAAGCAATGCAATAAGAAGCTTTTTACCCACTTTATTCACCTCCAAAATGATTTTGTAAATTGATTATATATGATAAAGATAAAAAACAACTGTATTCCAATTAAATTTTATCACACGACCCAATTTTTATCAAGAGTAATTAAACCCAAAATTCCCGCAATATAAAACATTTTCAATCTATAACCATCTTGCTCACCTCCTCTTAATCAACAGAGGAAATTATTATATCGCCGCATATTGGTTCATTAGCACTCTGTACTTCAAAGATCATTACAGCATATTTGACGGGCTTTAACAGTTTTATTTTTACATCCATTAAATACGGTACCCCATTGTGGAACCGTGTATATTCGAGCTCGATAACAGACTCGTCATAGAGTAATTGGTTTATATCCGATAATAATATGTATCCCGGCTGTGTCCCCGGAGCCCATATTTCAACGTTAAGAATATACTCCTCGCCTACCTCTAAAAGGAAATCATTTCGTATCTCGGTATCCTCGTTGAAACATTTATTGCCATTTTTATCCGCTATATCGAAATACAGCTCATAAGTTTTCTCTTGCGGCTCGTTGTGCGTAGCTATATATATTCCGCATACGACAGCTACAATAACCGCAACAAAAAGCAATGCAATAAGAAGCTTTTTACCCACTTTATTCACCTCCAAAAGGATTTTTTCAACAGATCGTATATGATAAATGCGACTACTACAAGTATTATGATCAAGGAAATAAGAATCGCCGCATACGCTAATCTTACATCCCCGCCAACGGACATACCGCCGCCCGGACGCAGGATCATATATTCGTCAAAGTAAGTAAGACTATAGAGGAAGGCTATGAGAGTAGTTACAAAAATAACGCTCAGAGCAGCCAAACTTATACGCAGCTGCTGTATCGCAGTATTATATAGCCACTGCACAGTTCCGATGGGCTTGCCGAGCATTAGCGCTATTTCCCTGTGGGTATAGCCGCCAAGCACTCGGAGCGTAACTATCTGCTGCCGCCTCTCGTCCAGCCCCTTTATCATATTGTAATAGGCGTCCATATCCACGAAGTCGCGGATCTCCTTATCCTCAGTAATCGGCAGGGCGATCTCGTCAAGCACGTAGGCCACCTTGTTATCCCTTAGGTATTGCAGCGCCTCGTTTTTAGTCACCGTATAGAGCCAGCCGTGCTCACGACTTGCAGGAAGTCGCTCCTTTTCAACGCTCAGCAGCTTTCGCACCACGTTATGCACTACGTCCTCGCTTGCTGCCTCGTTTTTAAGCACGGAAAAGGCAATACCGTATATCTTATTATAGTGATACCGATACATTAACTCTACGCCGCCGCTTCTGTCGTCGGTGCGCAGAATATTAAAGACGTCCTTCAGCGTTGGTACACCCTTTTTGACCAAGTCCATCACCCATCACCTTTTTGTAGTTATAATATTAATTCTGCAATTCGCCTTAATTATTAATCGCGGATATTGAAATACAGCCAGACAGGTCAAATTCTTCGCAGTAAAAAGTAAAAGCGGTGTACTCAAAGGGCTGCAAAGCCTTAACGTATGCAAGCTCGCCCGACTCAGACAGCCGTATTTCTATCAAATCCTCATCATAAGCAAAGGTCACGGCAGAAGCCGGTACGGAGCCGGAGATGGGAGCGTAGTAGCTCGGGCGCTGGTATGAATACACGGAACAAGTCATACTATATTCCTCTCCGACCGCGAGCTCGAAATCATTACCGACCGATGTGTCGATATCCTCCATGCTTTCGCCGTCGGCGCTATTGATAAACGCTTTAATTTCGGTTAGATGCAGTGCCACAGGCAAGGGCTTATTCTCGTTATAGCTCACGTTAAGCGCTACGATAGCTGTGGTACAGCAGGTTATCAGCATAGCAAAGATTAATACCGAGATATCAATTCCTTTGGTCACACCTTGCGCCGTCCTGCGGTCATAGCGCCTTAAAATGACTATAAAGGCGCCGATAACGAGAGCCAACAGGCAACCGAGCAGCAGCACCATATCCCATTGATAAAGCCTTTCCGCCGCGTATATAGCGTTTTTGTTTATAATCGACGGAAGCTCCTCAAGCGGTGACTGCGGTGTCGATTTTACTATAAACTCATTTACATAGTATACAAGGCGCTCAATAAATACAGCCCCCACAAGCAGCACGAAAGTCAGCATAGCAGCCAAACTTATACGCAGCTGCTGTATCGCAGTATTATATAGCCACTGCACAGTTCCGATGGGCTTGCCGAGCATTAGCGCTATTTCCCTGTGGGTATAGCCGCCAAGCACTCGGAGCGTAACTATCTGCTGCCGCCTCTCGTCCAGCCCCTTTATCATATTGTAATAGGCGTCCATATCCACAAAGTCGCGGATCTCCTTATCCTCACAGGCGATTGGGGCCACCTCGTCGAGAGATGCCGCTGCGGGAGAGTCATTCAGATACCTCAGCGCCTCGTTCTTCGTCACGGTGGAGAGCCAGGACAGCTCGCCTCTCGTGGGTGCGTTTTCTACCTTCAGGCTGAGGATTATTGAGGTCACGTTATGTACTACGTCCTCGCTCTTGCCTTCGTCACGCAATATGGAAAAGGCGATGCTGTAAACCTTGTTATAGTGCTCGTGATAAAGCAGCTCGGCGCCCTCGCGCATTCGCCCCTCGCGCAAAAGCTCGAACACAAAAGCAAGCCCTTGACGCGTTTTCTTCCTCTGCATATACCTCACCTCCTATATATTAGATAAAAAAACACACGCGTTTTGTTGGTAAAAGTGGAAAATTTTCCTATTAAAATTTTATCATACAGCCGTAGCGTTGTCAAGAAAATAAAAACAAGAGCCAAGGACCGAGGGGGTTACCCTTTAGTCCGGTAGCTCTTGTTATAGTTTTATATGCAGTATATGACAGAGGCGAGGCGCCTTGCCGACTCGAGCAGCGAGCGCTTATACATAAACTCACGGTTTGAGTGAATTTCCCCGCCCCGGGTGCCGAGAGAATCAACGGTCGGAATACCGTATTCCGTGGTGTATGCAGAATCGGCGCCGCCGTGCTCAAAGCTCTCGGGGAGTGTGGGAAGCCCCTCCTCCGAGTAGACGGCGTTCATTTTGCGAAGCAGCTCCACGTTGCGCTCCACGTATTCCATGGCGGGTCTGCCGGGTCTTTCTATCAGCTCGCACTCCGTCTGCCCGATATAGGAGCGAGCTGCAACGGCGTGCATAAATTCGTCAATAGTCCGTCGAGCCGCGCCATCGGGGTATCTGACGTTGACGCTGAAGCTACATTCCTCGGGAACAACGTTTCTCACAGTGCCGCCGTTAATTACAGCAACGTTGGCGGTGATCCCGTCCTTTTCCTTCCATTTTTCGATCTCGATTATCTTATGCGCCGCCTCGGTGACGGCGTTCTTACCCTCGTAGCAGCGGGCGGAATGAACCGCGCGGCCGCGCACCTTGAAGATATAGTCGAGGATACCCTTTCGCGCCACGGTTGCCTTACCCTTATGCCCCTCGCAGTTGAGGAAGGCCTCGGCGTCGGCGGAGAGCTCGCACATCAGCCTTACGGTTCTTCCCTCGCTGGATACGCTGTTTATCTCCTCGTCGGTCTGAAGAATGAGCCTCACGGGACGGTCACGGAAGCCGACGGTATTCAATGCGTCCATAGCCATAAGCGCCGCCACGGCACCGCCCTTGCAGTCAACGACGCCGGGGCCGTAGATATTCTCCTCATCCATACGCACAGCAGGATAACCGAAGGCACCCTTCGGGAACACGGTGTCAAGATGAGCCGAAAGGACGATAGGTCTGCCCGCGGCCCCCTCGTTCATCGTAATACACACAAGATCGCCGCTGACGGGCTCGGGAAATACCTCTACCTTAAAGCCCAGCTCCTTTGCTCTTTCGCTAAAGCATCTGCCGACCTCGTCGACCCCTGCCTTGTCGCAGGTCTGACTCTCGATATTGCATACGTCGCAAAGAAAGGCAATATACTCGTCGTAGAGCGAGTCGATGACCGAAAATAGCTCTTTACATTTCATAATTCTTACCCCTGCAGGCTCTTTTTATAGTCCAGATATTCCTCGTAGGTACCGTTTCTGTCAATGAAGCTGCCGTCGGGAAGTATCTCGATTATCCTGTTGGCGACGGTGTTCAGTATCTCATAGTCGTGAGAGGAGAAAAGGATATTGCCCTTGAAGCTCTGCATACCGTTGTTGACGGCGGTGATGGACTCGAGGTCCAGGTGGTCGGTGGGCTGGTCGATGATAAGCATATTGGAGCCGAACATCATCATTCGCGAGAACATACAGCGCACCTTCTCGCCGCCCGAAAGGACGTTCACCGGCTTGAACACCGACTCGTTTGAGAACAGCATCTTGCCGAGGAAGCCGCGCAGGTAGGTTTCGGTCTGATCCTTTGAAT
>CAZABU010000109.1:0-6898 GCA_964483225.1 uncultured Ruminococcus sp. | reverse complement strand
CAGCTCGATCTCCTTGGCGATGGTCACGCCGTCGTTGGTGATGAGGGGCGCGCCGAACTTCTTTTCAAGAACCACGTTTCTGCCCTTGGGGCCGAGGGTGATCTTAACAGTATCTGCGAGCTGGTCAACGCCGCGGAGCAGCGCCGCTCTCGCATCCATTCCGTAAAGTATTTCCTTTGACATTTTAGTTTACCTCCTTATTCAATAACGGCGAGAATGTCAGACTGGCTTACGATGGTGTATTCCACACCGTCAAGCTTCACCTCGGTGCCGCTGTACTTTCCTACGATTACCTTCTGTCCCGCCTTAACGGTCATTACGACCTCCTCGCCGCAGGCGGTGCCGCCGGGGCCAACCGCCACGATCTCGGATACCTGGGGCTTCTCCTGAGCAGAGCCGACGAGAAGAATACCGCTCTTGGTGGTTTCCTCAACCTCAACCTGCTTTAATACTACTTTGTCAAACAAAGGCTTAAGTGTCATTTTATGTTCCTCCTGTTCTAAGTTTAGCACTCATGTTTGGAGAGTGCTAACGCACTG
Source organism: uncultured Ruminococcus sp. (assembly GCA_964483225.1). Classification (GTDB taxonomy): domain Bacteria; phylum Bacillota; class Clostridia; order Oscillospirales; family CAG-272; genus UBA1740. Next base: position 6,359 of record CAZABU010000109.1, on the reverse strand, counting down.
CATATATTCTAACCTAACCGTATTCAAAAATCAATAGATTTCCGTATATTTCACAATTTGTTAACATTTTACAAAAAAATCAACCCAGCTCGCGCCGCAAAGCCTCGATGATCTTCTTCTCCTCGCGGGACACCTTCACCTGAGTAAGACCCAGGATCCTTGCGGTTTCGGTCTGGGAGAGGTCCCTGAAATAGCGAAGAATGATGAGCCTCTGCCAGGTATCGGGGAGCTTTTCTATCGCCGCCCGCAGAGCGAAATGATTAAAGCTACGCGACTCTGCCTCCTCATCGCAGATCATACTGCCAAGGGTGGTGCTGTCGTCATCGTCAAAGGCCCTGTCGTCAAGGGAGCGCACGGGGGCGCCGGAGAAAAGTGCCGAGGCCGCATCCTGCACCGAAACGCCCACCGCCTCTGCCAGAGCCTCCACGTCTGCGCGCTCGCCCTCTGCGAGTCTGCGCTCGCGCTCTGCGTTAAGAAGAGCGGATAGGCGCTTTTCCTCTCTTGACACCTTGATTATTCCGTCGTCGCGCAAAAAGCGTCGGATCTCACCGAAGATAAGCGGAACGGCGTAGGTGGAAAAGGCGCAGTCCCGGGAGAAATCAAAGGTGCTCATAGCCTTTACAAGGCCGATGTTCCCCGTTTCCACAAGGTCGCTCATATCCGCGCCCCTGCCCACGAACCGTCCCGCGATGCTGTAAACGAGGGGGGCGTTCAGAACGGCCAGTCGCTCGCCGGCCTCCGCATCCCCCGCCCGATAGGCGGCGAGCAGGGTGAGGTTTTCGTCATATGGATTTTTCTTTTCCGCTGAAAGCTTCATTATTTATCCTTCGTCAGGGCTTAAGGATTTTCCTCATCAGGACGGTCGTACCCCGTCCGGGCTTGGATTTCACCGACAGGGCGTCGGTAAAGCTCTCCATCACGAGGAAGCCCATGCCGCATCTCTCGCCCGACTCGCCGGTGGTGTAGGTTGGTGTACGGGCCAACGCCACGTCCTTGATGCCACAGCCGTTGTCGGATATTTCAACGGTAATTTCTCTGGTATCGTAGAGCCTTGCGGATATGTAGATATTCCCCACCGTGCCGGGGGGCAGGTCGCGGTAGGCGTGGACTATGCAATTCGTCACCGCCTCGCTGACGGCGCACCGCAGGTCGCCAAGCTCCTCCACGGTAGGATTGAGCTCGGCGCTGAAGGCGGATATCACCGAGCGGCATACCGCCTCGTTTACGCTGATGGCGGGAAGGCGCAGCTTCATCTCGTTTATAATTCTTCTCATTTTTCAAATTCCCTTTACAAAGACTGTTTTCCGACGGTAATATTTTTAATTCTCTCAAGCCCGCAAAGGCGCAGCAGCTTCATCAGCGAGGGCGAGAGCCCAACCAGCCGCACCGATGCTCCCAGCGCCGACGCAACCTCCGACCTGCCAAGTATCAGCCCAAGGCCGGAGCTGTCCATAAAGTGGACGCCGCTGAAATCAAGTATAAGCAGCTCCGGCTTATATCTGAACATCTGAGCGTCTATCTGCTCGCGCAGCTCAGCCGCGCTGTGGTGGTCGATCTCGCACTGCAAAAGCGCGCGCAGATCCTTCCCTTGCATCTCAAAAACAACCATTTCCTGCATTTTTTACTCGTCCCTTCGGTTTCCTTGACTTCCCTTCGGTGGTATTTTAGCATACGGCGGGCGAAAATATTGTCAGAGTTTGGCAGAGAAAATTATTTATTATTTTCTTTATTATTTCAGGTGAAGGGCTGCGGCGATAGAGTCCTTGGCGCGGCGCTTGAGCGTCTTGTAGGACAGCTCCGAATAGTGCTCCAGCCGACTTTTCGCATATCCAACCTCGCCGCCGATCTCGTCAATAAGAGTAAGCGCCTCCCACTCGTCGCAAAGGCCGAGAACGGCGTCCATAATGTTGAAATTAAGATACCGATACTCCATATCCACCCTATAAGAGGCGCTTTTTGCCCTGATGACCTCTGCCCTGCGGCGGTAGTCGGCACAGAGCGCCACCACGACGGCGTCGATTCCCGTGGCTCTCATCCTCCCGCCCACCTGAGCTCGGACAGCTCAGCGGAAAGCTCCTCCAGCGTCCTCTCAAGATGGGAGAGATCCTCCAGGGCGTCCTTAGCCTCTGCCAGCGCCTCCTCAAGCTCGGGGATCCATCTCCGAGGCTCCGCGTCGGCAAGCTCGGCCATCACCGACATAAGCATATTCCGCAGGTTCAGCTGCTCGTCGGCGGCGCGGATCCGCTTTGAGATATCGCCCATCTCCCGACGTATCTCCTCCGGCGAGCGATAGAGCCTCGGCGGTATACCCTCATATTCATTCATAAAACCCAGCATTTTTTCTCCTTTCTTATTATATTTGTTGCGCAGCAAGAGATTTTCGTACCTCTTGTCACCTGCCGTGTTACAAGTATAGCAGATGCTTTGTAACTTGTCAAGTGATTTTTTCACATTTTTCAAAAAAACTATTGCATTTCAGGTGACAGTGTGCTAAAATTAAGTAACGCCGTGGGTTACAGACAAGGTGACGCGCCGCGTAATATATAATAACAAGGTAGGAAACGGTTATGTTGGCAAAAAGGCTAAAGGAGCTAAGACGTATGCGGGGGCTCACCCTGGAGGAGCTGGCAGTCAAGGTCGGCACCAGCAGACAGACGATTCATCGCTATGAAAACGGAACGATCTCCAATATTCCGCCGGAAAAGGTGATGGCGCTGGCAGAAGCGCTGGAAACCACGCCCGCAGAGCTGATGGGCTGGGGAGGCCCGGCATACGCCTATGAAAACCTATCGCCTATATCTATAAAGAAGCTGCCGCTCCTCGGTGAGATCGCCTGCGGCGAGCCCATTTATGCAGAGGAGCAGCACGAGAGCTTCGCCTCCGCGGACTCGGAGACGGACGCCGATTTCTGCCTGCGCGCCCACGGCCACTCTATGACCGGTGCCAGGATCTACGACGGAGATATAGTTTTTATCCGCGCCCAGAACCAGGTGGAGAACGGAGAGATCGCCGCCGTGATCATAAACGACGAGGCAACCCTCAAGCGGGTTTACTACTACCCCGATGAGCAAAAGCTCGTCCTATCGCCCGAAAATCCGCGCTACGCTCCCCTCGTTTACGTGAAGGACGAGCTGAGTCAGATAAAGATAATCGGCAAGGCGGTGGCCTTCCAGAGCGCAATTTCGTAAGTCTCGGTTTACATTTTCCTTATTTTCGAGGTTTTAACTATGTATTACGAAAAGATAGCAGATGACGAGGGGTATCTTAGAATTTCAAGGCGCACGCCCAAGGGCGGGCATGAGGACGATCTGATCCCCCACTTTCACAACAGCATCGAGCTCTACCTCTGTCTAAAGGGAGAATATCTGGTCTTTATAAACGGCGAGAAGCATATTCTGCACGAGGGCGAGATCGCTTTTGTGGACAGGTTTACGCCCCATTGTGCCTCGGGTGCCGACACGGAAGAGGAGACGGTGGTCTACTTCGTTATCGCAAACGCCGCCTACGTTTCGGGCATAAGCTGGTTTTCCGAGCAGACGCTCCCCTGCTTTACACCCCGCCGCGAGGGCTTCGAGCAGATAGCCTCATTCGTGGCTATGGCCCACGGGATGAGCGGAATGATGGACGAGGATATGAACAGGGGCTTTATTGCCCTGCTGCTCGGAATGTTAAAGAACCACTGCGGCTCCGTCCACAGGGTCACCGAAAAGGGCGCTCAGCTGATGGTCGACGTCATGCGCTACATTGACGACCACCTGACCGAGCGGATAACCCTCAAGGAGCTGGCCCGCCGCTACGGCTACGAGCGCACCTATTTTTCCAGAGTATTCAACAAATTCCTCGGTATGAACCTGCGCGAATACCTGAATCGCCGCCGTATAGCCACTGCCGTGAGAATGAGGGCGACGAGCCCGGAGCTGCCGATCTACAAGATCGCCGAGGCCTGCGGCTTTGACAGTCCGAACACCTATTACCGCGCTTTGCGGAGCTACGGAGAGATAAAACGCAATTTTTGACAATGTTTTGTCATATTATGACCTTTTATTCGTCAAAAAATAGTAGTATTATAATCTTGAAGAGCCGCGGGCTCTTTAACCAGGCCAACAAAAAATTATATAAACATATACGAAAGGACACCCAACTATGAAAATCGGCGTAATTATCGACAGCTTCAGAAAGGATTTCCGTTCCTCCGTTGAGGCGGCAAAGGCCGTAGGCGCTGACGGAGTTCAGATCGGCGCGAGATTCCTTATCGGCGACGGTGACAAGATGGTCAACCACAAGACCGATGCAAAGCAGATATCCATCTCCGAGGCAAAGAAGATCATCGAGGCAAACGACATCAAGGTTTCCGCAGTATGCGGCGACTTCGGCTGTGCTATGTATTACACCAAGGACAGAGCCCTCATCGACACCGAGAAGCGTCTGCTTGAGATGGCGCAGGAGCTCGGCACCAACATCGTCACCACTCACATCGGCGTAGTTCCCGAGACCACCGACTGTATCCAGTACGAGGCTATGCACGAGGTATGCTACGAGCTTGCAGAGTATGCAAAGTCGATGAACGGACACTTCGCAGTAGAAACCGGCCCCGAGAAGTCCGAGCTCCTCAAGAGCTTCCTCGATTCCCTCGGCTCAGACGGCGTTGCGGTCAACCTCGACCCCGCAAACCTGGTTATGTGCGCAGGCGACGATCCCGTTGCTGCGGTTCACAATCTGAAAGACTACATCGTACATACCCACGCCAAGGACGGCATTCAGCTCAAGCCCTTCAACACCAAGGCCCTCTATTCTCCCAGATACTACGGTCTGCCCAAGGCAAACGGCGCCGAGCTTTACCGCGAGGTACCTCTCGGCCAGGGTAACGTACACTTTGACACCTACCTTGCTGCTCTGCGCGAGATCGGCTTCGACGGCTATCTCACCATTGAGCGCGAGTGCGGCGACACCCCCGCAAAGGACATCGCCGAGGCTGTCAAGTTCCTCGACGGAATGAAGGTAAGATAAAGGAGAACAGGAAAAATGAATAAGCTTAAAATTGCCATCGTTGGCGTCGGTAATATTGCAAAGAACCACATCGCAGGATACTTGAAGAACCCAAACGTTGAGCTCTACGCCTTCTGCGACATTGACGAGGAGAATCTGAAGGAAAAGGGTGCCACCTACGGAGTCACCCGTCTTTACACCGACGAAGCGCAGATGCTCGCCGAGCTCCCCGAGATTGACGCGGTCAGCGTTTGTACCTGGAACTCCGCTCACGCGCCCTGTACTATTATGGCGCTGAACGCAGGCAAGCACGTTCTCTGCGAGAAGCCTATGGCTATGAACGCCGCTGAGGCGCAGGCTATGATCGACGCCTCGAAGAAGAACGGCAAGAAGCTGATGATCGGCTTTGTCAGACGCTTTGGCAACGACACCGAGGTTACCAAGGACTTCATCGACGCAGGCAGCGTTGGCGATCTTTATTATGCAAAGGCGGTTTATCTGCGCAGAAACGGCTGTCCCGGCGGCTGGTTCGGTGACAAGTCCCGCTCCGGCGGCGGTCCCCTCATAGACCTTGGCGTTCACGTCATTGACCTTGTGCGTTATCTTATGGGCTGCCCCAAGCCCGTATCGGTTTACGGCGCTACCTTCAACAACATCGGCAAGCGCGATTATCTGAAGGAAAAGAAGGGCTACGTTGCAACCAGAGCAGGCGTAGAGGACGCTCCCCACACCGTTGAGGATATGGCAACCGCGCTTATCCGCTTTGACAACGGTGCTGTGCTCAGCGTTGAGGCCAGCTTCAACCTGCATCTGAAAAAGAACGTGGGCAAGATAGAGATGTACGGCACCAAGGGCGGCATCGTACTCGACCCCGAGTTTGAGCTCTACACCGAGATCAACAACTACCTGGCAAACGTCAGCCTCGACAAGAAGACGGCCCTCTCCTTTGACGGTCTGTTTGAAAACGAGATCAACTACTTCGTAGAGTCGCTGATGATCGACCGCGACCTCACCTCTATCGCAGAGGACGGCTGCACGCTGATGAAGATCCTTGACGCTATCTACAAGTCGGCAGAGATAGGCGGCGAGGTTGCTATAAAGTAACTGCCGGAAAATAAAAAACACCGCCTCGCGGTGTGAATGCTCAAATGAGTGCTCACTCTGCGGGGCGGTTATTTTCTTACCGGGAGCGGGGGCCTTGTCAGGCGAAAGCATCCTGATAGGAGGACTTTTTCGGCAGAAAAAAATATTTTTCGATTTTTCAAACTTTTTTCAAAAAGGGGTTGACAAATGACTTTGGAAGTAGTATAATAGGTAGGCAACCAACGAAAGGCCGGTTGGTCAAGCGGCTAAGACATCAGCCTCTCACGCTG
>CAZABU010000108.1:0-6941 GCA_964483225.1 uncultured Ruminococcus sp. | reverse complement strand
AGGGAAGCTTCATGCCGCGCATGCCGCGCTTTCCCATACCGGTAAACTGCTTCATCATCTTTTTCATCTGATCGAACTGACGGAGCAGCTTGTTGACGTCCTCAACCGTGGTACCGCTGCCCTTGGCAATACGCTTTCTGCGGGAGCCGTTTATGACGTCGGGCTTGAGCCTTTCCTCCTTCGTCATGGAAAGAATGATAGCCTCGATCCTGTCCATCTGCTTTTCATCGATCTGCGCATCCTTCAGCGCGCCGGCGTTAACACCGGGCATCATACCGAGGAGCTGATCGAGATTGCCCATCTTCTTAAGCTGGCGCATCTGTACGAGGAAATCGTCAAGCGAGAAGGTCTGCTCACGCATCTTTTTCTCAAGCTCCTTAGCATTCTTCTCGTCGTATGCCGCCTCTGCCTTTTCGATAAGCGAGAGGATATCGCCCATACCGAGTATTCTCGACGCCATTCTGTCGGGGTGGAAGAGCTCAATAGCATCAAGCTTCTCGCCCGTACCGATGAACTTAATGGGCTTGCCGGTTATATACTTGACCGACAGGGCAGCGCCGCCTCTGGTGTCGCCGTCCATCTTCGTCATAACCACGCCCGTGATATCGAGCAGGTCATTGAAGGACTTGGCAACGTTGACAGCGTCCTGACCGGTCATAGCGTCAACCACCAGCAGGATCTCTGCAGGGGTAACGTTCGATTTGATATTGACAAGCTCGGTCATAAGCTGCTCGTCAATGTGCAAGCGGCCGGCGGTATCTATGATAACCATATCGTGGCCGTTCTTTTTAGCGTGCTCAACGCCCGCCTTCGCAATCTCAACAGGGGAGATCTTCGTGCCCATGGAGAACACGGGGATACCGATAGATTCGCCAACGATCTTCAGCTGATCAACCGCCGCAGGTCTGTAAACGTCGCAGGCAACGAGCAGAGGATTCTTGCTCTTTTTCTTATACATACCGGCGATTTTGCCTGCGTGAGTTGTTTTACCTGCGCCCTGCAGACCAACCATCATAATGACCGTCGGGGGCTTGGGGCTGATGTTGATCTTGGGGGCCTCGCCGCCCATGAGGCGGATAAGCTCCTCGTTGACTATCTTAACTATCTGCTGTGCGGGAAGAAGGCTTTCAAGCACCTCGGTTCCCACAGCGCGCTCCGTGACCGCCTTGATAAATTCCTTGACGACCTTGAAGTTGACGTCAGCCTCAAGCAGAGCGAGCTTTACCTCACGCATGCCCTCCTTGACGTCTGCCTCAGTGAGCTTTCCCTTGTTTCTGAATTTCTTGAAGGCGTTTGCAAGCTTTTCAGTCAGATTCTGAAACATCTTGATTTCCTTTCAAAATTATTCCTACGATCTCGGCCAGACGCTTGGCCTCGGACTCACATCCGGGCTTTTTCTCAAGGGAGAGAGCTATCTCCGAGAGCGATTCGCAAGCCGAAGCAAGCTCCATATGCCTTGACGCAAGACCGAACTTTTCTTCAAAGAAGAATAACTGCTCCTCACCCTTTTTGATAAGATGGCGCACGCCTTGCCTTGAGATACCGTCCTCTGCGGCGATTTCCGCAAGAGAGAGGTCGTCATTGTAGTAGTCACGCATAAGACTTGCCGTATGCTCGTCAAGTGCATCGCCGTAAAAGTCGAGGAGATATGCAATTTTCATATTCTTCTCATACATACTCTCACCGTCCAAAAAGATGCTGTAAAGCAAATCGCTTTACAATTATAACACTATAAAGTCTGCTTGTCAATAGTTTTTTGAAATTTTTTTCACTTTTTCAGAATTTATTTAATTATAGGTAATAATACTTATATTAATTTTTATTATCGGGGGGACAAATGAAGGATATATTTACGGTAAGCGATGGGCATGAGGAGCGCATCATCGCCCACAGACGGAAAATACACGCTATCGCAGAGGTTGGCTTTGACACCGAGATGACCTTGGAATATATCAGCGGAGAGCTGACTCGTCTGGGCTACGAGCCTCGGCGCTGTGGGCGTGGTGGACTTATCGCGGATATAGGGTCGGGGCGCCCTCACACCCTTCTGCGTGCAGATATTGACGCCCTGCCGATGACAGAGGAGAGCGGCGAGCCCTTCGCCGCAGAAAACGGGAATATGCACGCCTGCGGTCATGATATGAATACTGCAATGCTTTTAGGCGCAGCGGAGATAATTTCGCAAAATCGGGATAAAATCAAGGGCAGAATTAGATTTGCTTTTCAGTCGGCAGAGGAGCTTTTAGCAGGGGCAACGGCTATGATAGAGGACGGATTACTTGAAAATCCGAGTGTTGACAGAGCCTTTATGCTCCACACGCTGGTGGGCGGTGAGATACCTTCAGGGAGAGTGGTTTTTCCGGGGCGCGGTGTGGCAACGGCGGCTTCGGACTTCTTCAGATTCACGGTGCAGGGACGCGCAGGACACGGTGCCGAGCCCTCGAAGGCAAGGGATGCCGTTTTCGTCGCAGGAAAAATTCTATCGGGTATATATGAGCTCCCCGCGAGAGAGCTATCGCTCTCCGAGCCCTGCACGCTGTCGGTTGGTAAAATCACAGGTGGCGTTGCCGCAAACGCCATAGCCGAGAGAGCGGAGCTTTACGGCAGCCTACGCACCTATGATGATTCGGTGAGAAAACGGATGCTCGGTCGGATTGAAGAATTGGGGCAGGGAATCGGCCTACTGTATTCTACCGAGGTCAGCTTTGAGCGTACCGGCGGCTGTCCGTCGCTGATATGCGACCCACAACTTACGGACAGAGCCGCAAAGCTGCTCGGTGAGCTGCTTTGCGAGGATATGATCCGCACGCCGGACGGTACTCTCGGCGGTGGTTCCGAGGATTTTTCCTATATCTCAATGCGTGTGCCGTCGCTTATGGTGCTGATATCGGCGGGAAGTGCCGCGGAGGGCTACACGTCGCCTCTCCATAATCCGCGGTGCCGTTTCTCCGAGAAGATACTGACAAAGGGGGCGCAAATCTACGCCGCCCTTGCAGGATTATAAAAAACAATTAAATTTGAAGAAAACCGAAGGTGTTCACCCTCCCTTTATTCAAAAAGCACAGAGGTATTGCGCCAATACACAATACCTCTGTTTTTTATTCGGTTATGCTTAAATACGAAAGCCCCATCTTATTTTTCATCGGTATCCTTATCAAGATTCATTCCGCGTCGCTTTACACATTCGGTGAGCAAAAACTCGATTTGACCGTTCACAGAACGGAATTCGTCCTCGGCCCAAGCGGCGATTGCCGCATAGAGCTTTGGTGACAGACGGAGCGGAACCTGCTTTTTCTGCTTATCGTCCATTAATAAAGGCTACCCGAATTTACGACGGGCTGTGCATCCTTGTTGCCGCAGAGAACAACCAGCAGATTGGATACCATAACTGCCTTGCGTTCCTCGTCGAGCTGTATCGTGCCCTTCTCGGAGAGTCTGTCCAGAGCCATTTCCACCATACCAACGGCACCGTCAACGATCATTCTTCTTGCATCGATTATAGCGGAGGCCTGCTGACGCTGGAGCATTACTGCGGCGATCTCGGGAGCGTATGCAAGATAGGTGATTCTCGCCTCAACGATCTCAATACCTGCAATCTCAACGCGCTCCTGGATCTCCTTTCTGATCCTTTCCGCAACGACCTCGCTGGAGCCGCGGAGGCTGCCCTCGTCTGCAACACCGTCACCGGTGGTATCTACGTTGGAGGCAACGTCGTAAGGGTAAATTCTGACAACGTTTCGCAGCGCGCTGTCGCACTGGAGAGAGAGGAATTCCTTGTAGTTATCTACGTTGAATACTGCCTTTGCGGTGTCAACGATGCGCCAGGTGACTGCAATTCCTATCTCAATAGGGTTGCCAAGGCAGTCGTTTATCTTCTGACGGGCGTTGTTGAGGGTCATAATTTTAAGAGATATCTTATTGCTTGCAAGGGAAATATCCACGTTACCGCTCTGTGCAGCTGCCGCAACGAGGGGAGCTGCGGCAGAAACGTCGGCGCTCTGGCTGAGCTTGGTCTTTGCGGCGGGGTTGAAGCTGGAGGAGAAGGGATTTACCCAATAGAAACCGTCGCCCTTGATGGTGCCCACGTACCTACCGAAGAGGGTGATGACCAGAGCCTCCTGGGGCTTGAGGATACGCAGACCCATAAGAGGTATCCAGGTGACGCAGATAAGGACGAGTCCTACTATCAGCAACGCCGAGGGGGCCTCATCGGTGCTTAAAATCGCGCCGACGATAATTGCGGCAAAGGATGCGACAATTGCAAGGATGGAGAGCAGCATCGCCGCCATGCCGTGTTTGTTTTTCTTGAGTTCAATTTCTTTCATGGTGAATTTCCTTTCTATTATTGATATCATAATGATATCATAAAAATATCCCATTGTCAATAGGTAAGTGAAAAAATTAGTAATAAATAAATGAAAAAGGCAGGGAGGCGTCCCTGCCCGAAAATTTATTTTGCTTTTGGATTCTGCCGCGCTATCTCATAGGCGAACATCGTGGTTGCGGAGGCTGCGGAAAGGGAAGCTCTGAATTCTCTGCCGTAATCTATCTTCACAAGAAGGTCTGCCTTGTCGAGAATTTTTCTTGATATACCGCGCTTCTCGCCGCCTACTATTAATAAAATAGGTAGAGAAAGATCGCAGATTCCGAGAATATTGTCGGTGTTTTCGTCGGCGCAAACTACCCTGTACCCGCGTTCCTTAAAGAAATCCGCCGCGTATTCGGGGTCTGCTCTGAACATCTCGAACATCTCTGACGCTCCCGCAGAGCTTCTTGCCACAACGCCCGCCGCGCTCATCCAGTTGCGCTCTGTGAGAACGATACCGTCGCAGCTCATGGCGTAAAGCGAACGCAGAGCATAACCGAAATTGTAGGGATCCTCAATGCCCTCTATCATTACGTAAAAGCCCGTTTCCTTGATAGCGGACTCGGGGCCGAGGCAGGGCAGGGCGCGCTCGTCGGTTATTGCTACGATGCCGCCGTGAGAGGTACCGAGGGTGATTTCCTCGAGTGTGTCTGAGTCGGATTCCTCGACGGAAAAACCGTATTTGCGGGAAACTGCCTTAAGATAACCCACTTCTTTGTGGATTTTGTGCATTTTTGAGGCATCGTAGAGTATCTTGTCGATATGCCGCGTATTTATGTCGGAATCAATTCCGCGCAGGATCGCGCGTATCGAGGTCATGCCCTCAAAAACTGTAGATTCCTGAAATTTAGTTGCTTCCTTTTGCATTTTTTGCCGGTACCTTTCATAGGCTTAAATATAAGTAAAAACGGGAGAATTATTATGATAAATATATACGGTAAGGAGCGCGCCGTGGCGCTTGCTGAGTACGTTATCGAAACCAAGGATACCGTCAGAGGAGCGGCGCGAAGATTCGGCGTCAGCAAAAGCACTGTACATAAGGATCTGACACACAAGCTCCGGCGGATAAATCCTCGCCTTTACGAAACGGTGAAGGAGATTCTTGCTACAAACAAGTCGGAGCGCCATCTGCGCGGTGGTGAGGCCACCAGAAAGAAGTACCTTATGCAGCGTATCGGTCGTTATAACAGTGAAAAAGGAGAATAAATAACGGGCAGGGAAGCACCCTGCTCTGTTTTTTTGTCCGTTTTCATCTTTAATATCTATTATACACGATTTTCTTCTTGAAATCAAGCCCCTGATAAGCCTCTTTCGGCTTCATTTTTACTGAATTGTCTATGAGTCTGTAAAAAGAAAAAAGTCCGTTACATTCCACGGACAAAAACTTCTGCCTGCAACGGCTGTTAGCATCTCATCGACTATGCTCCTCGTAAATCAACTCCGGAGATGTGTATGAGCAATCGCAAGCAGGACTTTCAGATTTTACTGAAAATCTATAAATAAAAGACTTCGAACCGCAAACAAAGCCTGCCGTTCATAAAACGAAGGAAATCAGCCAAACCCTTGCTAACTTGCTTCCCTAAATTATACAAAATTTGAAGTTTTGTATGATAGCCTCGGAAGGGAAACGAGGAGAACGGAGTGAGCCTGAGCTTGCCAACCCCAAAGAATGAAGCAGGCAAGGGAAGGACTTCGAGGCTTCCCCACCTTGATTGCTACCATACAAAACTTGGGGTGGGTGGTGGAATTTTGTATCCGTAGCGAGGACACGATGGAGCATAGCGACCCGCAAGCGGCAACGGACTCGTAATTTAGGCACTCCAACACGCAGAGGAGAGGAACGGCAAGCAGTATGTACCCACCTACCGTCGAAGAGTCGAGGGAAACGCTGTGTCCCTCCTTGTGGGGGGGCTCGGCGGTTGCCTTGACCGTAGACGGAGCGGAGAAGGGAACTGTTCCCTACTCAAGCACCGAGAGAAAACGAGAGCGCATAAATCCTGCAACGGATTGTAAAGTCTGCCACAGTCCTCAACGAAGCCCCAGAGTTTACAAGGCGTTCGTGGAATTATGAAACGAGTGCATACAATGGAAAAGCGGCAGGATGCACAGATTGGGCATCCTACCGATGTCAACATATAATGCGTATGTCGGCGCCTATGTACAATAGGGCGCCACAACTCCCCATTTTGGGGATAGGTATAATAAAAGCCTTCGAACCGCAAACAAAGCCTGCCGTTCATAAAACGAAGGAAATCAGCCAAACCCTTGCTAACTTGCTTCCCTAAATTATACAAAATTTTGATTTTGTATAATTGCTGATACATATCAAAGAGCGTACAATATAAACTATGCACACCCACTCTATTTACTTCCCCACTATTGTATCACAAGTTTTCGGGGTTGTCAAGAGGGGGAATAGAAATTGTTTCATCGGGGTCGGTGTTAAGGGTATATTTGGGCTGTTTGCCCTGGGGAGCTTTAAGGCACTCATTTGTTTTGAGCCGTGGGAAGCGCTTCTCTGCTCCGCTGGGTACTCCGTCATACCTACCGCTATAACAGTACGTATCATAATGGC
>CAZABU010000107.1:0-7074 GCA_964483225.1 uncultured Ruminococcus sp. | reverse complement strand
ACCACTCCTGCGGTCTTCTGCTTCAGGGTGCCCGCCATGGGCTCGAAGGTGTCGGGGGCAAAGAGCTTGCCGCTATCCTTCAGGGCGGTCACCTGGTCGTAGCACTCCTCGAGGTCGGCGTCGGTGACGTCCTCGCGGTGGCCGTATTTTTCCTTCATTTGTGCAATTATCTGCTCGCGGGGGTGATCCTCATACATTCCGATAACGTCATAGGCGATCTCGTCCACCGCGTGAACCGAGCCGGAGCAAACGTCCAGCACGATATTGAATTTTCCAAGCTTGTATTGATGTATCATTTTTTCTCCGATAGGCCCCGATGTGGGGCGTGTGGGGTTTGATTTGGGGTGCGCGGTAAAATGCCGTCCGCGCAAAAAAAATGCCGCCCGACGGGGCGGCTTTTTTATTACTTGCTCTCCTTAGCGCTCTCGCACTGCTGGTTAGCGATGCCGCAGCTGGTCTTGCAAGCAGACTGGCAGGAAGTCTGGCACTCGCCGCATCCGCCGTTCTTTGCGCTGTCGCAAAGGTTCTTGGTTTCGATGGTCTTGATATGTTCCATGTCGAGCCTCCAAATAAAAAATTTACTCTTAAATTCTATCATACATTCGCGCCGATGTCAAGCGGTATTAAAAATATTTTCTACAAAAGCTCCGAAAAATCTTCAATATATCTGTCGCAAAGGGCAATCATATCCTCGCGGTACTCCGCCGAGGAGTCGTCATAGACACCGTAAACCACGCAGCCCGCCTCCTTTGCGGCCTTGTCCGCACCGAAATTGTCGTCGAGGAAGATGACCTCCGACACGGGCACGCCCAGGCGCTCCGCCGCCATTTTGTATATCTCGGGGTTGGATTTGTTGGTGGCAAAGTCGTTGCAGGACCAGACGTTGTCGAAGATATCGAAGATGCCGAGGCGCATAAGGCAGGGGTCGAGGGTGTCGTGAGGGCTGGCGGTAAGGACGTTCAACGAGTGGCCGCGGCGCTTCAGCTCCCGCACCGCTTCGATAACGTTTGACTTTGCGGGGATACGGTAGGTGTAGGCGTCGATGGCGTACTCGTTCATCAGGGCGACGAGGTCGGCGTGCTCCATCTTCAGCCCCATTTTTATGAAATAATGGGCGGTGTCGATAAAGCCCAGCGGGGTGATGATCTTAATTATGTTATCCGGGTACTCGATGCCGTTTTCTTCAAGTATGCGAAGCATAAGTGCGCCGTAGGTGGGCATCGAATCCACCAGCGTGCCGTCAAAATCGAAAAGGTAGGTGCTCATAAAATCTCCTTGTTTTTTTGGTCGCTTTACATAATTTTACCACAGAGCGCCGCCAAAGTCAATACCTTGGATTTAGGTAGGTCGATAGAAAATCACAGCGGTGCGCTGAGTCTTGCGTAAAGCTCGTCGGCGCCCTTGCAGATCTCGGCCCGCTCCTCGGCAGAGCAGCCGCGGAGCCTTGCCACCCTCGGCAGACCCCAGACGTCAAAGACGCGCGGGCCTATCCACTCGCCCTCTGCCGTCGGTCTGAAAACGCCGAGTAGAATAGATAGCGCGGCACGGCGGGGCTTCATAAAGATGACCTTCATCGGGTGCTTGATTATGGCGAAGATGAGCTTCGGGTAATGGGAGGTAATGTTCGTAAAGGTGATGCCGGGGTGGGCAATAGCCACGCCGCCCTCCCGTCCGAGCTCTGTGAGGGAATACATAAGCCAGCGCTTTGCGTTGCCGTAGACCAGGGCGGACTTTTTCCTCGTGGCGAAGTCGATATCGTTCATATCAATATGCGAGTAGCCGTTTGCGATGCTGCCGACGGCCACCACACCGCCGCCCCGCGCCCGGAGGGTAGGCAGCAGCCTTCTTGCAAGGTAATAGGGGGAAATAAAGTTTATCTGATAGACGTTGTCGTAGCCGAGGTCGGTCTTGTATCTCGGAATATGATATGCTCCCGCGTTGAGGATGAGGGTATCCGCATCGCTGAGAAGCAGCGCGTCGGCGGCGGCGCGCACCGAGGCAAAGTCGGACATATCGGCGCCGATATAATCCACCGAAAGGGAGGGGAACCGCTCGCGGAGCTCAGCACCGAGTCTGCGTGAGCGCTCGGCATTCCTGTCCATCAGAACGAGAGCCGCCCCAAGGGCCGCAAGATGCTCGCAGAGCACTCTGCCGATGCCGCCCGTAGAGCCGCTGACGGCGATTTTTCTGCCTGCAAGCGAGCCGCAGTTCTTTTCTATCCATTTTTCCGTTCTCATACGTAAAGCACCTCGCTATGTCAAAGCTTTTATTTCTTAAGAGTTTCGGGGTAAACGGTGATTCTCGCGTCGTAGAGGCGGAGGACCGCATCCTTGAGGTAGAACTCCTCGACGGGCTTCGTCGGACGCCAGGGAGCCATAAGGAAGCCCGCGACCTGTCCGTCGGTCAGCTTCTCCTTTGCGTGAATGAGGGTCTGCACGCAGTTGTCGACGGCTCCGTCAAAGCCGCGGCAGGTGGACATACAGGGCACCTGGTCGTAGCCCAGGGCGTCAAGCTCCTCATAGGTGGAGATGCGCTTGTTTCTGATGTCGCCCTCGGGATAGTCGGCAAAGCGGCCGTAGAACCAGTTGGACTGGAGCACGTCCTTCGGCATATTCTTCACAAAGGACTCGGTGTTGTGCCAATAATAGTCCGACCAGACCCAGGGGCGCGCGCCGTGCTTTCTCACCTCGTCAAAATAGAAGTTGCAGTCGTGCCACCAGATGGCCTCGCCGCGGCAGATGACCGTTTCGCGGAATTTGAAGGGGCCGGCGCTCTCCTCGTCAAGACCGAGATGGAAGAGCCTCGGTGAGTCAAATATCTCGCACAGCTCGCCGATAATATCGGCGCAGGCCTCGTAATATTCGGGGGAGGAAACCATTCTGCGGTATTTCTTCAGCCAGGTGTGGTGGCCGCAGGAGAAGTTGAGCTTCGGAACAGGCTCAAGCCCCAGCGCCCTCGCCTCGTCGAGCTTTTTGCGCAGGAAATCCTTCTCCCAGGCGTCGGGAGCGGATATCTCGGGGCGGGTATCGTACTTCACCCCGTCGCCAACATCGATGAGCAGGGTGTTGTATCCGCACTCTGCGGCGTATTTCACGACCTTGTCCCAGATTTCCGCGTCGGTGCCGTTGTTCTCGGTGTAGACCTGACCGACGTACCAGCCGCGCGGCGGCGAGAGCTCGTCGTCCCACATATGGTAGCTCAGATTGATGTAATAAGCCCAAATCTTTTCCTTTGCCATAAGAAAGCCTCCCAAAAAGTTATTTCACCGCTATTTTATCACTATATTTACGGAATGTAAATGAGTTTACTTGACCGATACTATCATTTATTTGAACGCTTCTATCAAGGAACTAATCCTCCAGCGCCTCGAAGACCTCGCCGATGGGTTCTCTGAAAATATACTCCGCGCAGTCGTCATAGGGCGTTTCGGTCTTGTTGATTATGATGAGGTGCTCGCCCTCAAAGGCGTCGATCAGCCCCGCCGCAGGGTAGACCGTCAGCGAGGTACCCCCGACGATAAGCACGTCGGCCTCGGAGATAGCCTCCTCCGCCGCGGAAAAGGCCTCGCCCGGCAGAGCCTCGCCGTACATTACAACGTCGGGGCGCACAAAGCCGCCGCAAAGGTCGCAGGCAGGAACGCCATCGCTGTCGGTCACGTAGGAAAGAGAAAAGCCCTTACCGCAGTCCGCGCAGTAGTTTCTGCGTACCGAGCCGTGCAGCTCCAGTACGTTCACAGACCCCGCCGCGCTGTGCAGACCGTCAATGTTCTGGGTAACCACCGCCGTCAGCTTTCCGCGGCGCTCAAGCTCGGCAAGATACCTGTGGGCGGAGTTGGGACGGGCGTCGGGGTAGAGCATACGGCTTCTGTAATATCTGTAAAAGGCCTTGGGGTGGGAAAAGAGAAAGCTATGGCTGAGGATAACCTCGGGTGGGTAATCTCCCGTGTCCTCGGAGTAGAGGCCGTCTGAGCTCCTGAAGTCGGGAATACCGCTCTCGGTAGACACTCCCGCTCCGCCGAAGAACACTATTTTTTCTGCGTTCTCGATTATCTCTCTAAGCTCCTCTATTCCTCTCATTTTCCTCTCCTTTTTGCGTGAAATGTAAAATAAAGTTGTCAAAAACTGCCGTTTTTGTATAGTGAGCCCTGCCTCATCCCGCGGGATTCAAGCTCGCGACAGATGCCGTTTATGATATCGCTTTTGCGTGTGTTCCACTCCGGCGCCACGAGCATTCCGCGAGGGCAGTCGCCCGTCAGTCTGTGAATTGTGACGTCGGGGGAGATGTGAGTCAGCGTAAAGACCGCCCGGTCTATATACTGCTCCATCGAGATGGGCGAAAATTCTCCCGACCGGTACTGCTCGGCAAGGCGCGTGCCCTCCATAACGTAGAGGGAGTGGAGCTTGATTCCGAAAAGGGAAAAGCGGTTTATGAAGCTCACGGTGTCGGCAAGCTCACACTCGCCCTCGCCCGGCAGTCCTATCATAAGATGGACGACCGCGGGGATCCCGTAGCGGCCGAGTATCTCCATCGCTCGCTCGAAGGCCTCGCGCCCGTAGCCGCGGTTGATACGCGCCGCCGTTTTGTCGCTGGCCGTCTGGAGCCCCAGCTCCACCCAGACGTCAAGCCGCTGCCTGTATTCTGCCAGCAGGGCGGCAACATCCTCGTCGATGCAGTCGGGGCGTGTTCCAATGGCCAGAGCAACGATGCGCCCGTCAATCAGTGCCGCGTCATACCTCGCGCGCAGCTCCTCGGTTGGAGCGTAGGTGTTTGTGAAATTCTGAAAATAGGCGATAAATCCGTCGGCCTTCTGCCGCGCAAGCCCGGCCTTGACCTGCTCCGCGATTGAGAGCCGCGGGTCAATATGCTCGCCGGCACCCCGCTCGCCGCAGAAGATACAGCCGCCAACGCCGCAGCGTCCGTCCCTGTTCGGGCAGGTGAAGCCGCCGTCAATGCAGAGCTTTTTAATTTTTCCGCCGTAGCGCCCCTTTAAGTAGGAGCTGAAGCTGTTGTAGAGCATGATCCACCTCTGAAAATTCCTTCATTTTAATTATACATCAAAAATCCGCGCCGCGCAAGCCCTCGCGGAGAAATTAGGTTAGCCGAGGAAATATTTTCATGAAAAAAGGGAATATCGGATGTAGAATTACATATAATAATACTGTGAGAGCCCCCTCGACGAAACTTTTTGAGAAAAAGCCCAAAAAGGTATTGACTTTTGAGAACGAAGGTGCTATAATATAATGGCGATGTGGGAAATCAAGGTCGTATTTTTGCCGGAATGGCGGAATTGGCAGACGCCCGGGACTTAAAATCCCGTGAGAATTTTTTCTCGTACCGGTTCGACCCCGGCTTCCGGCACCATCATATCGCGGAGTGGAGCAGTCTGGTAGCTCGTCGGGCTCATAACCCGAAGGTCATGAGGTTCAAATCCCATCTCCGCAACCAAAGAAATTCAGTTACCCATTTTGGTGACTGAATTTTTTCTTTCCTTTGGTTGTCGGAGTTTATGGGATTTTGAACCTCACGACCTTTGTCCCTTTGAACCGATTTTGTGGCGAAGGAAAAACGTTATCGTGTGAAAATTAAAGCCAAAACAAGCACACAGCAACACTTAAAACCCAAACGCCACAAAAGTCGGGGTCAAACATTGCGTAATTCGTCGTGTCCGACCGACGAATAGCAAATAACCCGAAGCAATCACAGATAAACAATGTACCAAAAAACTATCCCACTCCCGCAACCAAAAAAGGGTTATAAAAAAGATATAGCCGCGAAAAGCCTTGATTTTCATGGCTTTTTTGTTTTTCTCCCCTTTTCTCACATAGTCGCGAGAAAAAGATATTAAACACTTACGGGATTTGAACTTCCCGAAATTGAATACTACTTACCTGTGCATAGGAAATCATTATGCACTTTTTTGTTCATTATCAATAAAAAATCACATCAAACTGCGTGCTTTTTTAGAACCCGACTATACTTACAAACGCAAAAGTATATGCTATAATAATATCGCAACTATAATAATATCGCAAATCGATTTGACAACTTTAAAAATTTAATGTATAATTAAGGAGGTACAATGAGTGAAATGACAATTATCCCCGATTTGTATTTAGAGGGGGATAGCAAACAGTGGAAAAACTGGCAAGCAATTTATCTCGATATTAAAACTTGTGAGGATTGCCGCGGAAAACACGGTAAAATATACAACTTTAATGCAAAGCGTTACCAACCGGAGCATTTGTATTGTAGATGCTCTGTTATACCAATGCGAACAAAAGAGGTTGGAACTGCAACCGATAAAGGTTTTGATGGTGCTGATGCGTGGCTGTTATATCGCAATAGGTTGCCGGATTATTATGTGACGAAAGATATAGCCAAAGCAAATGGCTATCGTCGAAAAAAGAACAATTTGGCAGATGTTCTCCCCGGATATATGATAGGAGGGGATGAATTTCTTAATAATCAAGCAAAATTGCCACACGCCACCGGCAGAACATGGTACGAAGCGGATATTGATTACACATATGGAAAAAGAAATCTAAAAAGAGTTCTATATTCTAATGACGGATTGGTATTTGTTACCGAAGATCATTATCAAACATTCTATGAAATAACAAGGTGAGATGAAAAAATGGATAAGTATATTGTTGATTTTTCCAAAGTAAAGTACTATATTGAAATTCATGAAGTACTAAAACGTGAATTGGATTTTCCCGACTATTACGGAGGAAACACAGACGCATTATGGGATTGCCTTACAGATATGTTGGGAGATCCGTCGCATATAGAAGTTTTCGGCTTTGAGGATATTAAAGAAAGATATAAAAACGAGTGGGATAGCATTATCAGCATATTCAAGAAGGCTAAGCATGCATACAATGATAAATATTCAAATTCGTTTATAGTGATATTAGTTCACGAAGACGGTACTCGCGAAGAAATCAAGTAAATATTAGGCGCTAAGGTTCAAATCCCGTAAGTACTTTTCCAAAAATATCTTTTTTATAGTCCCTTCACAAAAACGAAAGCAGTCCAAACGGGCTGCTTTTTCGTTTTTGGTTGCAATGAAGC
>CAZABU010000106.1:0-7185 GCA_964483225.1 uncultured Ruminococcus sp. | reverse complement strand
ACCATATTATCCTCATAGCCGAGGTTCAGCTCCTCGCCCGTGGGGTAACCGGTGTTGATACGGTCAACGAGGGTGTTGGTGAACACGTTCTTCTCCTCTACCCAAGCCTTGAAGCCCTCGCCGAGAGCCCAGAGGTCTGCGTACTGAAGAACACACTTTTTGAGATTATCGCCGTTGCGGTCGATAAGCTCGCAGGGGAGGAAGATAAAGCCGTCGAGGCCGAGCTCATAGCGGCGCATCAGGAGCCTTGTAAGCTTTGCGGGGAAGGTCTTGGGGGGTGCGTCGGTAACCTTGTCCTCTGCGGAGAATACAATGCCGGACTCGGTGGTGTTGGAAACCACGAAGCGCATAGTGGGTATCTCGGCAAGCGCAAGATAGGAATCAAAATCGTCGTAGGGCTTCACGCATCTGGAGATAACGTCGATGAGCGACTTCTCTACGCCCTCAACGCCGCGAACGAGATGGGTATAAACGCAGTTCTGCTCGGCGAGCTTATCGCACAGACCCTGCTCAATGGGCTGAACTACCACAACGCTGCCGTTAAAATCGGTAACGTCGTTCACCTTCTGGAGCATCCAATCCACAAATCCGCGAAGGAAACCGCCCTCACCGAACTGAATTACCTTTTCCACTCTTTGCTTTTTTTCAAAGTTCATAAGAATATCCTCTCAAATAAAATATTTTATCATTTTAATTATAACGAATATTATTATATAAAAACCTTAAAATCTTTGATTTTTAGAACGTTTTTTTCGCCTTTTTCTTGATTTTTTTGATGTAATATGTTATCATTAAATAAAAGCATTACGGAGGCTTGCTATGTCCGAGTTGATTTTACCTGCGGGGGCGTCCTTTTTATTCAGGAATACCAAAAGCCACGGCGACGTGATGCACTCTCATCACTATCACGACAGATTCGAGCTATACTATATGATAAGCGGAAGGTGCCGTTTTTTCATAAATGACAAGTCCTACGACGTGCTTCCCGGGGACGTGGTGCTCATTCCGGAGCGAGTGATACATAAAACCAATTACGGCAACGAGGAGCACTCACGGATACTCATCGAATGCACCGGGCATTTTCTCCCCGAGGAGGCGCGCTCGGAGATCTCGTCAATGGTATACCTTTACCGAAACGCATCTGCCACCGAGGATATATTAGAGCTGCTACGGAAGATCGAGGATGAATACAAAAATCCCGACGTCTACTCCTTTGATGCAATACGCTCGTATATGCACCTGCTCGTATATTTAATGATAAGGAACAAAAGCACGGTCAGCATACTGTCCCGCGGTAATGCTATGATTGAGGACGTGGTCGGGTACGTCAAGGACAATTTCGCGTCCGACATTTCCCTCTCCGAGGTGGCGAAAAGATATTTTATCAGCTCGGAGCACCTGTCCCGCACCTTCAAGCGGCAGACGGGCTTCTGCTTCAACGAGTTTCTGACCCTCGTGAGGCTTCAGCACGCGGAATATATGCTGAAAAACAGAAAGGGGCGGAGCATTTCGGAGATCGCATACAGCTGCGGCTTCAACGACTCTAACTATTTTTCCGACAAGTTCAAGCGTAGCTACGGAAAATCACCGTTACGGTATTCAAAGGATTATGAATAAACGAGGGGGCTGCCGAGACAGCCCCTTGTTCTTTTTAATTGCTATTTTCTGACTGCCACGGGCAGCTTTTTTTATTTTTCCACGTTGTAAGCGGAGATCTTGATATCGTCAAAGTCGATATCGTAGGAGTAAAGCTTACCGGAAGAGGTATTTACGTTCACGCCGTTGATCTTGAAGGCAAAGCCGGTGATGTCGTCAAGGGCCACATACTTGTTAGTATCACTGGCACTTACCTGAGGTGCTCCGTTCGTTCTATAATAGATCTCGTCGTTCACGTAGGTCGTGAAGGTAAGGGTGATGCTGGTGTCCGCGCTGATGGCGGTAACGGCGTATTCAAGACGGACGGTCACCCACTCACCAGTGGTGAAGCCGTAAAGTCCGTAGGTATAGTCCGCGGTCGTAGATTGCTCTACAGTGAAGTTATTAAAGGCGCAGGCATTATCGTCAAGATAAGCGCCGGTGTCGGAAGACAGAAGGCCTGCGTAGAAGGCCCAGGTGGAGCCCTTAGTGGTGTCGGTCTTCTTATCGTTGATTAGCTCGTTGACTCTCATACGGAAGCTTACCGAATATACGGAACCGACCTTGGCCTCCCCGAGAACGTTATCCACGTCGTTGAAGACGAGGAAGGACATTCCGGAGGGGTTGGGTGTACCGCTTTCGGGACGGGTGGCGCTGGTGTTGATATAAGAGTTATCCCCCTCGGTCTTTACCGTTACGTGAGTCGAGGTATTGGTGGTTCCGGTGGAGCTGTTGGTTGCGAAGAAGCCCTTCTCGCTCTCACCCTCGAAATCAAAGACGAGCTCGCCGTCCGGAGTACGCTCGGTATAGTAGCTATACATCGTCACGTCGTCGATATCATAGTCAAGAACGCTAGGCTTCGCTCCGGTACCTACGCTCTTGGTCTTGATCCTGACGCCGTCAATGCCGTTGATAACCTGAAGTTTGGTTGTATTGCTGGTCTCGCTTACACACTCGCCGTTGATATAATTGTAAAGAGTAACGCTGGCATTGGCACCAACCACGTCAACCACGCGAAGCTCCATTCTGACGGTTACCCACTCGCCCTTGATGTCGGTATACTTCTTACCGAAGAAGGTCGCATCATTGGCGTCGTAGATATCGGCAGTAGCCTCAGCGGAGGTGGAAACGGTGGACTTGGTAACGCCACCTATATTGTAGCCGACGGTGTTATTATCCTGATTCGAGCTCTTTGACTCATTGTAAAGATCCTGCGCTACGCAATCGGTGAAGCCCATGTTAAGCCACCAGTTGCTACCCGCCTGAGATACGGTGTAATATCCGTTCTCGTCAACAGTGTAGACCGCGCTCACGAGATCGTTTATACGCATCTTAGCCTCGAATACGTATATTGCGCCGGTAGCGATCGGAACGAAGGCGTCGGCAGAGGTAGGAGTGAAGAAGTCCTTATACTCTCCGGTCTTACCGTTCGCAACGGATTTGGAGATATTGTAGTACTTGTTCGTGTCCTCGGCCTTTACGGAGGTAACCGCATTACCGAAGGTATCGGGAAGTACGGGCTCTGCGGCCTCGAAGTCGTTGACGTCGGGAGTGGTGGAAAGAAGCTCGCCGAGAGTGCCGGTATAAACGTTGTCAACCAGAACTGCGGCGTAATTTGCCCAGCCGCGAAGCTGAATCTGAGCGTAACCGAAGGTGGACTTATCGGCCGTGGCCTTTGTACCCTCAACGGAGTTCTGAACGCCGGTGAACTCATTCTCACCGTCGACTATCACAGTCTTGGTCATTTCGGTCTGGCTCGTAGGAGTGAATACGATACGGATATTGTGCCAGCTGTCCGCGCTGATGTAGCCGAGAACCTCGGTGTTCGTATCAACGGAGATAGCGAAGCTGGTTACCGCGCCGCTCTCATTCTTCACGGGAGTGAAGACGAGCTGGTCAAGCTCAACGTTGCGCTTATTTCTGATAGCAAGCTTCGTCGTCCAGGTGCCGTCGTAGGACTCGGGCATAGACAGTCCCTCGGACAGGAGCTTGATGTCAAGCTCGTAAACGTAGCTCGTAGCGCCGGTGGTGAGAGGCGCGTGATAGAAGGTCGCGGTAGCGCCGTTATTCATATCCGACGCCGCCTGCTTCACGATAGAGAGGACGTTGTTACCGTCATCGTCAACGATGGCAGAGCTGTTACCCTCAATATTACCGAAGGTGTACTCGTTCTCACCGTCAAACTTGATAGCATCAGCGGCATTAATACCGCCGCCGGCAGAAGAGGATACTGCGGTTGCATAGGTGTTATCGAGGCGGGCAATAAAGTCGTCTGCATCCGCTCTTACCTCAAGGTATACGTTGCGGAAGGTGGTGTTGCTGAAGTTGGGGTGGAGATCATAAACGTCGTTGTAAAGCACTTCTCCGTCGAGGCTGATCATCACGTTGCCGCTATAGCTGCCCTCGGCAGTGCTTACGGGTGTGTATTCGATCTGGAGATCGTACCACTCGCCGGCAACCACGGTTCCGACGTATTCCTTGCTAGCGCCAAAGTGGACGTAGAGGTCAACGTTATCAAAGCCGTTAGCGTAGCCCATAAGAGCGAACATATAGTCATCTCTGGTAACCCAGGGCTCGCCGTCCTTGGTGTACTCGTTATTGTATGCCTTGTTATCGGCAAAGGCGAGCTTGAAGAGCCAGGGATCGGAGGCCTTGGTGGAGGCGATCATCGTAGTACCTAGCAGCTTCAGGTCGGTATTGAAAACGTAGGCTTCGCCGGTGGTCTTAGCAGTCATCCAGTCAACGATGAGCTCGCTGCTGTGTGAGCCGATCTCGAGAACCTTATTGTCCCCCTCGGCAACCACGCGCGCCCAATCCTGCTTGAGTGCGTCCTTCTCGGCAGAGTTGAGCTTATCAACGCCGGAGAAGGAAAGGCCGGTCATAGCTGCCTCGAGTGCATCGTAATCGTAGGTATTGGAGTTATCGTATGCCGCACCGTTTATATCGTCGGTAGATGTAGTGTCGTTAGACTTGGAAAGGGCCGTGCAGTATACGTTGTCAAGACAGTAGCCGTAGTCGTCTACGAGAGTAGCACCTCTACCCTGAATGAATGCATGGCCGAAGCTCTCGTTAGTTATGTTAGCAATATTCTTCTTGTAGCTAACGGTGGTATCAAGCACGCAGGAGCCGTTCACGTAAACGCGAAGGTCGCCCTTGATGGTGTGCTGAGTTTCGGAATTGACCACTATAGATGTCGGAGAATACTCTATACGCAGGTTATACCAGACGTCCTTTTCAAGAACGGCAAAGAGATACTTGCTGGCGGAATCGTCGTCCACCTCATTATTGGTATCGTAATAATCGGTATCCTTAAATAAACCGCCGGAGCCGTAGCACAGATAAAGCGCATCGGAGTACTCCTCGGTGTTATAGGTACCGTCGGTGAAGTAATAGTCACCGGTCGTACAGGTTCCGTCTGCCATCTGCGCCTGGGAGAAGCCCTGGATATAAAGCATGGTGTCGTCACCGCCGGTGGTAGCGTCTACGCTGCGGAAGCCGAAACGGAGGAACCACGGAATGGGAGAGGACTTTTCGGAGAAGCCGACGGAGCCGTTCCACTTGAAGTCGGTGGCAAGCACGTAGGTATCACCGATAGTCTTATCGGCCTCAATGCGGGTCTGCCTTGCGCCGTTGCTTGCGTTATACTCGTAATAGGTGTTACCGCTCTCGTCGGTGCGGTAGGTGTAATAGATCTTTTCGTTACCGGCGTTGGCAGTGCCGAAG
Organism: uncultured Ruminococcus sp.; assembly: GCA_964483225.1. Lineage (GTDB taxonomy): Bacteria > Bacillota > Clostridia > Oscillospirales > CAG-272 > UBA1740. The sequence continues at coordinate 1,827 of CAZABU010000106.1, read as the reverse complement.
GTATTAACGAAGGCGTCCATATCTGCGGCGCTGAGCTTGGTGCCGCCGGCGTAGAATCTGTCACCGCCGGAGCCGTTCTCAAAGTCGATAACCGAGGACTGACCCATATATTTGCCGTTGCCGATGCTGCTGACGGGCTTGCCGCCCTCATCGGTGAGGTATTCCGTAGCCATATAGGAATTATCGAGATAGAAATGCGCATCCCGGCCGGTGCTGGGAATACCGAAGCTTACGCAAAGAACATCGTGATCCTCAGTGGCGAAGGTAAAGCCGGCAGGAGATTTCGATTCATTTATGATTTCGCCGCCTATTTTAGCCGTGTTGACAACGTAAGAGTTGATAAGAGTCTCCTGAAGAACGCCATCAATATAGAACTTGATAAGGGTAGAGCCCTCGGTCGTGACATCGTTATAGTACTCTATACGGACATTGTAGGTCTTGCGCATATCAAGGTTTTCCGAAAGGCGCAGACCGGAATCCACGCTATAGCCGTCAACGGTAAAATAGAAATCACCGGGGATGACCTCGCCCTGCTCGTTCACGGTGCTTGCGCTATTCGATCTGATCGCAACTCCGAAAAGATACTCGGAGGTTGTCAGATAGGCGTTATTGAGCCAGAACTGACCAACGTTTCCGGTAACGTAAGCGTCAACGGTGATGTCGGTTTCGTAAACGTGCTTAACATAATCGGTGAAGGTGTCGGGCTCTGCCGAGGTATTATACTGATAGGCGTAAAGCATAGTGCAATTACTTGCCTCCGTAGGTATACCCAGCTTACCGTAATAGTCGCCAATTTTGTAGTTAGTGGAGGCATCGACCTCATTACCGGAGGCGTCGGTGATCTTAATGATATTACCGCGCTTTTCGTATACGAGCTTTCCTTCCTCGGAAACGTAAGCGAAGGCCTTACCGTAGTAGTAGCAGGTATAGTCGCCGTCCTTGAAGCTGTTATACTGAGTCTTCGAGGTCGCGCCGGCGTAATAATCGGGGTGAACGTAAGTATTTCCGTTAGCGCCGGTGTAATAATCGTCAAAGTAATCGTTAAGATGCTCCGCATCGGTAACGGAGGATCCGTCGTAGCTCACGAACTGACCGTAGGAGGTCACATAACTGGCGGTATAACCGGTGTTACCTATGCCGAGGGAGATCTTATTCGCTGTAGAAGCGTAATTCTCGCCAAAGAAGCTGACACCGTTAAGATCGACGACGCCGTTAAGTATCTGGCTCTTATTATCGCCGTACCATTTCGCGATATCCGGAACGTAAGCGCCGTTAAGGTTTGCCGCTCTGTGCTCTGCAGTCACGCTGGATTTGAGTTCGCCGTCAACCGTCAGATTTTCGGTAACGACGTAATAAGCATCCGCCCAACCGCCTGCGGCGGCAACCTTTGCCTCGTCAACGCCACCGTCCTCCGTAGCGAAGACGACCTCCTGAACAGCAGCGCCGTAATCAAGCATAGCGGTATAAAGCTCTGCCTGGTCCTCGGTGTACTCGCCGTCAAAGCGATTCATCGCATACTCGTAAGGGCTATATACGGGGGCGACCGCGGAGGCATCAACGATGCCAAGCTTGGTAACGACTACTGCGGTAGCGTATATATCCTTTCTGAGCTCGGCGGTGTTAACTCCGTCCGAGAAGAACACGTCGTAGCTCTCACCGTCAATGGTTACGGTAGCCTCTGCCTCGTGGATCTTGTAGGATGCGGAGTCCGCCTTGATCTGAATGGGCAGCGCTATCGGACTATCAGAGGTAAGGAGCTTTACCGAATACTGCGCCTCGTCAATATTGGTCTTTTTTACGTAATAGGCAACTCTGACAAGCCCCTCA
>CAZABU010000105.1:0-7187 GCA_964483225.1 uncultured Ruminococcus sp. | reverse complement strand
TTCTTTAGATTTTACGCAGAGAGGAAAGGCGTCAACGTCGGCAAACTCCTTGAACAGAGCGCACTTGCCCTCCATAACGGGCATTCCCGCCTCGGGGCCGATGTCACCAAGTCCAAGCACGGCCGTTCCGTCGGTGATTACAGCAACAAGATTTGAGCGGCGGGTCAGCTCGTAGGAGAGGCTTAAATCCTTCTGTATCTCAAGGCAGGGCTCCGCTACACCCGGAGTGTACGCAAGGGAAAGGTCCTCGCGGCTTTCGATGGGGCAGCGGGTCACTACCTCTATCTTTCCGCCCCATTCGTAATGCTTTTTCAGTGATTCTTTTCTGATATCCATTTTATTCTCCTTAAACCATATCCTCAGGTCTGAATACCTCGTCGAAGCGATCGGCGTCAAGGAATCCGAGCTTCACGCAGGCCTCCTTCAGAGAGATCCCCTCTGCGTGGGCAAGCTTTACGGTCTTTGCCGCGTTTTCGTAGCCTATGTAGGGATTGAGCGCAGTTGCCAGCATAAGTGAATTATGCAGATTTGCACGCATTTTATCCGCATTTGCCTCAATTCCGCAAACGCAATTTTCACAAAATGAGCGCATAGCGTCGGCCAGGAGTCTGACCGATTGAAGAAAGCTGTATGCGGTAACGGGAAGGTAGACGTTGAGCTCAAAATTGCCCTGCGAGGAGCAGAAGCAAACCGTCATATCGTTGCCGATCACCCTTGCGGCAACCATCGTTACGGCCTCGCATTGGGTGGGATTTACCTTCCCGGGCATAATAGAGGAGCCGGGCTCGTTTTCGGGTATTTTTATCTCGCCAAGACCGAGGCGAGGGCCGGAGGCCAGGAGTCTTACGTCGTTTGCTATTTTTATAAGGTCGCAGGCAAGAGCCTTCAAGGCTCCGTGGGTGAACACAAGCTCGTCAAGAGAGGTCAGGGCGTGGAATTTGTTTTCCGCGCTGTAAAAGCTCTTGCCGGTGAGGGCGGATATTTCGCTTGCCGCAAGCTCGCCAAAGCCTCTCGGCGCATTGATACCCGTACCGACGGCGGTGCCGCCTATGGCAAGAGAGGAAAGCTTCTCGGCCGCTGCCTCGATCATTTCCTTATCTCTCTCGAGAGATGCGCGCCAGCCGGACACCTCCTGAGAGAAGGCGATAGGCGTTGCGTCCTGGAGATGGGTCCTGCCACTCTTGATAATGCCTGCGCTCCGCTTCTCCAGGGCGTAAAGCTCGGCGATAAGTCCGTCGAGGGCAGGTATGAGATTGTCGGCGATAGCCAGCCTTGCCGCTACGTGCATCGCGGTAGGGAAGGTATCGTTTGATGACTGTGACATATTTACGTCGTCGTTGGGGTGCAGGAGCTTTGCGCCGATTATTTCGTTTCCAAAGCCCGCAATTACCTCGTTGACGTTCATGTTGGTTTGCGTGCCGGAGCCTGTCTGAAAGACCACCAGCGGGAAATTCTCCGAGAGTCTGCCGCCAAGTATTCCATTGACCGCCGCCTTTATGGCCGAGAGCTTATCCTCGGTCATTCTCTCGGGCAAAAGCTTGCGGTTAGCCTCGGCGCAGGCGAGCTTCAGCAGGGCAAAGGCGCGGATTATCTCCGCGGGCATCTGCTCGGTACCGACGCCTATCTTGAAATTGTTGCGGCTGCGTTCGGTCTGGGCGCCCCAATATTTGTCGGCGGGGACACGTACCTCGCCCATTGAATCCTTTTCTATTCTGTATTCCATAGCTATTTACTCCGTTTTACGTATTCGCTTGGGCTGATGCCCGTTACGGTCTTGAACATTCTGCTGAAATGATATATTCCCGAAAAGCCGCAGGCCTCCGCAACCGCGCCCACCGAGGTCAGCCCCTCGTCCAGCAGTCGCTTTGCTTCCTTTATGCGCAGACCGAGAATATACTGCTTCGGCGTCGTGTCGTAATATTCCTTAAAGAGCCTGCGAAGATACACCTCGCTGATGCCGGCCACCTCTGCAAGAGCCTCGTTTGAAAGCTCCGGGGTGGAGAGATTTGCGAGAATATGCTCCATGGCCGCGCTGAGGGCAGGGTGCCTTGGAAGATTCTCCGAGGAAAGGCGTGCAAGCATACCGTAAAGCACGGACATCACCATAGCGCCATTGCCGGGGATATGCCAGAGCCTGCGCACCGTTTCATAATCCTTGAGATAGGGCTCGGGGTGACTGAGCCTTATGGAAATGAAATCCTCGGACAGCGGCCGTGAGGTCAGAAAATTGATTATAGGGAAATTGCCGCCCTCCTCGTTGTAGAGCGTGTAATCCGCGCCCTTTGGCAGTATAACGGCGGTATCTCTGTCGGATACGGTGCGTACGCCGTCCTTGGTGTAGACAATTCGTCCTCCGTCAAGACAGAAGGAGAGCGCATAGCTTGGGCGGTTTTTGATTTCAATGAACCGACCCTTTTCGGCAGGAACGGTAAATATACCCATCACCGAGGTAATTACGGTATCGTCAAGCGACATAAGGCAGGATTCCCCCTTTCTATTTATATTTTACAACAACGTAGCCTGCATTTCAATGGATTTTCTGAAATTTTGTATCGAAAATGTTAAAAAATGCTCGGTTTGACTATTGCAACCGAGGGGTACTGAGGTTTATAATGTAATTGTCAGATTGCTTTTTAGAAAAGGGGAACTTATCTTATGGATATGTCTTTTGCGGGTAGAGCAGTTATAATAACCGGCGCTTCTGTTGGAATCGGCCGCGCCACGGCAATTAAATTCGCGAAAGAGGGAGCACGGCTTACGCTCCTCGATATAGATTCAGAGAAGCTTGAGGCGGTAAAGGCGGAAGCGGAGGCATATGGCGCCGAGGTCTTGATCTTCAAGTGTGATATTTCGGATGAGAAATCGGTAAATGCGGTTGTCTGCGAGGTGTTTTCACGCTTTGGACGCATAGACGTTCTTGTAAACAACGCCGCACTTTGGCGTGACATCACCCCGTTTATGAGCACCGCTACCGAGCAGTGGCAAAAATATATCGACGTAAATATCCTCGGCACGATGTTCGTTACACGCGCGGTGCTTCGATATATGATAGAGGCAAAATACGGCAGGATAATAAACGTGGCGTCGGTTGCCGGCGTTTACGGTAATAAAAATATGGCGCATTATTCTATGACAAAGGGAGCGGTTATCGCTCTTACAAAATCCTTGGCCAAGGAGGTTGCGGAGTACGGAATAACCGTTAATGCGACATCCCCCGGCACCGTATCCCCCTCGCGCGTAGACGGTATTGATTATACAGAGCCGAACGTGATGTCCTACGCCGGCAGAACGGGCTCCGGCGCCGAGAATGCAGACCTGATTTGCTTCCTTGCATCGGAAAATGCGGGATATATTTCGGGGCAGAACATTCTTATCGACGGCTGCAGAAAGAATATTTAAGGGGGATATTATGAAATTTACAGACTGCTTAAACAGCAAACGGCCGCCCCTTGTTGCAATGGTCACCCATACCGAGCTTAGCGATGCCATCGCCGAGATAACGAGCGCACTCTATGACGGCGCGGACGCTATTGGAATATCCCTCTGCCATCTGAAGGAGGAGTACAGAAGCGCCGAGTCGCTTGACAAGCTATTTGGCGCCTGCGTCGGCCGCCCGGTTTATATCTATTGCTATCCTGCCGCAGAGTGCGCAGGGCTCAGCTACGATGCGTGTATGGACATTCTCCTGCGCGCCGCAGAGTGCGCGCTGCCTCACGTGCCGGTCATTTGTGATATAATGTGCGACACCTACGATAAGTGCGAAAACGGATTTTCCTACGCCCCTGCCGCCGCGGCAAAGCAGGTGGCTGTTGCCGAAAGAATCCACGGAATGGGCGCAGAGGTGCTTTACTCGGTCCATCACAAGGAATTTCTCGGCGAGGATGAGATAATCCGCCAGGCGAGAGTTCAGGTGGAGCGAGGTGCCGATTTGGTAAAAATAGTGACCCAGGCCGGGACCCGCGCCGAGCTGATGGCGAATTTTGATATTATAAATAAGCTCAAATGCGAGCTTGACCGCCCGTTCCTCTACCTTTCCGGCGGCAAGTATTCCTACCAGGTTCGGCAGCTTGGCCCCGCCTTCGGCGTTTGTATGTATCTGTGCGTTGACAACTACAATATTCACGCCACAAAGATGCAGCCCTCTCTGCGCGGCACCAAGGCTATCAGAGATAGCTTAATTATAATAGATTGAGGTAACGAAAATGAAAAGTATAGTATTTACAGAGCCAAGCGTGGCTGAGCTTCTTGATGAGCAGATCCCCGCTGTTGGCAACGGTCAGGTTCTGGTAAAGCTCCTGCGCTCAACGGTCAGCGCGGGCACCGAGCGTGCAAATCTTATCGGTGATCCCAACGTCAGTCCGGTGAAGGGACAGCCCGTCAGCTTTCCGCGTCGGTCGGGCTATAGCTCCGTCGGTACCGTTGTGAGCGTTGGTGCAGGCGTTACAAGCGTAGTGCCCGGCGACAGGGTGGCAATCTCCTGGTCCTCGCATTCCGAATACTGCGTAGTGCAGGAGAGTAGGGTATATAAGCTCCCGGACGGAGTGTCCGATGGGGCGGCAGCCCTCGTACATATTGCGACCTTTCCCCTCGCGGCTATCAGAAAATGCCGCCTTGAGGTTGGCGAGTCGGCTCTGATAATGGGTCTTGGCGTCCTTGGTCTTGTTTCCATAGGCCTTTTGCGCGCGGCCGGTGCTGTGCCGATCGTGGCCGTTGACCCCGTTCCCGAAAAGCGTGAGCTTGCCTTGAAGCTGGGCGCGGATTATGCCCTCGACCCCTTTGCCGAGGGCTTTGCGGAGAAGGCTGTAGAGCTTACCGGCGGCGGTGCCGACGTGGTGATCGAGATAACCGGCAACGGAGGCGGACTCGATATGGCTCTCGACTGCATCAAGCGCTTCGGCAGGCTGGCTCTGCTTGGATGCACGAGAAATTCCGACTTCACCATCGACTATTACAGAAAGGTCCACGGCAGAGGAATCACGATGATAGGAGCCCACACTATGGCACGCCCGCAGCTCCAGTCTTCACCCGGTTGGTGGACCGAGCGCGATGATGCTATTGCTGTAATTCGTATGTTATCATTAGGCAGAATTAATTTCGATGTTCTGGTAGAGGAGCTTTATTCTCCCGTCGAGGCTCACGCGGTATACGCAAGACTTGCCAAGGATCGCTCCTTCCCGATAGTTCAGTTTGATTGGAGCCTTATGTAATGAAAAGGATCAGAATTGCCCAGATCGGCACTAATATAAACAGTCACGCGACTCAATGCTTTAAGGCACTGTGCGCATTTCCCGAGGTGTTTGAGGTGGTGGGCTTTTGTCTTGTTGAGGACGAAAAGCAGACCTGCAAAAACTGGCGCGAGCGCTTCGGCGATTATCCCGAGCTGACGCTTGATGAGATTCTGAACGACGAGAGCATTGAGGCCGTTACCGTTGAAACCGACGAGATACATCTGACAAAGTACGCCCAAATGGCCGCCGAGCACGGAAAGCATATACATATGGAGAAGCCCGGCTCACAGTCCCTCGTCGATTTTGAGAGGCTTATCGAAACCGTGAGGAGCAAGGGCAAGACCTTCCATATCGGATATATGTACCGCTACAATCCCTACGTTATCGAGCTTATGGCGGATATAAAGGCGGGACGGCTTGGCAAAATACACAGCGTCGAGGCGCAGATGAATTGCCGACATAACAAGGCTGTCCGTGAGTGGCTTTCGGGCTTTGAGGGCGGAATGATGTTCTTCCTCGGCTGTCACCTGATCGACCTTGTGCTTCAGATAAAGGGCGAGCCGAAAAATATTATTCCTCTCAATAAATCCACGGGGCTCGACGGACTTGAGAGCTGTGATTACGGCTTTGCGGTGCTTGAATATTCTGACGGCAACTGCTTTGTCAAGACCTGTGCCTCCGAGATTGGCGGCTTTAACCGCCGTCAGCTTGTGGTTTCCGGCGAGCTTGGCACCGTGGAGATAAAGCCCTTTGAGATCACCGACGTAAAGCTTCCCGGTGACCCGACAAAAACCGGCAGACGGATATGCACCGACGTGGGAAATTGGTTTGACGAGGGGGAATTTACCCTCTCCGAGGTTTTCCCGAGATACAATAATATGCTTTACGCCTTCGGTGAGATGGTGCAGGGCAAGCGCGAGAATCCTTACACGCTCGATTACGAGCTGATGCTTTATAAGACGATACTGAAATGCTGTGGGGTAAACCAAAATGAAATTTGATTTTTCAGGCAGAGTTGCAGTAGTTTCGGGCGCCGCTTCCGGAATGGGACTTCTGTTTTCACGGGAATACGTTAAGATGGGTGGAAAGGTCGTAATGTCCGACATCAACTCCGAAGCTCTCGATGCGGCGGTTGATGAGGTAAACGCCATAAATGCTGACTCTGCCATAGGCGTTGTCTGCGATGCGAGAAATTACGGGCAGGTTTGCGCCGTCAGAGATGCCGCTATAGAAAAATTCGGCAGGATTGACGTTCTTGTTCCCTTTGCGGGCGGAGCAGAGCACCGTATGCTGGGTGTCACAGAAAGAGATTTTGCCAAGGTTCCTATCGAGGTGTTTGACTGGAGTCTTGACGTTAATTTGAAGGGGCCGTTCTATTTTGCTCACGCGATTATCGGCATTATGAAGGAGCAGAGATGCGGTGTTATTGTTCTTCTCGGCTCAATCGCGGGACATGAAGGCTCACCCGTAGATGTGGGATACGCTACCTCGAAGAGTGCCTTAATGAACGGCTTAACGAAATCTCTCGCTCAGTACGGCGCGCCTCACGGTGTCCGATGCGTATGCGTTGCCCCGGGACCGGTGCTGACAAGAGCTGCGATGGCTAATATGAAGACTGCCATCGGCAGAGCCGCAGAGCCCATTGAAATTATTAATGCAATTATGTTCTATATTTCTGACGAATCCGCCTGCTTTACCGGTCAGAGCGTGCTGATCGACGGTGGCAGAGCTACAATGTTACCCGGTTAAGGAGATAAAATATGAAAGCTATACTTGTAGATAAAAATGACAGAAGCCTCCATTGGAGCGAGGTTGAAACACCAAGCCCCAAGGCTGACGAAATACTTGTAAAGATAGAGGCTGCGGCTCTCAACCGCGCCGACCTTATGCAAAGGGAAGGGGACTATCCGCCCCCACCCGGCTGCCCCGAATGGATGGGACTTGAGATATCCGGTACGG
>CAZABU010000104.1:0-7213 GCA_964483225.1 uncultured Ruminococcus sp. | reverse complement strand
GATGCCTTCCGAGGCTACGGTCTTTACGTCGGCTCTGTGGTTATGACCAGATATAAGGATAATCCCATAGCAGAGGCCTTTAAGCAGAAGCTGGAGAATCTCGGTATTAAGGTCTATAAGCATTACGCCATCGACGGTTATCCTCATAATATCCCCCATATCGTGTCCGACGAGGGCTTCGGCAAGAACGAATACGCCGAGACCACCCGCTCGATCGTGGTGGTGACCGCACCCGGTCCCGGTTCAGGAAAGATGGCGACCTGCCTTTCTCAGATATATCACGAGAGTAAGATGGGCAGAAAATCGGGATACGCAAAGTTCGAGACCTTCCCGATATGGAATCTTCCTCTCTCCCACCCTGTAAACCTGGCTTACGAGGCTGCTACTGCCGACCTTGCCGACGTCAATATGCTTGACCCCTTCCATCTGGAGGCCTACGGTGTCACCTCGGTCAACTACAACCGCGACGTCGAGGTATTCCCGGTGCTTCGCGCAATGCTGGAGGGACTGCTCGGTGAGTGCCCCTATAAATCACCCACAGATATGGGTGTTAATATGATCGGCTTCTGTATCACCGATGACGAGGCAGTTTCCCAGGCTGCAAAGCAGGAGATCATTCGCCGTCATTATACCGCTCTTTGCAACGTCAGAAAGGGAAGCGGTAACGATACGGAGGTTCAGAAGATCGAGCTCCTTTTGCGTAAGCTCTCCTGCGATCCCGCAGCCGAACGCAGATGCGTCAAGGCGGCGAACGATAAGAGCGAGGAGACCGGTGCTCCCGCCGTGGCCATTGAGCTTAACGACGGCAGAATAGTTACCGGCAAGACCTCGGCACTCCTCGGAGCATCCTCGGCCGCTCTGCTCAACGCGCTAAAGGCGATCGCCGGCGTGGATAGGGAAACCGACGTGATCTCTCCCGAGATCCTTGAGCCCATACAGAAGCTGAAGATCGAAAACCTCGGTAACCATAACCCGCGGCTCCATACCGACGAGGTGCTTATCGCCCTCTCAATATCTGCGGCCACTAACCCCGACGCGGCGAAGGCCTTCGCTGCCTTGCCCGGCCTCAGATACGCCGAGGTGCACTCCACCGTCATACTTTCCCAGGTGGACTCCTCTACCTTCAGAAAGCTCGGCGTAAATCTCTCCTGTGAGCCTAAATATCAGACTAAGAAGCTTTATCATAAATAATTTTTGTTCCTCTGTATTTTTGCGGTTTAATTGCCGGAAATATGATATATGACAACAAAACTTTACAAGAAAGGACAAAAACAATGGAATTTAACGTAAACCATCCGATACTCTTTGTGCTCGTCGGTATCGTTATCGCGGCGGTGCTGGCTCAGTCCGGATATTTCCTTTGGAAGTCTGTCAGACGCGCCAATGCTAAGGGTATGGATAAAAAGCTCATCAAGAAAACGATAATGACTGCTGCGGTGTTCACCGTGGCACCTGCCATCGCCATAGTTATAACGGTGCTGGCCCTCTCCAAGTCGTTGGGTATCGCTCTCCCCTGGCTCCGCCTGTCGGTGGTAGGCTCGCTCTCCTATGAGGCGATCGCCGCGGCTAATGCTGCCAGCGGTATGGGTACCACCCTCGCCGGCCTTTCCGGAGGTATGACGGCGTCACAGTACCTTACCATAACAATTGTTATGACTATGTCCATTATGGTGGGAATCTGGCTCGTACCCCTGATTGCAAAAAAGTATCAGTCGGGACTTGTAAAATTTGAAAACAAGGACAAGAAATGGTCTGACATTCTTCAGAACTCCCTCTTTATCGGTATGATCTCCGCCTTCGTGGGCTTCGTGTTCTGCGACGTCAACCGCCTGTGGAGCGAGAGCGCAAGAGTCGTTGAATCCACCGACAATATCACCGGTGAGGAGATCGTCACGAATTATACCGCCACCTCGGGACTTGTCCCCGTGTTCGTTATGATCATAAGCGCGGCGCTTATGTGCGTGTGCGGTTTGCTTATGAAGAAGCTCAACTGGAAATGGCTCAACGATTACGCCCTTCCCATTTGTATGGTGCTTGGTATGGCTTCTGCCATTCCGCTTACTATTTGGCTCGGAGGTAAGATATAATGGAAGAAAAGAACGTAAACGTCGGCGTAGAAGAAAACGCTTCTGCGGCCTATATGAACTCGGTTCACAGAGACGGACGTATCTGGAACCTTACGATGATGATAATTCTTATGATGTTCCCGGTAGTTGTGGGACTCATTTTCCAGGCGCTTCCCGATTGGAAGGGCGTGGGTCTTGGCCTTCTCGCAACCGCACCCATGTACTGGGCTGTCGGTATCGTAGAGGTAATTACTTATATTCCCATGCTCGGCGCGGGCGGCTCCTATCTCTCCTTCGTAACCGGAAATATTTCCAACCTCAAGCTCCCCTGCGCGATTAACGCTATGGAGAACGCTGGAGTTGATTCCAAGAGCGAGGAGGGTGAGATAATCTCCACCATTGCTATCGCAGTGTCCTCGATAGTTACTACGGTCATTATCGCCCTCGGCGTGCTTCTGATCGTTCCTCTTCGTCCCGTTCTTGAAAACGAGGCTCTTGCGCCCGCCTTCGATCAGATGCTTCCCGCTCTGTTCGGTGCCCTTGGCGTAGCCCTCGTATCGAAGAACTGGAAGCTCGCCATAGCTCCCGTGAGCCTTATGCTCATTCTCTTTATCTTCGTTCCTGCCCTCAATGCGGGAACCGTGGGTATTATGGTGCCCGTTGGCGTTATCTTTACCATCGCATTCTCCAGATTCCTTTATAAGAAGGGAATTATCTGATAAAATTCGCTTGCCCGTATGGCAGAACGGAAAATATGTATGGAATGGTATGAAATACTTTTGCTTGCGCTGGCCGCGCTCGTCGCTGTCTTCATTGTGATAGTGGTGGTTCGCGCAATAACCTTTGTTCCGCGGAAGCGTGAGCGCGAGAAGGCCGAGCCCGTTTTTGTAAATTCGGATAAGGCCGCCCGCGATCTTGCTGAGATGATCAAGTGCAGGACCGTCTCCGACAGAAATAAGGAGAACGAGGACGAGGGCGAGTTCGAGAAATTCGAGGCTCTTCTCCCCACCCTTTTCCCGAACGTCCACGCGACCTGTACCTTCGAAAAGGTGGGCGACAGAGGCCTGCTTTACAGATGGGCGGGTAAGAGCTCCGAGGAGCCTACCGTCCTTATGTCCCATTACGACGTTGTGAGCGTCTCCGAGGCTGACTGGGAAAAGGATGCCTTTGGCGGCATTATCGAAAACGGCGTTCTCTGGGGCAGAGGTACTCTTGATACAAAAGGTACTCTTAACGGCGTGCTCCAGGCGGCTGAGGCTCTTATTGCCGACGGCTTTACCCCTGAGAGGGATATCTATTTTGCCTTCGGCGGTGACGAGGAGATAAACGGTCACGGCGCGTCGGATATAGTAGCCCTCTTTAAGGAGAGGGGCATAACTCCCGGCCTTGTAGTAGACGAGGGAGGTGCCGTGGTTGAGAAGGTATTCCCCGGCGTAGCTACCCCCTGTGCTCTTATCGGTATCGCGGAGAAGGGTATGGTGAACGTAAAATACACCGTCAAGGGCGGAGGCGGTCATTCCTCCTCTCCCGCACCCCACACTCCGATCAGCAGGCTTTCCGCTGCTTGTGTCAGAATGGAAAAGCATCCTTTCAAATACCGTCTTACTCCGCCCGCAGGAGGAATGTTCGATACCGTTTCCAGACATTCCACCTTCTTCTATAAGCTTATCTTCGCAAACCTCTGGTGCTTCGGCCCTCTGCTTAATCTGATAGCTCTTATCGGCGGCGGAGAGATGAACGCTATGGTCCGTACCACCACCGCCTTCACTCAGATGGAGGGCTCGAAGGGTATGAACGTTATACCTCCCGCGGCAACTATGGTTTCCAACCACAGAATTATCCCCGGCGAAACTATTGACTCCACCGTTGAGAGAATAAAGAAGACGGTAAAGGACGATAAGATAGAGGTCAGCGTAATAAACGGTATGGACCCCTCCCGTGTGTCGGTCACTGATTGCGAGGGCTGGGAAAGACTTACCGCCGCCGTTGCCGATACCTGGCCCGAGGCCATCGTTTCGCCTTATCTTATGCTGGCGGGCTCGGATTCCCGTCATTGGGGCGCTATATCGGATAAGGTGTATCGCTTCTCCGCTATGGCACTTTCAAAGGAGGAGCGCGGTACTATCCACGGAAACAACGAGCGTATTCCGCTTTCCACCATTGCGAGAACCGTAGAGTTTTACGTAAGACTTATCAAAAATTCCTAACCGAAAAGCGGGCAGAGGCACTGCAAAAACGTGCCTTTGCCCATTCTATATCGGGCGTTTAGAACCGAGGTCGGAAAAATACTTCGGCGACAGGGATAAAATTTTATAAAATCCTATTGACAAGCGCTATCGTTTGTAGTATAATCAATTCATCTTTTCACTTTAGTTAACTAAAGCGCTTTGTAAAGCGCTGTCGCTTCACTTGGCTAAAGTGGTTTGCCGAGCCGTGGTGCTTTGGCAAAATTCCCCAAAAATACTATGAAAAATCGCGGTTTTTCCCACAAAAGCACCAAATGGCGTTTAATGCATTACTTTAGTTTGCTGAAACGGCTGCGGCCTTGTGAGGATTTTACCAAACTGAAGCGATAGAAAGGACATGAGATGGCAAAGCTGAACACAACCGAGGTCTGCAACCTCTTTGACGCCATTGTTTCGATAAAAACGAGAGAGGAATGTGAAAGATTCCTCCGCGACGCCCTGACGGAAAAGGAGATCACCGAGGTGGCCACAAGGCTCAAGGCGGCACGAATGCTCCGCGGCGGCTCCAGCTACTCCGAGGTGAGAGCCGAAACAGGTATGAGCACCGCGACGGTCAGCCGTGTGAATAAGGCCCTTGAGCAGGGCGAGGGGGGCTATGCTCTCGTGCTCAGCAGAATCTGCGGACATGACGGGTGTGATATATGATTAATGAAAAGCTACTGAAAAATGAGGAGCGTGCCATCTTCCGCCTCCGCTCACTCTATGAAAAATACGGCTACCGTCCCTTCCGCGTCAGCCGATTCGAGGAATACGATCTCTACGTAGAGAACAAGGAATTTCTCGTCAGCGACAGAGTCATCACCTTTAACGACCGCGACGGCAGGCTCCTTGCCTTGAAGCCCGATATAACCCTCTCGGTCATAAAGAGTACCCCCGACAGGCGGGGCTCAAAGCGCAAGGTGTATTATAATGAGAACGTTTATCGCCCCCAGGGTGCCGAGGGACAGTTCAAGGAAATTATGCAGACCGGTCTTGAGTGCATAGGCGAGCTTGACGTGACTGACACCTTTGAGGCGGTAATGCTTGCGGGCAGGAGCCTTGCCGGTATATCCGACAGCTTCGTGCTCGACATCTCCCATATGGGTGTACTCTCGGGGATCATTTCCGAGTGTGCCGCGGACGAGAGCTTCAAGAGGGAGGCTATCGCCCTTCTGTCCGGCAAATCCGCCCACGGTATAGCCGAGCTTTGCTCCGACCACGGTATTCCCGAGGCGGCCGCACAGAAGCTTATCACCCTTGCGACTCTTTCCGGCAGACCCGACGAGGTTCTTGCCACTCTTTCCGAAATTTCCACCACCCCGGAGGAGGCTCGGGCTCTTTCCGAGCTGAAAACGCTCTGTGAGCTGCTCGGGGAAACTGATATCTACGGCTTTGTTCGTATAGACTTCTCGGTGGTGAACAATATGAATTATTATGACGGAGTCGTTTTCCGCGGCTTTATCAAGGGGCTCTCCGAGGGCGTGCTTGCCGGAGGCGAGTACGGCGGTCTGCTCCGCAGAATGGGCAGAAGTGCGTCGGCCATCGGCTTTGCTATCTATCTCGATCTTCTTGAGGAGCTGGAGAGCGACGCTTCTGATTACGACGTTGACGCCCTCATCGTCTACTGTGCCGACACTCCGCCGTCTGCCGTAGCGAGAAAGAAGGAGGAGCTTGTTGCAAGGGGCCTTTCCGTCACCGCTGTGACGAGCATTCCTGAGGAGCTTCGCTATCGCGAGAAATACGAGGTGTAAGCTATGAGCAGTAATGAGAAAATGATAAATATAGCTCTCCCCAAGGGCAGGCTTGGCGAGAAGGTCTACGATATCCTTGAGCGCGCGGGCTACGGCTGTCCCTCCATCAAGGAGCAGGGCAGGCGCCTGACCTTTGAGTCCTATGAAAACGGAGTGAGATATTTCTGGGTCAAGCCCTCCGACGTGCCGATCTACGTTGAGCGCGGCGCGGCTGATATCGGTATCGCCGGTAAGGATATCCTTCTCGAGCATTCCTCCGACGTCTACGAGCTTTGCGATCTCGGTATCGGTAAGTGCCGTATGGCAGTAGCTGCGAAGCGGGATTTTCGCGACGATAACCGCCGTCCGCTGAAGGTTGCAACTAAGTTTGTGAATATCGCAAGGGATTATTATTCCGCCATCAGCCGTGATATTGATATAATAAAGCTTAACGGCTCCATAGAGCTTGCGCCCCTACTCGGTCTTTCCGACGTTATCGTCGATATCGTGGAAACGGGAGCGACCCTCCGTGAAAACGGCCTGGAGGTTAAGCAGGAAATAGTAAATATCAGCGCGCGCCTGATTGCAAACAAGGCGGCGTATAAGTTCAAGGGCGACGAGATCTCCGAGATCCGACGCAGAATTACAAAAGAGGTATCCGAAAAATGATAAAAATATATAAATACGGCGAGGTCCCCTCAGAGGAGATATTCGCCAGAACCTCTCCCACCGACAACGTCTCCGACGCTGTAAGCGCTATAATTGAAAAGGTGGTCGCAGATGGCGATGAGGCTCTGCTTGAGCTCACCGAGCGCTTCGATAAGACGAAGCTCTCCTCTCTCGAGGTTTCAAAGGAGGAGATCGACGAGGCCTTTGCCTCGGTTCCCGAGGAGCTTCTTGCTGTCATTCGCGAGGCCGAGGCGAACATCCGCGCCTTTCATTCCCGACAGGTGCGTAACAGCTTCGTTATCAGCGAGAAGAACGGTGTTGTCACAGGACAAAAGGTCATTCCCATTGAGCGCGTCGGACTCTACGTGCCCGGTGGCACCGCGGCTTATCCCTCCACGGTTCTTATGGATGCCGTTCCCGCCAAGATCGCCGGCTGTGCGCAGATCGTTATGGTTACCCCTCCCGGTAAGGACGGCAAGGTGAACCCTGCCATTCTCGCCGCCGCCAAAATTGCCGGCGTTAC
>CAZABU010000103.1:0-7234 GCA_964483225.1 uncultured Ruminococcus sp. | reverse complement strand
GAAGACAGCACATAAGCCTGCCGCAGGCGCCGGACACCTTCGCGGAATTTAAGGAGAAGTTCTGCTCCTTGGCCATCTTTATGGAAACCTGTACGAAGTCGGGCAGGAAGGCGGAGCAGCAGTACTTGCGTCCGCAAACGCCGAGACCGCCCATAAGCTTTGCCTCATCTCTTATACCGATCTGTCGCAGCTCGATCCTTGTGCGGAAGGTAGAGGCTAGATCCTTTACAAGCTCGCGGAAATCAACGCGGGACTCGCAGGTGAAGTAGAATATCAGCTTTGAGTTGTCGAAGGTGTACTCCGCGCCCACAAGATCCATGCCGAGCTTATGAGCCTCGATCTTCTGCTTGCAGATCCTCATAGCATCTGCCTCGGCTCTGCAGTTTGCCTCATGACGGCGGATATCGTCCTCGGTTGCGATTCTCGTAACCGTCTTCAGGGGAGAAACGATCTCGGTGGCGGCAATGTCTTTGTTTGCAACCTTGACCTCGCCGAATTCCACGCCGCGCGCGGTCTCAACTATGACCTTGTCTCCGGCAGAGAGCTTGAGCTTCCCGGGAGAGAAGTAGTAGACCTTGCCCGCTTCTCTGAAGTTTATACCTACTATCTCGACGCGCTCGTCGGAGCTGACAGCAGGCTCGTTTACCTTTTCTTTTTTGTTGTCGTATGCCATTTTTATATCCTTAAAATTAGTTTTGTTTGTGATTGGAGCTATTTTATCTTTCCGAGCTTCAGCTCAAGATTGGTAAGCAGATTTGCTACGTTGCCGTTCCTTGAGCAATAGTCGTGAGCCTCAATGACCGCATCGTAGGCCGATAGGAGCCTTGGTAAGCCGATCTCGTCACTCTGTCTTAACGCCTCCTCGCGAGATGTGTAGAAGGATAACGCGGAGTTCGCACGCTTCACCTTTATAAGATCGCTGAGCGCCGATATGATACGCTCCAGTGAGTCCAGCAGCTCTCTGCGCTTCTGGGTATTCAACGCCGTCGTCGCCGCGTGAACGTCAGCAAGGCCCCTCCGCGGAGAAAGCGCGGAAATGAAGGAGAGCGTTTCACCTCTTTCGGCCATCAGCTCCTCTGCCGATCTCGGGTCAAGCAGTCTCATAGCCTCGCCGAGAGTCCCCGATGCGCCGACGATTATCTCGTCGAATTTCTTCGGGTCGCGCATACGGAGTGACGCCGCCTCGGAGCTGATGTGCGTCAGATGCTCCGCAAGCTCTCTGTGCTCAAAGCGGCACATTGAAATAAGCTGGGTGCGGCTCTTAATTGTGGTGAGTATTTTGTCGCACTCGGTGGTGAGCAGAACGATCATCACACCCGCAGGCGGCTCCTCAAGCACCTTGAGCAGAGCGTTTTGTGCCTCCTCGGTCATAAATTCCGCTTCGTTGAAAATATAAACCTTGCGCTCGGATTCGGTAGCCGACAGGAACATATCCTCCCGCAGATCCTTGACGATATCAACGCCGAAGGTGGCCTTGTCCTTCTTTCTCGCCGCCACCGTAAGGTCGGGGAATTTTCCTTCTCTGATCCTGCGACAGCAGTCGCATACACCGCAGGGGAGCGGAGAATGTCCGTCGTTGCGCCGCTCGCAGTTTACCGCTGCGCAAAGCTCGGTCGCCAGCGTAAGCTTTCCTGAGCCGTCGGGGCCGCTGATAAGAAAGGCGTGGGATAGCGTGCCCGCTTCAATGGCTCTGCCGAGCCTTTGCCGTGTGTCGGAATTACCAAGAACCCGGCTGAAATATTCGCGCATTCGCATATCCTCCTTGAAAAGATTAAAAGAGCTCCGTGATCAACGGAAGATCATATTCTCTCTGGGCTTGAGCATTCGGTAAAGCAGATAGCCGCCGACACCCGCACATACCAGCTCACCGAGTCCCACGGTCAGGAAAAAGAAGCCGTAGCCACCCTCGAGCCCATATGCAAGAATCAGGACTGCCGGAACGATAAGTGCGTTCGAGAGGACGGTGGGCAGGGTAGAGAGCCAGATGAATTTTTCGGGCAGCTTACGCAGAAGCCTTGCACCAATAGCACCGATCAGCGTAGCGATGCTACCGAAAATAATATCCCATACGGCAGCCCCCGTGAGCAGATTCGCTATAATACAGCCGATAAAGAGTCCTGGCACCGCCTCGGGTAAAAACAGAGGCAGGATGCAAAGCATCTCCGAGAGCCTGAACTGTATGACACCGCTTGAAAGCCCCAGCAGGGCGGCCAGCATTGTAAGTGCCGTGTAGAGCGCGGCTATAACCGCGCCGCGTGTGATCCGCAAGGAAAGATTGCGGTAACTGTCGTGAGATCTCATATTAAATACTCCTTTAGTTTTGTTTTTTCGCCCACAGGCTCGGTGAGGAAGGTCTCGAACTCACCAAAGATTATTTTAACACATTCACAGGAAAAAGGCAAGAACAATAAGTAAATTATTTCAAAAAAATAAAATTATTCCCTACGTCCCCGAGAAAATATTCGGAAATTTTGGGAAATAGCAGGATTTTATTCCATTTGTATGTTGTTCATAGGGAAAGGCACCCACCGCGCTTCAACTATATAGAAAAATCGGGGAAAACCCGTCATTTTCGTCCACTTTTCGTTAAAAACGTGGGAATCTATACCACTTTTCCTCACTTTGCTATAAAATCGTGGAATTTTCCGTCTATTTAAGGGATTGTGCGGGAAAACGGATACATTTTGCCCCACCGATCCTCTGCGTGAAGTCTTTTACATATTTACCGAAAATTCGCGGTAGCAATCGGAGCGCGCATTCAGTATAATGTAATAAAGAAGGGGGGCGTTTTCCGTGGAGTTTTTGCTGATAGGAGAGGCGAAGCTGAAGATCGTTATGACCGAGGCCGATATGGAAAGCTACGGTCTTAAAATAAACGGCGAGTCTTGCGACAGAGGAGCGCGCAGAAGCGTGTGGCGCATACTTGACGTGGCAAAAAGCGAGGTCGGCTTTGACCCCGACGGGGATAAGATATTGATACAGTTTTACCCGCAAAAGGGCGCAGGATGTGAAGTTTTCGTTACAAAACTCGGCATTTTGCCCGATTCATCGGCAAGAATGGTGTCGAAATCCGACAGGGTATCTATGCTGTCAAAGCGGCTCAGCTTCTATCGCTTTGACAGCCTTGAGAGCCTTCTTGCGGCGGCGCGCTCGGTGCGCTCCCTGACCGACGGCGTGTCGGTTGAGTCCGACGTCTATCTCGGCGATGGAGGTGGCTTTTTTCTGTCCGTGCAGGAGTACGGAAAAGGCGGTGAGCCTACCGAATTCCCTCAGCTCTCCGAGTTTGGGGAAAGGCTCACCGCCGAATGCGGAACGTATATAGCGGAGCATTTTCGAAGGCTCACCGATGGGGACGGCGTTGAGCGCTTCTCTCAGCTATAGCACGCTTTTATTATTTTTTTGTTAATGCCGTGATACCGGTCAGCACCACACCCGTGAAGTCGCCCTTCGCGGAGCGATATTCGATCTCGGTTATCTTCTTTTGGGGATATGGATTCTCAAAGACGAAGGAGGTAAGCAAAAGATTTCCCTCGCCGCACTTCTCCTCGAGGGTCGGATCCGAGAACCAGGTGCCGACGTAGCCGGTGTGCCTGTAATAGTCCTGGGGCTTCGGCTTTCCGTAGCTTTCGCCAAGGTACTGAACGTTGCCCATATATTCCGCGGGAATACGCTCGGCGGAGCCGTCCTCGTAGCGTACGGTATATTCACCGCAGACGTACAGCTCCTGCCAGGGAATCCTGGGTGCGGGATTGAGAGTTGCGTGCTCGATATAAAGCCTGTCGCAGCATAGGTCCGCCTTGACGCTTACGCCGTCTGCGATCACGGCGTCCGGGCGGTGGACAAGCAGCTCTGTAGGCAGATGCTTCCTTGAGCCCTCGGGCAGGGAAAGAGCCTTTCTCTTGTAACCCTTGGGACGGAATTTTTCACGCAGCTCATCTCTTTGAACGGGTTGGATGAATGTAGAAATGATATGGGAGTACACGCCCCTCATATTTTCGTCGTAATCTTCGGGATTGCGAAGCATCTGTGCGGTATAGGTCAGATCCCAGATCTTGCCCTTCTTGCCGAGTCTGTATTCGTTTGACGCGCACCAGGTAGAAACCTCGCCGCCCAGTATTCCCTCGGTGAGAATACGCTTTTTGTATCTGGGGAAGTGGGAGGAGTAAAGATTGCCGACCGCAACCTTGAAGCCTGCATCCAGCAGATTTTGCTCAATATCCTTGTCAAGATGGAAGTACCATATGAAATCAAGGCAGAGCACGTCCTTGGGAACCAGATTTATCGCGTTGGGCGTCTGATACTTGGTAACGGGCTGCATCATATCCGACCAGAGCGCCGTACCGAGTCCCTTGCTCTTTAAGTAATCGTAAAGGCGGTTTACGTGCCTTGCGTAAAGCACGTCGTGAGTCACCTCTCTGCATCTCTTACAAAGACCTAAGTGATAGACCTCGTCGTGTCCGATATGCACGTAACGCTGAGGCTTTGCCACCTCGATGATCTCGTCAATGAGGTCGAATATGAGCTTGTAGCTATCCTCGTTGGAGGGACAGTAGCAGTGAGTGTAGAAGTTGGAGGGACGCTCGTCCTCCACTCTCGTGTCCGTGACGTCCTTGTCAACCTCCTCGCGCTCGGCAAGCTCGGGGTGGGCGTAGGTTATGTACTGAACGTGGCCGAGGCTCTGCACCTCGGGAATTATCTCAAAGCCGTATTCTCTTGCGCAGTCAAGCAGCTCGGCGACCTGCGCCTTTTCAAGCAGCGTACCCTCCGCACCCATATAATCGTGGGGGAAGGCGGGCTGCAGACCGGCTCTTGCGCGCTCGTTGCCCTCAAGCCAGGCCTCGGAGATCTCCGGGTGACGGTCGAATCGCATACCGCCGCAGAATTCTATGAAAAGCGTGTTGTAGCCAAGTGGCAGAAGCACGTAACGGAACAGCCGCTTCATAAAGCCGATGTGCTCCGCCTTCGGAAGTCCGAAGTGGAAGCCACGCAGCTCCTTTGCGGGTTTATCGTCGATCTCGCCAAGGTGGAATTTTCCACCCTCGGAAAGCTCAATCAGCTTGCATACGGCGTACATAAGATTTATGCGGTTGCCGGCGGTTACGTATACTCCCTCCTCGCTTACGGACACGGTGTATCGCTCGCCTACGTACTTTTTATCCAGCCTCAGGATAGCTGGTACTCCATCCTCGCTAAGGCAGGCGCCGAAGCGCTCTGCGAGGCGCTCGCCGAGAAATTCCACGGCGCAAAGCTCGTCTGCGTTGCCGTTTGCGGCACCGATGCAGGAGATAGCAACGCTACCCTCGGATAGCGTGAGGCTCTTTACGGTAGGCCAGAGCAGGGGTGCGCCGTCCTCACGGCAGATGGCGATTTCGGGAGTGCGGAAGGCGATATCGTGCATATACGCGCGGAGCCTCAGCGTGATCTCCTTGGTGTAATAGCCCACCGCTACGGTAATCCTACCGGCAACGGTTTTTCCCGTTTCTGCGGAATACTTACCGAGCAGCTTTCCCTCTGAGATGACCTCCGCGGACGCGATCCTCGACTTTTCCGCGAGGGGAACGGTGACCGCTCCGACGTAGCATTTACCGCCGAGCTTGATCTTAATGTCAATACCCGTGTCGTAAAGCTCGGTCCACCTCCAGCGGCAGACGTCCTCGGTGACCGTGGGCGGGCAGGGAACATTCGTTCCAATTCGGTAATAAGAATATTTAGCCTCATCGCCAAGATAGCCTATATACATTGATAAGTCCTCTTTTCTGAATTTGGTTCTCCCAATGGGAGTAATATAATTATAAAGTAGGTCCTCGCCTCTGTCAACGTCATTTTCGACCGCGCATCAACACTATTCGACAAAGAATAGAAGGCCTTGGGCGCCCAAAAAGCCGAAAGCCGCACCGCAAAAAAGCAGCGGGGCGGCACCTTAATTATTTCTGGGATTTTTCGATATCGCCCATCATACCAACTCTGATGGCGTGTCTGCCGCCCTCGTACTCTGCACCGAGGAAGGCGTCAACGATATCAAGAGCCAAGCAGCAGCCGATAACTCTTGCGCCTATGCAAAGGACGTTTGCGTCGTTGTGGCATCGGGTCATCTTTGCGGAATAGGTGTCGCCGCAAACTGCCGCTCTGATGCCGTTGTACTTGTTTGCGCACATAGACATACCTATGCCGGTGCCGCAGATAAGAATACCGAAGCTGCCCTCCGGATCCGACTGTACGCTTTCCGCTACCTTCGATGCAAAGAGGGGATAGTGGCAGGAGGCGGTGGAATCGGTACCGTGGTCAACGGTTTCGTAGCCAAGCTTCGCAAGGTGAGCCTTGACCTCCTCCTTGAGAGTGTAGCCTGCGCTGTCCGCGCCGATGTGAATAATTCTTTTCATTTTGTATACTCCTAATTTTAATATTCTTCGTTCTTCAGATCCATAATGGATAGCTTTTCCCCGCGTGTCAGAATATGCCTTCCTCGCGCGTCCTTCTCTCTGCACATAGGACAGGAGCAATGTACCTTCCCCTTAGAATACTGTCCGTCGAATTTATACCAGGTGTGATCGTCGTAAAAATCCGTGCAGATACGCTTTTTTCTTTTTATGGCCTTCTTTCTTTGAAGCCTGTTATACGCTCTTGAACGGCTCATGCCTGCCTCCTTGGTGGATCACCCGTTTTTCATACGCTCCAGCCGCTCGCGCTCTGCCTGAGGAAGCCTCAGATATACGGGAGATAGCTCGGAGTCGCTGACGACCTCGCCGCGATGGTATTTTCTGAGAGCGACCGCCGCCACGCTTGCCGCATTCGCATCAGCCATAAGCGGAGGCGTGACCATTACGGGTAACCTTCTCATATTCAGATCCTTAATGACCTTCTCACGTCCGTCGCCGCAAACGTAAATTCGCTCTGCACGCAGATCGTTGAGATTGTTCGCGATTTCCTCAAGGGACATCGCACGGTCATCGTCTATCCTGCAGACGTGGTCGGAGTCCTCCACCAGCATGAAGGTCGCCGTGTAAAACTGACCTCGCCTCGCATCCATACAGGGTACTCCAATGCCGGAAAGTCCACGCAGATTATAGGCCAGAGCCTCAAGGGTGGATACCTCAACGCAAGGGGCGTTCCTACCAAAGGCCAACCCCTTGACCAGAGAAACACCTATACGCACGCCGGTAAAGGAGCCGGGGCCGACTGCCACCGCAAAGAGGTCAATGTCGGAGAAATCGAGCTTCAGGGCCTTCAGCATATC
>CAZABU010000102.1:0-7262 GCA_964483225.1 uncultured Ruminococcus sp. | reverse complement strand
CGATGAGAGCTTGCCCGAGGGGATGCATCCGAGGGAGGGCGTGCGGGTGCTCGCCGAGCGAAAGGGCGCGGCTGTTTTGCCGAGGGTTGGCGAAGGTACCGTGATTATCTCCTCGGACACCTTAGTGGAGCTTTCGGGGGAGGCGCTTGGAAAGCCGGAGTCCACCGAGGATGCGGCGGCTATGCTTCGCAGACTCTCGGGCAGGGTCCACAACGTGCACACCGGCGTTGCCGTCCATTATCGCGGCAGGGTCTATAGCGGCGTTGCGTCCACGGCGGTGCGATTCCGCGATATTTCCGACGGCGAGATAGAGGCGTATATTGCCACCGGCGAGCCTATGGACAAGGCCGGCTCTTATGGGATCCAGGGGCTGGGCGGTGCCTTCGTCGCGGGGTACGAGGGGGATTACGACACCGTCGTCGGCCTGTCGCTGACTCTGACGAAGCGGCTGATAGAGGAGGCCTTGGAAAATGACTAAGAGCGAAAAAAAGCGGCGCCTCTCCGAGATATCGAGTGGGCTTGAGTCCGTCTATCCCGAGGCGGAGTGCGCTCTGCATTACGGCGGCGACCCCTGGCGACTGCTGGTTATGGGCAGGCTTTCGGCACAGTGCACCGATGCAAGAGTAAATATCGTTTGCGAGGAGCTTTTTGCCCGTTTTCCTGATGCCCGCGCTATGGCAGAGGGGGATATACGCGAGATCGAGGAGATAGTAAAGCCCTGCGGTCTATACAGAAAAAAGGCCGAGAATATCAAGGAGGCCTCCCGCATTCTTTGTGAGAAATACGGCGGCGAGCTGCCAAACGATATGGACGCTCTGCTGGAGCTCCCGGGTGTGGGAAGAAAGATCGCCAATCTGCTGATAGGTGATATTTTCGGCGGCGACGCCGTGGTGTGCGACACGCACTGTATCAGAATTTGCGGCCGATTTGGAATGTATCCCGAGTCGGAGCGCGACCCGGTGAAGATCGAGCGGATACTGCGCGGCCTTCTTGCGCCCGGCAGCGGCAGTGATTTCTGCCACAGGATAGTGCTTTTCGGCAGGGAATACTGTACAGCAAGAGCTCCGCGCTGTGACGAGTGCCCGATAAGAGAGCTATGCGCCCATAAGGAGAAAAAATGAGCGAGAAGATAAAAATATCCCTCCCCATAATCGTGGAGGGCAGATACGATAAGGCGGCGCTTTCCGGATTTCTTTCGGCGACGGTGATAACCACCGAGGGCTTTTCTGTGTTTAATAATAAGGAAAAGCAGGCCCTGCTCCGCAGGCTTTGCGCCGACGGTGCCATCGTCCTCACCGACTCGGACGGCGGCGGCAGACAGATCCGCTCATTTTTGGCCGGTATTCTTCCGAGCGGCAAGCTTCATCACCTCTATATCCCCGAGATCAAGGGGAAGGAGCGCCGCAAATCCAAGCCCTCCGCGGCGGGGACTCTCGGCGTTGAGGGAATGAGCCGTGAGGTGCTTTTGCGTGTGTTGGCGCCCTTCGTTTCGGGGGCAGACGGCCCGCCTGAGGACAGGGAAATGCTAACCACGGTTGACTTTTTCGAGCTTGGGCTCACGGGAGGCGAGTTTTCTTTGGCAAAGCGCGATGCGGTTGCAAGGCTTGCGTCCTTGCCTTGCGGTATGAGCGCGAAGGCGTTGCTTGCGGCACTGAATCTTCTATACTGTCGCGATGAGGCCTTGGAGCTTATAGCGAAATGCGAGAAATAAAAAAGAAGAGCAAATGCAGGAAATTTCACCCTGTATCTGCTCTTTTTCGTTACATATGCTTTTTTAAGTGGTGAGGTGTTTTCTTTGGCGAGGGGCTCTTCTCACCCTTTTTTGCCGTGATGGGCGGCTTTCTTTCGGCGACGGGCTTTTTCTCCGTCTGCGGCTTGGAGGCCGATTTTTTTACGCCGCGCTTCTTCTGCGCCGGTGCCTTGGGCTTCTGCTCGGAGATCAGCTCTAAGATGGCCGCGGCAGATGCGGTGCGCGCCTCCTGCTTGCTTCTGCCCGTTCCCGTTGCTATGTGGCCGGAAAACCTGCATTCGACGATGAACTCGGGGGCGGCCTGCGTGGACGAGGGAGTCTGCCCGAGATCGCGGAACTCCGGTGTCGGCAGCTTTTTCGCGCTTGCCAGATTTTTCAGCTGCAGGACGGATTCCGATGAGGCAAGCTTCTCGCTCTTTTCCTCGCTCATAAGGAAGGCCAAGGCGGCCTCGGCCGCCGCCGCGTCGGCAAGCTTCTGATTCTTCCCTTTACCCACTCCGCAAAGGCGGTCGCCGACGTAACATCCGCGTTCGTAGACCTTGCGGTGATCGGGGCCCGACTCGGCCATGGTCTTGTATACCGGGGGCGGTAGCCTGCGCTTCTTGTCAGCGCACCACTCCTGCAGGGAGTTCTTGTAGCTCTGTATCGGGGGCGCGGCGGCACCGGCGTAGGCGTCAAGATTTATAAGCCCACCCACCACCGTCAGCACCCTCTGTATATCCATGCCGCAGTCGATGTATATTGCGCCGATTATGCTCTCAAAGAGGTCCTCCATGACCGAGGGCTCGTCCTGGATGCCGAGCTTTGCGTCGCCCTCGCCCACCAGCAGATAACGCTGGATGCCAAGCCTTGAGGTGAGCTCGGACAGGTTGCGCTTATCGCTGAGCTTCGAGCGTATGTTGGAGAAATCGCCCTCGGTGAGTGCGGTCCTGAGGCCGTGCTCATAGCGCTCGGTCTTATCCGCAAGGAGCAGGCTGACGATGGCGGTGGACAGTACGCTGTCACCGAAGAACTCCAGCACCTCGTTGGACATATAGGAGGCTCGGCCGCCGTAATTTTTCTCGTTGCAATAGCTGGTTCTCGTAAACGCCTGGGTCAGAAGACTTTTATCCTTAAAGACGTATCCGAGCTTTTTTTCTATCTCGGGTATATGTTTTTTGAAATCCATAGCTTTCTCTTTCTTTTTTTATGTATATAGATTTTACCATTTTTTGTACCCTTTGTCAAGTCGGATTTTGACGTATAACGCCGCAGCTGAAAATATCCTCCGCAAATAGGCCCGCGCACCGATATATTTTTCTCAAAAATGCGCAAAATAATCTATATTACAAGGGAGGAAGAGTATGCGCGGAGAAGGAAATACACTCGGAGCCTTGCAGGGAGGGCTCGAAATGCTCATAACCGTGACGTCCTTCGTGACGGTTTATATGGCTCTTGGGGCGGTTGAGAGCTTTGCGCCGGCGCTGATGGGCGCGAGAGTGATCCTGCTTTTTCTTGCGCCCATGCTGTATTCTATGGCGCACAGGCTCGTGGCGGGCAGGGGCCGCGCGGCCTCCCTTGGGGCACAAATATCGCGTATGCCGCTTGCGGGCGCGGCATTTTTCGGAGTGTTCTCGGCGGTGACAGCGATCGCTTGCAGTGATGCAGAGCTTGAGAGATTGATGCTTTGGTGGGCGCTTTGGTCTGCTATTCTGTGTACCGCCCTTATAGTCGTCGAAAAGGAAATAATTATTTACATTTTGCAGCAGCTGCGTCGTGGCGGACGCGGTATCAGGACGGCTATCGTTGTGACGGACAGCTGCGAGATTGCGAACCGTCTGGTAAGAGAGTCGGGCATGGACGAGGTGGAGGGGCTTGTGATCGTCGGAGCCGTCGGAAAAAATCTTTCAGGATGTGACTGCGACGTTCTGGGCGATTTCGGAGAGCTGGATTTCGTGCTCGAGAGGTTAAGGCCGGATTTTGCCTTTTTTGCTCCCGATTCCTGCAGCAGACGGCAGACCGTCGGTATGGTGAATATCTGCAACGACAGATGCGTTAAGGTTTATTTTTTGCCCTCGGTCTACGGATATTTTAAGTCGGTCGACCAGGTGGAGACATTTGGTTCGTTGCTGACCGTCAACGCCTATTCCACACCTCTGGACGACGCCGTTTTTCGTTTTATAAAACGAGCGGTGGACGTTGTGGGCGCCGCGCTCTTGCTTATTCTCTCGTCCCCGATCATGCTACTTGCCGCCATCGGTGTCAGACTCAGCTCGCCGGGGCCCATACTTTTCAAGCAGACGCGGGTAGGGCTTATGGGCAAGCCCTTCGTGATGCTGAAATTCCGTTCCATGGTGCAAAACGGTGCGTCGGATACCGCCTGGACACGGGGGCGCGACCCTCGCAAGACCCGATTCGGCAATTTTATGCGCCGCACCGCGATCGACGAGCTACCCCAGCTCTTTAACGTGCTACGCGGTGAGATGTCGCTTGTGGGGCCGCGGCCTGAGCTGCCGCGATTCGTAGAGCAATTCAAAAGCGAAATTCCTCTTTATATGCTGAAGCACTACGTAAAGCCGGGAATGACCGGCCTTGCGCAGATACGCGGCCTGCGTGGCGACACGTCGATAGAGGACAGAATACACGCGGACCTGTTTTACATTGAGAATTGGTCGCTGTGGCTCGACCTTTCCATACTTTTGCAGACGCCCTTCCGCGCCTTTAACAAAAACGAGCAGTATGCAAAGGCAGAAAAGAAGGATAAGCCCGACGGCAGAAGGGTGCTTTACGTTGCGTCGACTGTGGGGCATATAGATAATTTTCACCTGCCTTATATACAGGCTATGAGGGCGAGGGGAGATGAAGTCAGGATCATGGCGCGCGGCGAGGGGGCGGATTACGATATCCCCTTTGAGAAGCGACTTCTGTCGGTAGAGAATATGAAATGCCGACGTAGGATACGCAGGATACTGAAGTCGGAGAAATTCGATGCCGTAATTCTCAATACCTCGCTCGCTTCAGCGGTAGTGCGCTCGGCCTGTCCCCGTCGCAGGCGTCCGCGGATGGTCAACGTGGTTCACGGATATCTGTTTTCGGAGAATGAGAGCCGCTTGCGTTCTTGCTTTTTGCTTACCTGCGAGCGGATTTTGCGAAAGAGGACCGATGCGATAGTCACGATGAACGGCGAGGACCGCTCCATTGCCGAAGGGTACAGGCTCGCGCCTCTTGTGCTGACCTGCCGCGGAATGGGAGCAAAGGTGCGGTCACCGATAAGCAGTGCCGAGTCTTTAAGGCGAAAGTCGGGCTGCGAGGATAAATTCGTGCTTGCATTCGTGGGGGAGCTTTCGCGGCGGAAAAATCAAGCCTTCCTTATAAGGGCGTTGCCACGGCTCAGAGAGAGGATACCGATGACGGTCCTGTGGCTCGTGGGCGATGGGGCAGAGCGCGAGGCGCTTGAGCGCTTGGCGGGGGAGCTCGGAGTGAGCGATTCGGTCGTTTTCTGGGGCTACAGAAGGGACGCTTGTGACCTTATGCGCGCCTGCGACCTTTACGTATCCGCATCGGGGATCGAGGGAATGCCCTTTAACGTTCTTGAGGCTATGGGGCTTGGAAAAACCGTGTTACTGTCAGCGGTGAAGGGACACGTGGACATTGTGTGTGACGGAGTGGACGGCTTTTTGTATAAATACGGTTCGGTCGAGGATTTTGTAAATAAAACTTGTCAAATTTTGACTAAAACTTTAAGCATTAAAGCAACGGCGGCGATGCAAAAATTTCGCGAGTATGAGCTGGGCGCGGTGTTCTATGATACGCTTGGCAGGCTTGACGAGGGAATGGGGTGATAACAGTGACGGACGTTAAAGGCACGCTTGTGCGAATCTTTCACGGTAGGATCTATCCTGCAGCGGTTGGGGCTCTGATATTGATGGGGCACCTTTTTGCGGTAGAATTTTACACCAATATCCTCATCTGCCTGCTCGCATCGGTTGGCTTTTTGACATCCGACTCGCTGCGCCATTTTATCCTCCCATTTTGCGCGTATATTTATCAAGTGTCCGTAAAGCACGCCCCCGGAATGCCGTCCTACTCCGGGCTTAATTTCTCAGGCGTGCGCGGTGTGACCGTCGCGATCTTGTTCGTAGTTTTAGGTACGTGCCTCGTTTTGTTTTTCGTGCGCAATCGGACGCGCTTTCGTAGGGTGGGAAGACCGCCGCTTTTGCTCAGCTCGGGAGTCCTCGCCCTGGCATTTATTATGAACGGCGCCCTCGGCGGTGAGTGGATACCCGAGAGCTTGGGCTTCGGTGCGGTTGTGGCGTTGTCCTTCCTTGCGGTCGGCTATCTTTTCTATATAGGGCTTGCAAAGGAGAGCGTAGAGGAGCTTTTGTCCTACTTTATTTTCGTCACGGCGGTCATTGCCTGGGTGCTGATCCTCGAGACCGCCGAGCTTTATATATCGGGGAAGGTGATAGGCCCCGATGGCGCCGCGATAAAGGAAAATATTCTTTACGGCTGGGGAATATGGACTACCGCCGGTATGGGGCTGGCGGTCCTGCTGCCGGTACTGTTCCTCGGTATGATAAGAGAGCGGCAGGCTGTATTTTACGCCGTAACGGCGGCGCTTTCCGCCTTTGCCGTATTGCTGAACCTATCCCGCGCGGCGCTGCTGGTGGCGGTGCTAGTCGGCGTGATCTCCTTTGCCGTCGGGTGCTTTTTCGGGGAAAGGCGGCGCATATTCCGTATATCCGGCGGGGCGATCGTCCTCGGAGCACTGATATTGCTATGTATATTTTTCGAGCAGACGGTTACGCTACTCATGGATTACTTGAACAGGGGATTTTCGGACAACGGCAGGTTCGCTCTTTGGGAATACGGGGCCCGGGTGTTCCGCGAGGCGCCTCTCTTCGGTAAGGGCTTTTTCGGTCTGCATACCGATACCTTCCAGGCCATAGATTTTTTGCCGCAGATGCTCCATAATACGCCGATCCAGCTTGCCGCATCTATGGGGGCCTTTGGTCTTTTTTCCTACGGCTATTATCGCCTGCGGACGCTGGAGCTTTTCCTGCTCCGTCCTACCTTGGAAAAGACGATGCTCGGACTCTCAATGCTCGCCCTGCTGCTCGGGTCGCTTTTTGATAACTTCATTTTTTATATCCAGCCGACGTTTTATTACTCTGTCGCCTTGGCAATAGTGCTTTTGTCGGAGCAGAGTGGGGATAAGCGGCGCGGTATTTAGGTCGGATTTTTTAGAAAAAATCAACCTTTCAAAAAAAATTTACAAAACCTCTTGACATTTGAATTTTGCTGTGATATAATAGTCCAGCGAGATTTCGAGAAATGTCGTTCATATGGCGGATTAGCTCAGTTGGCTAGAGCGCCCGGTTCATACCCGGTAGGTCGTTGGTTCAAATCCGACATCCGCTACCAGAACGTCGAAGCCTGCTTCGGCTTCGACGTTTTTTTAAGGCCCGTTGGTCAAGAGGTTAAGACACGGCCCTTTCACGGCTGTAACATGGGTTCGATTCCCGTACGGGTC
>CAZABU010000101.1:0-7308 GCA_964483225.1 uncultured Ruminococcus sp. | reverse complement strand
ATTCAAAGGGCAAGAGAGCTGTGACGTCGGCTCTCGCGGTATACGTTCTGCCCGATTATGCCGCCGGGAAGCTGGCGAAGGCGCACCCGGAAAAGAAAAAGGTGAACCGCATCGGTCTCACCACCTCCACCAAGCTCGGCTCGGCCGTCGTAAGAAGCCGCTGCCGCAGGATCCTCCGCGAGGGATTGCGGGCTCTGGAAAAGGAGCGCCCGCTCAAGGTTGGCTTTCTCATCGTTATAGCCGCGCGGAGTGCCTCGGTGGATATGAAAAGCAGCGATATCAAGAAGCAGCTTGAGATCGCATTTGAAAAGCTCGGTATGTATAAGCAGATATGAAATACGTAATGATATGGCTCATCGGCCTATACAGAAAATTCATATCACCTCTGAAACCGCCCTGCTGCAGGTTCACTCCGACCTGCTCCGCCTATGCCCTTGAGGCATTTTCAAAACGTGGCTTTTTCGTAGGATTAATTCTGACCGTATGGCGCATACTTCGCTGTAACCCATTCTCAAAGGGCGGCTACGACCCCGTCCCGGAGCGCGGATTCAGAAATCCTCCCGAACGCAGGGAAAAATATTACGCCGACCTCGCCGCAAGGATGTGCGAGTGTGACGGCGACGAGCATACCGACACGACAGAAAAAGAAAAGGAAAACTAAAATGTTTGATTGGTTATACGGGCTGCTGGGCTCCATGCTCGCATGGTTCAGTAGCATATTCGGCGGAAGCTACGCGCTGGCGCTGCTTCTTTACGCCCTTCTTTTCAAGATCCTCTTCCTGCCCTTCTCCATAAAGCAGCAGAAGAATCAGATCGCAATGGCAAAGCTTGCCCCCAAAATCGAACTTATCAAAGCAAAATACAGAGGAAGAACCGATCAGCCTACTATGCAAAAGCAGCAGCAGGAGATCATGGAGCTTCAGCAGAAGGAGGGCTACAGCCCCTGGTCCGGCTGCCTGCCCATGCTCCTTCAGCTTCCCATCATCGTCTTCCTTTATAACGTTATAAGAGGCCCCCTCTCCTACATCTGTAAGCTGGAGGATGAGGCGGTACGCGCCATCCACAAGATCGTTACCGGTGCCACCGAGCTTGCCGAGTTCAAGTCCATCGACCAGATCGGCCTTATCGGTAAGATCAACGAGTACGGCGTAGAAAGCGCGGCTCTCGCAGAGTATTCGGAGCAGCTGGC
Source organism: uncultured Ruminococcus sp. (assembly GCA_964483225.1). GTDB lineage: Bacteria > Bacillota > Clostridia > Oscillospirales > CAG-272 > UBA1740. Next base: position 6,119 of record CAZABU010000101.1, on the reverse strand, counting down.
AAAGCTCCCCGACTTCACCCTGTTCGGTAAGCTCAATCTCGCCGCAACTCCCAGCCTTGCAAACTTCAGCTGGCTCGTGCTCATCCCCGTGCTTGCGGCGGCGCTCACCTGGCTCTCTATGTTCCTCTCCCGCAAGTGGAACAGCAACTCCTTAAGCCAGGGTCAGGACGCTCAGGCAGCCGCTTCCATGAAGATCATGGACCTAATGATGCCTCTGATGACCCTTTGGATCGCATTCAGCTTCTCCGGAATGCTGGGTGTTTACTGGATCTATCAGTCGGCTCTCGGTATTCTCCAGACCTTCATCCTGTCAAGAGTGATGCCCCTCCCCCGATACACCGAGGAGGAGCTTAAGGAAATGAGAAAGGCACAGAAGGCCGCGGAAAAGGCACAGAAGGCCGCTCTCAAGCAGCAGCCCAAGTACCGCTCACTCCACTATATCGACGAGGACGACTACGACGAGCTCCCCGAGCTTAAGGCCAAGGACGTGAACTCCGCGACAGACAAAAAAGCAACCGGCGGTATTGATATCCCGGACATCAAAGACTAATTTGTAGAGGTTATATATTAAAATGATAAAAGAAATTACAGCATCCGGTAAGGACATCCTTGAAGCAAAGGAAAACGCCAGAGCCGCGCTTGGCGCAGACGAGCTTGCGGACGTACAGTTTGAGGTTATAGACGCGGGCACGAAGGGCTTCTTCGGCTTTATGTCCCGCCCCGCAAAGGTAAGAGCATATATAGAGCTTCCCGATCCCGAGGAGCGCCGTCAGAGACCCGAGCGCAAGAAGGAAAACCGCGAGAACCGCGAGAAGAAGAACGAGGGTAACGGCAATAACGGCGGCAGCAGCAAGCGCCGTCAGAGACCCGAGCGCAAGAAAACCGAGCGCAAGGAAAACGCACAGAACACCCCCTCCGCACCCAAGTCCGAGGTAATTCCCGAGGCAGAGCTCAAGATGGAGCGCCGCGTTGTTGAGGCGGGCGAGGATATGTCCTTCGACTTTATCACCACCCTGCTCTCCGACATCGGTCTTTCCGCCGAGGCAGAGCTTTACGCATGCGAGGACGGCACCAGAAGGATCACCATCGTGGGTGACGATGCCTCCGCGCTTATCGGTCATCACGGCGACACTCTCGACGCCCTTCAGTATCTTGCAAACCTTGCATCTGCAAGAAAGAACTCGAAGGGCGAGCGCGACAAGAGCCGCGTTACCATTGATATCGAGGGCTACAGAAAGAAGAGAGAGGAGACTCTCCGTGCGCTTGCTCGCAGAATGGCGGCAAAGGCACTCCGCAACAAGAGAAGCGTTATGCTCGAGCCTATGAGCGCTTACGAGAGAAGAATTATTCACTCCGAGATTCAGGGAATTGAGGGCGTATCGACCAACTCAGTAGGCTCGGACAACAACAGAAAGATTGTTATCTTCCTTACCGACAAGAAGCCCACCGAGCTCTTTGAGGAGAGCGAGGAGCAGACCGCCCTTACCGTAGAGGCAGAGCCCATAGAAACCATGGCCGATGCAGTCTCCGAGGACAGCGCTGCCGAGTGTGCGGAAGTATAATCCCCTATGAATTATATAACCGACGTTATAGCGGCAGTATCAACCCCACCCGGTAAGGGTGGGGTTGCCGTTATCAGAATAAGCGGAGAGGGAGCGCTTGAGATTATCGAAAGGTGCTTCACTGCTATCTCCGGTAAGCAAATTACGGAGCATAGCCCGCGATGCCAGATATACGGACATATAGTAGACCGAGAGGGCACGCGCCTTGACGACGTTCTGATATGCTATTTCAAGGCTCCCGCCTCTTACACGGGAGAGGATACCGTAGAGATATACTGCCACGGCGGTGTGCTGGTTACGCGCAGTATTCTCGAGCTTGTCCTCTCGCACGGTGCGCGCCCTGCCGAGGCAGGGGAATTCACCAGACGTGCCTTTCTCTCGGGAAAGCTCTCGCTGACAGAGGCAGAGGCTATCGGCACGCTTCTCGAGGCGCGCTCCGAGGCGCAAATCAAGCTTATGGCAGGCCCTGCACGCGAAAGGCTTGCTGAGAGAATAGCGAAAATACGTTCCTCGCTCGTCTCCCTTTTATCCTCATCATATGCAAGAATAGATTATCCCGACGAGGACCTCGGCGACTTTACCGTCTGTGAGATGCTCGACTCCTTATATAATATAAAGGAAGACATTTCGAGGCTGATATCGACCTACAGGACCGGCAGAGCCGTCAGCGAAGGAATATCGGCAGTTATCGTCGGTAAGCCCAACGTCGGCAAGAGCTCACTTTATAATTTGCTCGTCGGAGAGGATGCTGCTATCGTTACCGATATTGCGGGAACGACACGCGACGTGCTTGAGCGTACAGTCCCTTTAGGCAACACGCTGCTTTTGCTTGCGGATACCGCGGGCATTCGCGAGTCCGAGTCTCTTGACAGGGTTGAGGCTATCGGTATTGAGCGCAGCCGCCGTTATATGTCGGACTGCGAGCTTCTGTTTTGTGTGTTCGACCTGTCGGGTGAGCTTGACTCGGAGGACGAGGCACTGCTTCGCGATATAGAGGGGCTTGAGTGTACAAAAATCGCGCTACTCAACAAATCCGACCTCAAAGGGCGGCTTGACACGAAGAGGCTCGAGGGGTACTTTGACACCGTTATATACACCTCGGCAGAGGACGAGGCGGGCACTGTCGGAGCACTCACGGAGGCTGTAAACAGCCTTTTCACAGACGGCAAAATTATATCAAACGGAGATGCCGTCGTGGCTTCGGCAAGGCAGCACGCTTCCCTGCTCTCGGCACTGGAGAGCATTCAGGAGGCCTATGACAGCCTTAAGCTCGGATTTGCAGAGGACGCGGTATCCCGCGATATCGAAAGAGCGCTCGGCGCTATAGCAGAGCTCGACGGCAGAGCCGTCAGCGAGGAGATCGTCTCCGACATCTTCTCAAAATTCTGCGTAGGAAAATAGGAGGAGCTATGGAGGACAAGAGATTTAAAAAGAACGACTCGGGCTTTATCTGTGCAATCTGCGGTAAAGAGGTGCTACCTCTCGGCTACACCTCGCGCAACCACTGCCCGTTCTGTCTGTGCTCACTTCACGTCGATATAAATCCCGGTGACAGGGCAAACCCCTGCGGCGGAATTCTTCGTCCCGTGCAGACGCTCCCCGACCCGAAGAAGGGCTATATTATAATTCACAGGTGCGAGAGGTGCGGTGCGACGGTCAGAAACAAATCGGCGCACGAAGCTAAAATACAGCCCGACGACACCGACCTTTTGATAAAGCTAACGGCGGGCATCGGGAATTAAAGACGGCTAGCCGGAAAATACCAATCCATAAAAAGCGGAGATACTGTTGTTTTAGGTATCTCCGCTTTCTGTTTAGTTAGCATTTGCGAGCCGCTTTCTATCGGAATAATACACAAATAAATTACCTATGATTTGTGGATATTTCCGTTTTTTTCGTTAAGATTTTAACTTTTGCCTGCGCTCTTGATTTTGAAATTGAAATGTGATACTATAATATTGTGGAAATTTTGGACAATTTAGGAGTAAGAGGTGTATAAAGGATTAGTCGGAGCACTTTACGTTCTTAATATAGTCTTTCAGGCATTCCTGACACTGCTCACCCCAATAGGGCTCGGAGTCCTCATATCCTGGCTGCTTGTAACCTATGCGGGTGTCGGGGGCTGGATATACGCCTTGCTCGTTATTCTCGGTGTACTCTCGGGGCTTGTCTCTATGGTGAAATTCGTGCTTGCGGCATCTAAAGGATACGAAAGGCTTGAAAAAGAGCAAAACGAACGCAAAAAATCAAAAAGGAACGCCAATAATAAAAACGGTAATAGTTTATGAAGAAAAATTCTGGGTTTATGCAAATACTACCGCTTATAATAGGGGAGATAGCAGTTTCGCTCGTTACAGTCGGACTCTTCGCGCTTCTTGACCTTGTGTTTGAGGCGGATTTTTGGACTGTCGACCTCGGGGTAGTGCTTGGGACGCTGCTCGGCAGTGCCGTTACGGTATTCAACTACCTCTTCCTTATACTCTCGGTAAACTCTGCAATAAACAAATACCTCGCTCTTCGCGGAACGCATGAGATGACCGACGAGGAGGCGGAGAAATTCGCCAGCGAAAACTCCGCACCGATACAAAACGCAATAAAGATCTCGTTCATTTTAAGGACAACAACGATGCTAGTAACGCTCGTGATTGCATTTCTGCTCGGTGACCTATTCAATCCGCTTGCAACGGCAATCCCGCTTCTTGCATTCAGACCTATTATGTACGTAAGCGAAATAATCAAAGGAAAAATGGCAAAATGAAAGGTAAGAAAATACTGGTAAAACTCCTTATTCTGCTTTCGGTTGTTCTTATTGTCGGTGCGCTTTGCCTTCTCGTTATGACGGTGGGCGGAGGTGTAACGCCCCCCGAGGACGGCGGCAGCGACGAGGCTCTTATATCGGTCGAGGGCGCGAGAGTTATTCTCGGAATTCCGGCACTTCAGAGGCTCTCGGAAAATATACCGCTCCTCGAGCTCGGTAACGTTCTCACCACAACGGCGCTTTCTCTCTTTGCAGTATCTCTTATACTTATTCTTCTCGCGGCTCTTATTTCAAAAAAAATTAAGAAGCGCCCCGGAAAGCTGCAGGTAGTTGCCGAGAAGCTCGTTACGATGCTTCAAGGTCTCGTGAGGGATACCATGGGAGAGCACAACCTCAAGTTTATGCCGTATATCGGCACGCTCTTCCTCTCCTCGATACTCGGTACTCTTATCGGTATGACACAGCTTTTCCCCTCGGCGACGAAGGACCTCTCTGTCACCCTTGCTTGGGCTCTCGTTACGACGGGAATGGTCTGGTACAACAACATCAAAAACTTCGGCTTCGGTCAGTGGCTCAAGGGCTTCACCGAGCCTATAGTAGTTATGACTCCTATGAACATCGTCAGCGAGATTGCGCAGCCTATCTCACTTGCCTTCCGTCACTTCGGTAACGTAGCGGGCGGCGGTGTTTTGACCGCACTTATCTATGCCGCCCTTGCAGGACTCAACCAGTTTATCTTCGGTTGGCTTCCCGATACGCTGCTTGCGGTATTCCCGACGGTATTCCAAATTGGCATACCCGCAGTTCTCTCTATTTACTTCGACTTGTTCTCGGGCTTCGTTCAGGCGCTCGTATTCTCTCTTTTAACTATGGTTTACGTTGGAGGTGCTTGTCCTCCCCCCGAGGAGCTTCCAAAGAAAAATGTTAAAAAAAGCGAAAGCTGACTCTCTCATGTATCAGTAGCATTTAACGGTAATACACGCCCTCAAAGGGCGAGCCAAAAGCCGATAATGCAAACAAAAATTTACTTTTAGATTTGATTTTAATAAATATTTATTATCCAGGAGGAAATTAAAATGGAATTCAGTGTTGATGCAGCAAAGGTTCTCGGTGCAGGTCTCTGTATGGGACTCGGTGCTATAGGCCCCGCTATCGGTGAGGGTAACGCAGTAGGCAAGGCACTTGAGGCTATGGCAAGACAGCCCGAGATGGCAGGAACTCTGCGTACCAATATGATTCTCGGTTGTGCAATTACCGAGACCACGGGTATTTACTCGCTCGTTATCGCCCTTCTTCTTATGTTTATGAAGTTCTGATTAGCTTCAAGCTGCTGCCGTGGAGGGCTTTGACGGGCCTTGCGCCTGCAATAGACCTACAGGATTATATCCTTTTTCGGCTAATAAAAATGTAAGAACGAAAGGACAACGCCATGGAATTTCAATGGTTTCTACAGAATTTTGAGGACTTCGTCGGAGTTAATCTCTGGACGATGCTCTTCGCATGGCTGAACCTTCTTATACTCTATATTCTTCTAAAAAAGCTTGCCTTCAAGCCTCTTATGTCAATGATTAACTCCCGTCAAAAGGAGATTGACGATACGTATTCCGATGCCGAGGCATCTGTGAACGAGGCAAAGAAAATGAAGGGCGAATACGAAGAAAAGCTGAACGCCGCCTCGGAGGAAAGCGAGGAAATTCTCAAGGCCGCCCACAGGCGCGCGATTCTTCGCGAGGAAGAAATTCTCCGCGAAGCCGAAGCCGAGGCAAAGAGAACTCTGGAGCGTGCCGAGGAAGAGATAG
>CAZABU010000100.1:0-7513 GCA_964483225.1 uncultured Ruminococcus sp. | reverse complement strand
CAGTACCTCCAGCTCTGCCGTCATATACTTTCTTTTCATAGCTTTTTCCTTTCTGCATGTGCGCATAAAATAATTTACCAAATATAGTTTATCACACATAATTGAAAATTGCAATAACGTATTTGAATTTTAGTGAATTTGACGGAAAAATTCTACCATTTGCACAATATAAAACGTCCTCTGCACTTGACAAACTGACAAAAAGACGCTACAATAACAAGGTAAGCAAAAAAAAGGAGCGAAAAATGGGACGTATACAGAGGCTGAGCGGTAACGCTATGAAAATAATTGCGGCGATCAGTATGTTGATCGATCATATGGGGCTTATGCTGTTCCCCGACGCGCTGTGGATGAGGATCATCGGCAGGCTGGCATTCCCGATCTTCGCCTTTATGATCGCAGAGGGTGCGAGATATACGCGCTCAAAGCTGAAATATTTTCTTACGGTTTTCGGTCTTGGCTCCGCGTGCCAGATCGTATATTATTTCTTCAGCGGGTCAACGTATATGTCCATACTGATGACCTTCTCGGTATCGATAATTCTGATATACGAGCTGCAGGCCTTTAAGGAGGCGTTCTTCGACAAAGCGGCCGATATATGGAAAAAGGTGCTCTTAGGAGGACTGTTCCTTTGTTCAGTGCTTGGCACCTACATTCTGATGGAGCATATCAGCTTCGACTATGGGGCTATCGGATGCATGATACCGGTGCTGGCGAGCCTGCTCGACCTTCGCGGCGTTGATGCTCCCGAGTGTATCAAGCGACTTGACACCTTGTATATGAGAGTGGGCTGTCTTTGTCTTGGCGTAGCCTTTCACTCCGCCGTCGATATCATCACCTCGAGCAATTACGTCCAGTCCTTCGCCCTCATAGGTGCCGCGCTTCTCTTCCTGTATTCCGGAAAGAGAGGCACTCCGAAGCTCAAGTATTTCTTCTATATTTTCTATCCGACGCACCTGGTGCTTTTAGAGGGCGCTTATCTGCTGTTTTACAAAATTTTGTAAATTATAGTTGTCATTTGCTGACATTTTTTTACATTAAAAAAACGAGGTTTACACACCTCGTTTTTTGTTTCTTATTTAGCCAAGCTTTCCTCTAAAAAGGCTTTTATATGACTCGCCGGGATCGCGAATCCATAGAGATACTCGCCGGTAGAGCCGTCCATGGCAATCGCAAAATTCACACCGACAAGCTCAAGCGAATCGTTAAGAAGCGCTCCTCCGCTGGAGCCGTGAGCCATTGCCGCATCGTGCCAGATAACGGAGAAGGTAACATCGGTCTTGTCCGCCGCGCCCTGCCCTGCTACCGGTGCGAGCCGTATTACGGAGCCGAAGGTAACTGCATTCCTCACTCCGTCGGGTGCACCGAGGGCAATCACGGTATCCCCGACCTCGGCGGGCTTATCTGAAAGAGGAGCAGCGTACAGGAGCTTTGCCCCCTTACGGAAGCGCAGAAGTGCAAGATCAAGCTTACTGTCAGAGGCGATAAGCTCTGCGGAAAACTCGTTACCGTAGCAGTCCGTAACCGTATATTCGCTGTTCCCATAGGATTCGGCAACCTCGGTCACATGACTGTTGGTAACACAGTAATAGTACCCCGGCTCATCGTGACATATAACGCCGCTGCCCTGCATACTGTCGGAATCGGTAACGGCGCCGAAGAGCGAATTATATCCCACGGCATTAATGCTGACGCACATTTTTATTTCACTTGAGTAGATCTCGCCGATCACCCTGTCCGAGTCATAGCTCCATACGGGATAAAGGGTAACGTCCCCGTCGAGCGGGGTGCCGCCAAGATACATATTATTACCGAGCGCATCGTAGCTCCAGCCGACAAAAGCATGATTCTCCCGCGACGGAGACTCCGGCAGCACAGGCGCGGTATTTATCCCATAGCTCTCGGTGACAGAGCCCTCGGGCAACACATAGGTGACCGTGTATTCTCCTGCAGAGCAGGAGCACAAAAGCACCGGGAGCATAATTGCTAAAACTGCTAATCTCTTCATTTTTCTTTCCTGTCATTTATTATTTTAGGCTGTTGCGATGCAACAGCCTAACGTTTATGCCGAAAACTTAGCAATACGTGCGAAGAACTCCTCAGCGTTATCGGTATGAGCCTTAAGAGTGATGGGAGAAAGAAGATCAAGTGAGAAGATACCCATGATCGACTTCGCGTCGATGACGTATCTGCCCTGCACAAGATCCACCTCGTAAGCAGTCAAAATAACCTCGTTTACAAAATCTCTGATGTCCGCAACGGTGGACAATTTGATAAGCATTTCCTTCATATCCTTATATCCTTTCGTTTTTGTATTAGGTTAAGTGTATTATAACAGATGTCGGAGAAGATGTCAAGAAGTTTCATACAATTTTATATTATGGAATATAAAATGGACTGCGCCGCAAGACGCAGTCCAAGGTTGTTAGTTTTTGCTATGCCTATCAGTCAAGATTCACGCACTCTGCTACTATAACGAAATCGTCAAAGTCGATATCAATAGCGGTGAAGTTTGAGGCGTCCTTAAACTTGATGCTGAAGGATGCAACGTCGAGAGTAGGAATATCGTCAGCGGCAGTGCTGTATATCAAGGTGTCGTTTGCGTATCCCTTGACGGCTACCGTATAGGTGGTGCCGTTGTTCGCAGTCACGGTATATTCCCATCTCATGGTCACCCACTCGCCGTGACTTACGTTTTTGAGTGCGGTTGCGCCGTCGGCGGTGGCACACTCAACGTATCCTATCGCGGAATCCGCGTCGGCATAAGTTTCAGCCGAGGTGAGAGCGTTCATCATGATCCAACCGGAATAGCTTGCAGAGGCGACGGAGTTGACTCTCATTTCGTAGGTCACGGTGTACTTGGAGCCGATCCGAGCCTTGCCAAGGAGGCCGTTTGCATCAACAATAGTGTAGATAGCCTCGCCGCTGCTCGGCTTGGTCACGTTGAGGTAGGAGTTTTCGCCCTCGGTCTTTACGGAATACTTGCCATTCTTATTTACACCAAGAACGGCGTTCTCACCGACGGTTGCCTCAAAATCGCTGTTAAGGGTAACCTTATTATAAATAGTGTTATACGCATTTACGGTAAGATCGTCAATGTCGAAATCGAGGGTATCAATTCCACCGTATCCGCCGTTCTTACAGCCGGGAGTCTTGAAGCCGAAGCCAACAACGTTGGTCTCGTTGCCGGTGGGATTATTCTTGCTCTGCAGGGTAGTAACCGCCGTTCCGTTAATATACATAGTACCGGTGAAGGTAAGGTTGGTATCCGTCTTCTCGGTTACGATGTATACGTAGGATATCTCGTACCAGGTACCGTTCACAAGATTGGTGGAACCCATCTTGAGGGTGGTATCATTCGCCATACCACCGCCAAGCATCATTGCGGTGCGTCCCTCGAAGCTGGTCGTAGAGTAATTATCTACCACAAGTCCGGAATAGAGCCACCAGGTTCTGGGATTAGAATCGTTATTGTCAAAGGCGTTCACACGGAGCTTGTAGCTGACCTCGTAAACCGAGCCGACCTGAGCCTGACCGAGATTATCGAAGTGGTAGTAGGTGTGAGCCTCACCGGATGCATATCCGGTATCAAGGTTACCGTCCTTTGCAACGTCGAAGCTGAGATATGTCTCATCGCCCTCGGCTTCAATATTGATATACTGAGAGCTTGTCGAGGCCTTACCGTTAGTTCCCTTGACGAGCTTGTCGGAAACGTCTACGCTACTGAAGTCCTCAGAGTCTGTAACGATATTTACGGTGTCGGACTCGAAGCCTACGAAGGTGTTATCGATCCGCACGGTGACCTCCTTCATAAGTCCGCGCATCTCGAAGTACGCGCTCTTATAAGAGGTGTTGGCACTGGCAACGTAGCTGTTTCCGGTAGCATAGAAGTCTTCCTCTGCGAAAACTGCCGCGCCGTTGATATAGACCTTTACGGAGCCGTGATAGTAATCATCGTGATAAGTAGGAGTATACTCAATTCTGATGTTATACCACTGGTCGACGTTGAGGGTTGCGATAGTGTTACCGGTAACGTCATTTAGCTTAACAGCCTCAATAAGACCGTCCTCGCCAAGAATTACGTAGGAAACAATGCCGTAGAACTGAGCGTTCGAGGAATTTCTGAGGGCAAGCTTCAGGTTCCAGAGATCTGAGGTTCCGCCATCGGTCCTGCCGCCGTACTCGGTACCGTAATTGATGTCGGTTTCAAAAACGTAAGCGGAATCGTTGAAGTACGCACCGTGAACGGAATTGGTATGACTGATGTAAGGAGAGTTGGAGGTGGTTTCCGTTGCGGTTCTGTTGAATTCAAGATACTTATTACCGTCCTTCTCAACAATGGAGGCGATATTGTTGCCGGAGGTGAGTGCGGAAGCGTTGGAGATGTCGGCAGAGAGCATACCGTCCTCATAGGTGTGGGCAGAATCTGCATACTTACCGTTGCCGAGCTTATACTCACCAAAGGCGCCGACGTAGGTATCGTCAAGGCCAACCACGGCGTCGCGGGCAATTCCGCGAAGCTCAACGAATGCGCACGCGATATCGGCAGAGTGATTTTCCTGCTTGTAGGAGGAGCCGACGAGGTAAGTGGGAGCGTCGGTAACAGTGGGTACGCCGTCGATAAGGACGGTTGCGGTACCGGTGTAGCGTGCGTCCTCGGACTCACCTGCGGTGAACTCAAGAGTGATGTTGTGCCACTGACCGTAACGAAGGGTGGTTACGTATACGCGATCCTTTTCAGATGCGTTCAGATACAGGTCGATGGAATCGCGGCCGTTTGCAAAGCCGAAGAGAGCCGCCATATAAGCATCCCTGCCTGCAGCCTCGCCGGCCGTGGAGAGAATACCGATCTTGAACTGCCACTTATCGGAAACCTGACCGTTTACGTAAGAGGGCATCGAAAGGTTGGTGCCGAGCCAGCTGAAGCCGGTGCTGAGCACGTATGTATCGCCTGTCGTAGTCTGCGCGGGGAAATAGGTGGTGCTGCTGGAATCCTTCTTTCTGCCGCCGAGCTCAAGGTAGAAGTTATCGCCCTGACGCTCGATCTGAGCCCAGTTATTGGAATCCTTGTTGTTGCCGTAGATCTCGTCCGCGCCGACCACGTCGCTGACAAAGCCGAGAGTCTCTGCATCAAGCTCTGTATAAGACAGAGAGCCGAGCTGACCCATCACCTTCGTATAATCGTAGTCAAGGGCGCCCTCGTATACCGCGCCGTACATATCGGGAGATGCGAGAGTGTTATCTTTAGCGGTGTAGGTGCCGAGGTAAACGTTGTCAAGAGAGTAGTTATAGGAGTTATAAATACCGCCGCCTCTGTTCTGGAAGAAGGCGTATCTGTAGGTTTCGTTGGTGATGTTGGGAAGCTTGCCGGTGGTATCGCTCATAGCAACCACGTCCTCACCGTTGGCACGGGTATCGGTGTAAGCAAGCTGACCGTTGATATAGACCTCGAGGGTACCGGTTACCATGTAACGGTAGTTGGTGCCGCTGGTTCCCTGATAAAGCTCATAGGTGGTAGGAGTGTACTCCATACGGATGTTGTACCACTCGCCGCACTCAATAACCGCAAAGCAGTTGCCTACAGCGCCGTAGAAGTAGTCCATATAAGCTTCCACGTCGGGAATCTTGTATTCGCCGGTGGTTTCATCCTTGACGTAAACGCCGGAGGTGGGCTCGGTCTCGGAGGTGGTGTACCAGCCTGCCTTTATAAGAGCGTTTGCATCGGTGCCGTATTTTGTGTTGGTGGAGTCTTTATCCTTTCCGGTCTTGTCAATTACGGTATCCGGCGTGCTCGCCGTGGAGAGATAAAGCTTCGAATTCTCGCCGTAGTACGCATTTCCGTACACTCTGAACATATAGTCGGAAATCGCGTCACTTCCGTCGCCTCTGATACCCATAGCGAAGGCCCAGCCCGCAAATCTGTCGGTGAGAGCCGGGGACTCTACGTTAGAACCGTTCCACTTGAAATCAAGTGCGTAAACGTAGGTGCCTCCGCGGTAGGAGCCGGGATTCTCGAAGGAGAGCGCCTGAGTCGCCGCGCCCGTGCTATCCGAATTTACCTTGGAATAATACTTAAGGTCGAGATAGGTATTGCCGCTCTCGTCGGTAACGTAATTGATATTCCTGTAGGAGGCAGGCGTGGTCGCGGTATTGGTAATATTGCTGCCCGCAGCTCCGAGAGCGGTGGTGTGGTTACCGATATACGCGCCGGTTGCGCCGTCCTCAAAGGTGTACTGTGCGTCATCGTTATAAGCACCCTTGCCGAGATAGCTCTCATCGCTGTACTCGGTAGCGAAGTAAACGTTATCGATGCTCATAACGGTATTTCTTGCACCGCCGGGAAGATAGAAGGTCATATAGCCAAGCTCGTTATCAAGCTCGGTGGTATATACGGACGCATCGTACTGACCGCCGTAGCGAGAGGTCCAGCCGGTATGATACTTACCGTCGATATAAACATTGACGGCCATAGTCCCCTCGCCGCAGGCATCGTTGATATACTCAAATCTTACGTTATGATAATCCGACTTTGTGTCGCTATCCATATCATAAGGAACTGTGTCGGTGGTAACGTTTGCGTTGTTATCAGCGGAAAGGTTAACGGTAAGCTTAAAGCCGGTTCCGCCAACGTCCCAGAAGTTAACGCCCCAAAGGTTCTTGCCGTTTACGTCTCTGAACCAGACCTGACCCATATGAGCACCGGTGTTCTTCGCATCGATCTTAACGTCGAACTCGGCGATCAGCGCCTTGGACTGAGTATAAGCATCGGGAGTCTTGGTGGAGGATGCCAGCGAGAGCGTTGCGCCCTGACCGCTGCCGGACATATACACGTCACCGACCTTAAGGTCGCCGGTGTAAACACTGCTGTCAATCGCGGTTATGGAAAGGCGCTTACCGAGAATAAGCGCGCCGTCGCCGGTGGTTACATAACCTACGTTGTTATAGGTAATGCCGTTTGCAGTCGCGCTACCCGAGGGAGCTCTGCCAAGCATTTTATTTGTGCTTACCTGAGCTACCAGAACGTTCTCGTAGCCAACGGCGCTTGTTGCATCGTCGGCAAGGCCCTCGTCGTAGGTAACGTAGGAGCTGCCGTACTCGGAGGTGCGGTAGGTTGCAACGTACTCGGAGCTACCGATCCCGAAGGACACCTTGTTCCAGTTTACAGCATAAGAATCGTCAAAAAGACGCTCGCCCTGACCGTCTGTCAGAGAAACGAGAACGGTGCTCTTATTGCCGTACCACTTAGGTATCTCGGGAGAGTAGGATCCGCCGGTAACGTTAACCGCTCTGAGCTCCTCGGTAACGGCAGGCTCGGCCACACCGTCAACCACGATGCTCTTATTAACAACGTAATAAGCATCGGCCCAACCGCCTGCGGCGGCAACCTTTGCCTCGTCAACGCCGCCGTCCTCGGTAGCAAATACTACCTCCTGAACAGCCGCGCCGTAATCAAGCAGCGCGGTATAAAGCTCTGCCTGGTCCTCGGTGTACTCGCCGTCAAAGCGATTCATCG
>CAZABU010000099.1:0-7595 GCA_964483225.1 uncultured Ruminococcus sp. | reverse complement strand
TTTTCAAGCTCGTCGGGGCTGGCAGAATCAATATCAGCCTGCACGATATCGTAGTCGATATCCTCGAGCACCTTCATAATATCGGAATTACCGATACCGGTCTCGCTCTTTGCATCAATAAATTCATGTACATCGATCTTTTCTCTGCTCATTTTTTCAACCTTCCTGTTTGAATCTTAAACATTTCTCTTTTTCGCAAGAATTGCGTTAAGTCCTTCGTACGTATTGGTTTGCGAAGAGGTCTTTTTGCTTACTGATTTTTTCAACGCGTCAATGCAATCGTAGAGCACGCTTTCGCTATTGTCAGTAAGCTGCATACGGGCGATCTTCATCTTCGTCATTCTGCCGACCTCGTCGGGGGTGAAGCTGTCGTTTGCATCAGGTAGCTCACCGCCCGCAAAATACGCCTCTGAGATCCAACCGAATATCCTTTTTGAAAGATCCGTATAGAAATCATCAGGCGATAGCAAACCACCATCAAAGACGGCCTTTCTATGCTCCGGATAAAGAAGAAGGAGTCCAAGGACGCCCTCCTCGTTTTTCGCAGCGGCAGGCGCCTTTATAAAATCGGGATTAACACGGTCGGAATATCCGACGGCATCCTGACGAACCTTTTCCGATTCCTCACGTCGTCTTTGGCGTGTACTTTTAGCCACTATTGCATCCACGTCGTTCTTGATGCTCTGAGGAGAAACCTCAAATTTCTTGGCTACGATTCTAATATAAATATCGCGTTCTGCCGAAGAATAAGTTTCAGAAATCAATTTTTCCGACTCGTGAAGCGCCTTCACCTTATCCTGTGGAAGTGTAATATCATATCGTGAAAGAATAACATCCATATGGTAATCAAAGCGACTTTTTGATCCGTTCAAAATCTGACGGAACTTCTCTGCCCCGTAGGTCTTAATATACTCATCCGGATCCTTCGCACCGGGAACACGGAGAATAGTTACGTCAAGTCCAACCTCGGAGAGCATCTTTATCGCTCTGTCGGCAGCCTTTTGTCCTGCTTCGTCGGCATCATAGGAAATTATTACCTTCTTTGTATATCTACTCATCATTCGAGCCTGCTCTGCAGTTATAGCAGTACCAAGAGTCGCCACGGCGTTTGTAAATCCGGCTGAATGAAGGGCGATAACATCCATATATCCTTCACACAGAATAAGCGTCTCCTCGCAAGCGAGTCTTGCAAAATTCAGCGCAAACAGATTTCTTGATTTTTTGAACACCGGGGTATCCGATGAGTTTTTATATTTAGGCTTCGAGTCATCCATAACTCTGCCCCCGAAGGCGATAACGTTACCGGTGACGTCGATGATGGGAAACATCACGCGATTTCGAAAGGCATCGTAATAATGGCCCTTATCGCTTTTGCCGCAAAGGAAGCCGGCAACAAGCTCGTCATAATTATAGCCGCGCGATAACATAAATTTAGAAAAGGCATCAAAGCTATTGGGTGCATATCCAAGGCCAAAATGCTTGATTGTAGCCATAGAAAGTCTACGATTGTTTACAAAATAGTCAAGTGCGGCCTTCGAATCGGGGTGATCCGACATCAAGCAGGCGTGAAAATATTTTGCCGCGTCTGCGTTCATCTTAAACATTCTGGCTCTGTCAAACTTTGGCGCAGATTGATAACTCTTCCGCGAATCATCCTGCACTATCGTGATGCCGGCACGGTTTGCAAGAAACTCAACCGCATCAGGATAATCGAGATTCTCACGCTTTCGGATAAAGGTAATAGCGTTTCCGCCAACACCGCAGCCAAAGCAATAGAAGCTGTTATCCGCAGGATAAACTGTAAAAGACGGCGATTTTTCACTATGAAAGGGACAAAGTCCTTTGAGGTTTGAACCGGCGCGCTTCAACGAAACGTAACCGCCGATCAACGTCTCTATATCGTTACGCATAAGTACCTGATCGATCGTATCCTTGCTAATCAAAAGCGCACCTCCCTTCAAAAATTCAACTTAATATACGATATAATTCAAAAAAACACTTTTTATTTTCAAAAATCAAATTTTTCGCCGACAATTTTTATATTTGCGCGACCGGACGTGGTTTCGGTAAGTGCTGTTTCCAGGTCCGCAAGGACACTTTTGAGAAGCTTGCCGGATATCTTTACTGTATCCGAAAAATCCGTATCCTCAGTTCTGAAGCCATGAGAATCCAGCATAGTAGAAATTTTAGAGTAATCTGAATACCCTACCTCGATCTCGAGCGTGGTATAGATATCGTAGCGTATGATCTGCGCCGTCTCCAGCGCGCCTGCAGCAGCGGCCGTATAGGCTCTAACGAGTCCACCGGTCCCCAAAAGCGTACCGCCAAAATAACGCGTTACCACGATCACCGTATCGGTAATTCCCCGTTTCCGTATGGAGTCAAGCACGGGCATACCCGCCGTGCCCTGGGGCTCTCCGTCATCGGAAAAGCGCATAGTAGAATTCTCGCGCAGAACGTACGCATAAACGTGATGTCTTGCATCGGGATATTTTTTCTTTATACCTGCGATAAAGGCAAGTGCATCGCTCTCACAGGATATCGGCAGAGCCTCACCTATAAAAACAGACTTTCTGTCCTCGTATTCAAAGCTGCCGTATTCCTTGACAGTAGTATAGCACACCATTATTCTGCCCCCTCGACGATATATTTGCCGTAGAGTCCGCGACCGCGTTCATCAAGGACCGCATCGAGAGATACACCATCATTTTCGTAATCAACGCTAGCGACGGTATAGCTATCGTAAATAGCGCTGAGTGAGGATTGATCCGAATAAGGAATAAGCAACTTATAGCTGCGCTTAAAGCTGTGGACTATATCCTCCAACCGCTCAAGCAGCTTATCTATACCGCCGCCGGTAGCACCGGACACCGAAATGGTGTCAGCACCATCGGGAAGCGTCGATCCTTCCGGCAGCATATCGCACTTATTATAAACGTACAGGATAGGCTTATCTGCTGCAGAAAGCTCGCCTATAACGCTCTTGGTAACCTCAATGTGCTCGGGAGCCTCCGGATCGGTGACGTCGGAAATTATAAGAAGGATATCAGCGTACTTGACCTCGTCGAGCGTGGACTTGAACGCCTTTACAAGATGATGCGGTAGCTTTCTGATAAAGCCGACGGTATCGGTTAATAAAACAGTTTCTCCCGAGGGGAGCTCCAGCTTTCTCGTGGTGGGATCAAGGGTGGCAAAGAGCTTATTCTCTGCCAGTACGTCAGCACCCGTAAGAGCGTTCAAGAGCGTAGATTTACCTGCATTGGTATACCCTACAAGGGCAACCTTCAGAAGTCCGCTTCTGTCACGCTGAGCACGCATGACCGCGCGATTGTGCTCAAGCTCCGCAAGCCTACGCTCAAGCATCGTCACCTTCTCCTTAAGATGACGTCTGTCGCTCTCAAGCTTACTCTCTCCGGGACCTCTCGTTCCGATACCGCCGCCAAGCCTTGAAAGCTCTGTTCCCTTTCCCATGAGCCTTGGTGCCGAGTATTTTAGCTGTGCAAGCTCAACCTGCAGCTTACCCTCGCCGCTGACGGCGTGGAGCGCAAATATATCAAGAATGAGCATGCTACGGTCCATAACCATAACGTCCTCACCGATATCATTTTCAAGATTTCTTATCTGAGCAGGCGTAAGTTCAAAATCAAAGATCACAAGCTCAATGTTGTTATCACGGCAAAGCTCCGATATTTCACGTACCTTACCCGATCCGATACAAGTTCTGGGGTCAAAGCTTTCCTTAACCTGCATAACCCTTGCAACGGCCTCGCCGCCCGCAGTATCAAGCAGGCGCTCCAGCTCGTCCAGTGAGCGCTCACATTCAGGTATGTCGCTTCCGCGCTCTGCAATGCCGACAAGAATGGCCTTACTTTTTACGGCCTCAAATTCCTTCATTCGAGATCACCTCCCTGCGAATGTACTTCAGAAACAAAAAGAGCGAGGATATTCTCCAACGCTCTTTTATAGTACAATAATTACTTGTTGTTAGCAGCAGCAAGACGCTTCTTGAACTTGTCAAGACGTCCGCACGCATCAACAAACTTCTGCTTACCTGTATAGAAAGGATGGCACTTGGAGCAGATTTCCACGTTCATATCACCCTTAACGGAGTGAGTCTGAACACTGGCACCGCAAGCGCATCTGATGGTAGCTTCCTTGTACTCGGGATGTATTCCAGCCTTCATTTTAACACCTCTTTATTGTTTAATCATTTTAATGTACTCTATTATAACACATAAAAATCCGTTTTGCAATACCTTTTTCAAAAAAATTATATCTTTTCTTCTAATTTTTTTCTCAGCTGTGTCATAATTTTTTTCTCCAAGCGCGAAATGTAGCTTTGCGATATACCAAGAGCATCTGCCACCTCCTTTTGTGTCAGCTCAACTCCACCCGCAAGCCCAAAGCGCAATTCAACGATCACACGCTCCCTATCCGACAACCCCGAAACCGCATCCCAAAGAATTTTACGCTCCTCGTCCTCCTCCATTTCCTTTGAAACCGTATCATTCTCCGAGCCAAGCACATCAGAAAGCAACAGCTCGTTACCGTCCCAATCAACGTTCAGTGGCTCGTCTATTGATATCTCCTTTTTCTGCGCCGAGCTCTTCCTTATAAACATCAGTATTTCGTTTTCTATACAACGCGATGCATATGTGGCAAGCTTTATATTCTTATCGGCGTTAAAGGTTGATACTGCCTTCATAAGACCGACAGTGCCTATTGATATAAGCTCCTCTATATTGGCGCCCGTATTTTCAAATCGCTTTGCTATGTAGGCGACAAGGCGCAGATTATGCTCTACCAGCATGCTCCTTGCATAATCGGTGTGAATATTATTTATCATTTCCGCCTCAAGCTCGGCCGGCAAGGGCGGCGGAAGCGTTTCGCTACCATTTATATAATATACTTTATTAGGAAACAGCTTTTTGACTATCGGATCCCATATTTTACGCAATCGCCGCCGAAGTCCCTCAAACCACATTTTCCAACGCCGCGGCAGGCATAAGTGCCTCATACCCACCGAAGCTTCCCTCCTCTCTATCAATTGCGAGAGTAACGCTTACCTCTTCACATTTATCCGTATCAGTTATCACCCGCACGTGATCTGCTCTTACGCCTGTCAGCACGTGAGTCGCTCCGCCGCGAGATATCGGTATGAGCCTTATGCGCTTTCTTATCTCTCTGTCAATAGCATCCGGATCACGCAGATGTATTACGTTTTCAGGCAAAAGCAATCGCGCCAGCTCGGTTTTTATAAGCAACACCGGGCGCATGTCCATTGGATCTATGGCAAGATTTCCACTGTCAACAAAGGCCTCCGTCTTGATCTTTTTGTCTAAAAAATCTATTTCAAGCACAACACTACCGGCACATTTGGTATTTGAGAAAAATGATACAAGCATCTTAAATACTCCTATTGATAACAAAACTATAAGCGCAAAAGCAAGGAGCTTTCTATTGACCTCCTGCCCCGCTGCCGACTCTATTTTTTCGTAAACGTATTTGTCGAGAAAGCTCCATATAAAAGTTACGATTCCACCCACAAGTGCCTCGAAAATTATAAAAGAGCAGACGAATTTTGCCCGTCGTTGTACGGATATCCGTCTCGCTCCTATAAATGCCATGATCACCAGGGATAAAAAAGTCAAGACAAGCTTCAAGGCGGCCTGTTCTGTCAAAAAGACAATACCGCATGCGGCAAGTGCCCCAACAGCAGAAGCTGCAGCTATGCGTCTGGCCGTTGTGGGAACAGCCGAAAATATAGCCGCGAAGTACATCGCCAGCGCGTCTACCGTAAAGTTTATCATAAAATAAACGTCGATATATAAGGTCCTCACAGACTCACCTCCGTTTGACGAAATAATTGTAGCACACGAATAACAAATATTTTGTCATAAAAGGAAACCGAACAAAAATAATCTCCCGACAAAACGATGCTTTTTCGCTTTATCGGGAGATTGGTTTATTATTCCGAGAACCTATATGTAATTCTTTTACCAAAAGGCTTTTGAATGACCGAGCGAGTATACCGCTTTACGCCGTCCGACATCGCAACGTGTTCTTCTCTGATTAAAAAATCCGTTCTTTCGTGCAACCTCATCTTTTCTTCTCCCCGTTCAAAATAATCAACTGCCCACAGTAATGCGGGCAGTTAAAAAATTATTTAAGAGCCGCCTCGATGATATCCGCCGCACGCTCCATATATTCCCCCTCAAAGAGCTCTATAACGCCCTTATCGCAAAGCGATGCAAGCTCGGGGTCGATAGGAAGCTTTGCAAGAACGGTGGTGTTATGAGCCTCAGCAAGAGCATCAATATGACTCTCTCCGTAGGGTCTGATAACCTTACCGCAGTCAGGACAAACGATATAGCTGTAATTTTCCACCAGACCAAGAACCTTGACGTCCATAAGACTCGCCATATTGACGGCCTTCTCAACTATCATCGAAACAAGCTCCTGCGGGCTGCTTACAATAACGATACCGTCGAGAGGCAGGCTCTGAAAAACAGTGAGAGGAACGTCACCGGTTCCCGGAGGCATATCAACAAACATATAATCCACCTCGTTCCAGACAACGTCGGTCCAGAACTGCTTAACGGTGCCGGCTATGACCGGGCCGCGCCAAACAACGGGCTTAGTTTCATCATCCACAAGCAGGTTAAGGCTCATAACCTCAATACCCGTCTTTGTCTGCGGAGGAAACATACCCAGCTCGCTTCCTTCAACAGTTCCCGGCTTTAATCCGAAGGCCTTGGGGATAGAGGGACCGGTTATATCCGCGTCAAGAATTGCGGTCTTATATCCTCTTCTCTGCATAGTAACGGCAAGCATCGAGGTAACAAGCGACTTCCCGACGCCCCCTTTTCCGCTTACGATTCCAATGACTTTTTTTACGTTACTCGCCTTGTTCTGAGGCTCAATAAGATCAGCCTTCGAGCACTTCTGAGAACAGCTTGAGCAATCATGTGAGCATTCTGCCATGTTTTTATCTCCTTTTTGACAGTTAAATAGTATCTATAGTAATTTCACCGTCTTTAGCGGAAATCGATATTCCCACAAGGCGGTCGCTTGCACGATCGATGATAAGATTAGCCAGAATATCCTCGACGTTTCTTTCGATAAATCTACGCATATTTCTTGCGCCGTACTTTTCAGAATAGGATTCCGAGGCGATATGAGTAAGCAGCGATTCGTCGTAAAGGAGCTTTATACCTTTTTCGGCAAAATGATCCTTCAGCTTTCCCATCATAATATCCGCGATCCTTACAAAATCACTCTTATCAAGCTGTCTGAAGGTGATGATCTCGTCTATACGGTTGATGAACTCTGGACGCAGGAATCCGGAAAGAGCGCGTTCGGTCTTCTCCTTCATCTTCATTTCCTTCTGTTCAGAGAAGCCGGATATCGCGCTGGAGCTTTCGCTACCTGCGTTAGTGGTCATAATTATAACGGTGTTTTCAAAATTAACGACTCTGCCCTGCGCATCCGTTATCCTACCGTCATCAAGGACCTGAAGGAGTATATTGAGTATATCGGGATGTGCGTTTTCCATCTAGTCAAACAGTATGACCTAATAGGGACGGCGTCCGATC
>CAZABU010000098.1:0-7620 GCA_964483225.1 uncultured Ruminococcus sp. | reverse complement strand
ACCGAGAAGTGCATCTGCCACTAATTTTTAGCGGCGTTTTTCGTCCCGACCGTCACCGTTTTTGGCACGGGCCTCCCGTCGGGACGAAATTATTAAAAAAAGTAAAAAATATTAAAAAAAATTAAAAAAGTTTTTAACAACCTATTGACTAATAAAAAAATATTTGTTATAATATCATTGTAAAATAATAAAACATATGCCGCTATGCGGAGAAAGAGGGAAATTTAATGACTAAGAAGCAGATCAAGCAGAGACAGACCGAACTCAAAAAGGAGATCGCAGCTGCAAAGAAGGACATCAAGAAGGACATCAAGGCGTACAACGCTTCCGCTAAGAAGGTTGTTGACACCGCTCACGACTGCAGCTCCGCACAGCAGAAGTATTCCGCAAAGTCCAACGCAAAGAACTCCAAGAAGCTCACCCTTGCACAGACCAAGATCGCTACCCAGTACAAGGATTACGCAACAATCGGTAACACCCTTGCAGCTAACATCGCTACCGTTGACGCTAACTACACCGAGCTTGCAGCTCTCAGCAAAGGCAAGAAGGCAGCTAAGGTGGTTTCTGAGGCTACTACTTACGTTGCAGAGTGCAATGCATCCGTTGCTGACATTCAGCAGGGCGTTGCAAAGATGGTTGCAGTTAAGGGCGCAGACGGCAACATTCAGCAGCCCGCTACCTACAACCGCGCTGCTACCGTTCCCACCAGAGAGCTTGCAGACATCGAGGCTTCTCTCAAGACCGCTAAGAAGGCTATGAAGGGCTACCTTGCTCAGTATCAGGCATGCGAGACCGAGGTTCTTGCTGCTGCAGATGCTTACAAGAAGGCTCAGTCTGCTTACGCTGACAAGGCTAACGCAGGCCACACCAAGAAGTTCGTTAACGCTCAGACCAACCTTTCCGTTGAGTACAAGGAGTACGTTTCTCTCAAGAACACCGTAGCAGCTACCCTTGCTACCGCTCAGGCTGACTACAACGATCTTATCGCTCTCGCTAAGGATAAGAAGGCTGCTAAGCTTGCTGTTGAGGCTGAGACCTACGTTGCAGAGTGCAACTCCATCATCGGTGGCGTTGACGCAGCTATCGCTCAGGCAGTTGTTGTTAAGACCGCTTAATCTGATCTGCTGATAATTGTATATTATTGCCGCCGCGCTTTTGCGCGGCGGCTTTGTTATTTGTGTTGAAATGCAAGGTATAATTTGCATTTGGCAGTTTTCCGAGGCTCTGTGCCGCCTTGAACGCCCATATCCCGACCTCTAAGGTTTTGAGGGGATACTAAGATGCCTTTGGTGCTTCTGCGCGGCTTCGTTGCCGGCCCTCGAAGCCCTTTTGCTTCCGTTTCACACCGGGAACGCCGGGGTTCACTCTGCCTGCGCCCTTGACCGCCCCGCGATTTTTTACGGCATCCGACTCGCTTGCAACAGGGCTCCGAGAAGCAGAGCCGTATCGCAACGCACCTCGTAAAATCTTCGCCGTGATGGGCGCGAATCGCGCTAATGTAAACGTTTGTTTGCTTTTGCCGGACTTGGGAGATTTTTTGGCAAAAAAATAATTAAAAATCTTGAAAAAATTTTGCATACCTATTGACGAAGCCACATCAATTTGTTATAATAATAGTGATAATTTAACCGCGCGCGTGGGCGTATTGCGTCTTCTCGCGGAAAAATGAAAAACACCGTGTCGCAATTTTGTTTTCGCACGGAGAAATTTATTAACCGCTCAGGCGGGAAGGAGAGGTATGTAACGATGACCGAAACCATGACTAAGCAGGAGATTAAGGATAAGGCTTCCGAGTTTGAGACTGTGATCGCGGGCTATAAGAAAGGAATTGATAAGAATCTTGCAGATCTTAAGAATTCCAAGAAGAACATTCTTGCAAAGGCTGCGGTATACAAGACTACTCAGGCCGCATTGGCTGCAAAGCAGACTGCCAAGACCAAGACTAAGTTTGAGATCGCAAGCAGAAATCTTACCGAGGAGGTAAGACACTTCACCAGAGTTAACGCCGAGCTGAAGAATGAGCTCGCTTCCCTTGAGAGCACCTATACCGAATATGCAAAGCTTTATAACGATAAGAAGTCTGACAAGATTCTTAACGAGTGCGATAAGTACATAGGCGGCAACAGAGATGCTGTTGCACAGATTGAGGGCGAGGTGGCTCAGGTCGTTCAGATCCAGCCCACTGCGGCTCCCGAAAGCGCTCCCGCTCCCGCTGAGGTTGCTCCCGTTGCAAGCGAGGCACCTGCAGAGGCGGCACCCGTAGAGGAAGCAGCACCTGCGGAGGAAGCAGCACCCGCGGAGGAAGCGGCTCCCGCACCCGCAGCAGAGGCAGCTCCCGCTCCGGCGGCAGCTCCCGCACCCGCAGTTGAGGCAGCGCCTGCATCCGTAGCGGCTTCCGCACCTGCAGTTGAGGCAGCTCCCGTTATGGCACCTGCTTATAATAACGCACCTGCATTCGGTGCTAACCCTTATGCACCCGCATACGGCGCAAATCCTTATGCTCCCGCATACGGTGCTAACCCCTATGCACCCGCATACGGTGCAAATCCTTATGCTCCCGCATACGGTGCTAACCCCTATATGATGCCTAACTACGTTGCTCCCACCATCGGTTACGAGCAGGCTCCCAGAATCGCTCCCGTTACCGTTGACGTTTCCGGTATCGTAGAGAAGGCTATCGCCGCTACTCTTCAGAAGTTTGCGGTTGCTTTTGACAAGCGTATCGAGGCATTCGTTGCTTCGCTTCCTATGAATATTCCCACTACCGTTGCGGCTCCCGCAGAGGCGGCTCCCACCCTCGTTACCAGAACTGCCGGTGCAGAGCAGGTAGCAGAGCTTGAGACTCACATCTTCGAGGATGAGCAGGCGCTGATCGACAAGCTTCAGGCAATGGTTGCAAGCATCAGCGAGATCACCGAGAAGGTAAATCAGCTCGGTGCAGAGCTCGAGCTCCTCGCCGACAAGCAGAACGAGGCTAACAAGCTTCAGGCTCAGGCGGCTAACGAGCAGCTCGGTAACCTCCGCGAGATCCAGGGCATCCAGGCTAAGCAGACCGTCATCAGCAAGGACCAGATCGCTATTGCACAGGATCAGGCACTTCTTCTTGAGCAGCAGAAGACCACCGCTGACCGTCAGAAGGAGATCATCGAGGCTCAGCAGGCTCTTGCGGCTGACCAGGCTACCGTTACCGAGAACCACCAGGCTCTTGAGGCAGCTATGAAGGACGTTCTCCAGACTCAGAAGGATATGCTCCAGACTCAGCAGTCCATCGTTGCCGCTAACGGCAAGAGCCTTGAGGCGCAGGAGGAGACCCTTGCACGTCAGAAGGAGACCCTTGCGGCTCAGAGACAGGTGCTCCGCGATCAGAAGAACGTTTCCGATAAGCAGAGAGACGTTGCGGCAGGCGCTCCCAAGAAGAGAACTCGCAAGACCGAGGAGGCAGCTCCTGTAGCAGAGGCTGTAGAGGCTCCCGTAGCAGAGGCAGTCGAGGCTCCCGCGGCAGAGGCAGTCGAGGCTCCCGCAGCAGAAGCAGTAGAGGCTCCCGCAGCAGAGGCAGCAGAGGCTCCCGCAGCAGAAGCAGTCGAGGCTCCCGCGGCAGAGGCAGTCGAGGCTCCCGCGGCAGAGGCAGTCGAGGTTCCCGCGGCAGAGACCACCGAGGCATAATTCCATAGAGCGAAAAAACTACCGCAACGATTGTTTGCGGTAGTTTTTTATAGCTTAGGAGGAGCAGAGCACGTATTTTCGTGATAAAAATGCGCTGGCGGGGTGCATCCGAAGAAAAAAATACGGGAGCTTATGGCGCTCCCGCATCAGATAAATATTTCTTTTTGAGTAGGACATCACATCACGACGGCGTCGTCAGCGGCCTCGTCGTGCTCAGCGGCAACGAGCTGTACGTGATAGGCATCTATGACCGCCTGCTCAAGGGCGGCTCTGAATTCCGCGTTGATGGGGTGAACGATATCGCGGTATGTTCCGTCGGGATTTTTTCTGGAGGGCATAACTATAAAGAAGCGCTCTCTTGCGTAGATGACCTTAA
The DNA here is from genome assembly GCA_964483225.1 of uncultured Ruminococcus sp. Taxonomy (GTDB): domain Bacteria; phylum Bacillota; class Clostridia; order Oscillospirales; family CAG-272; genus UBA1740. The sequence goes on along the minus strand of CAZABU010000098.1, from coordinate 3,581 downwards.
TGTCGTGAACCGCAAGGCAGTCGTCGAAGGTAACGGATACCACCGCCTTCATGGGTCCCTCCTCAAAGAATTTTCTGATTTTGATGTCTGTGATCTGCATAAAATCTGTTTCCTTTCCTATGTTGTAAACAATTTTTGGATTACGAATATATTATACTAGACGAATATGAAAAATATTCACCGAAATATGTAGTATTTCTTTAATTATTTGTTAAATTTTTACAAATAACCAACCGCGCGTATAAATTTCAGAAAGGGAGAAGCTATGCCTAAAGCGCAAAAGCCGATATCGAGAGACAGACTCTTGAAATTAATTAAAAAAAGCGGCACCGCCGTTCATTTCGTCGGTATCGGCGGAGTATCTATGTACTCGTTGGCCAGACTCTCTCTGTCCCGTGGCTTCAAGGTTTCCGGCAGCGACAGGATAATCGGCGAATACGCCCACGATCTGATAGGTCGCGGCGTCCGCGTTCATGCGGGGCACGACGGCTCACACGCCGCCGGAGCGGAGCTGGTGGTTTATTCCATGGCTATCCGCGAGGATAATCCCGAGCTGGTCTACGCCGCGGAAAACGGCATTCCCGTCATCACTCGCGCCGAATACCTTGGCGCGCTTATGAAGGATTACAGCCTCCGTATAGGCATCTCCGGCTCCCACGGAAAGAGCACCACCACGGCGCTTATCGATGCAATTTTTGCCGCCGCCACCACCGATCCCACCACCCTGTCGGGCTCCGAGCTTCCTATTGGCTCGCCTATACGCGAGGGCGGAACAGGCACCCTTATCTACGAGGCCTGCGAATACAAGGATTCGTTTCTGAGCTTCCACCCCACGGTGGCGATCGCCTTGAATCTTGAGCTTGACCACACCGATTATTTCAAAAATATAAAAGAGCTGAAGGAGTCCTTCAGACGTGCCCTCAGCCGCGCGGAGCGCTTCGCCCTCGTCAACGGTGACGACGAAAACCTCCCTTCGGTAATCAAGGGCGTCAAGGCCCCTGTGATAACCTACGGCCAGGGTCTGCGTACCACTTATCGCTTCCTCATAAGCTCCTTCCTTGAGCGTGGATTTGCCTTCTCGCTCTGGAAATACGGCCAGAGGATCGGCGACTTCACCCTGAATATTCCCGGCGTATTCAATGTCGGCAACGCCGTCGCCGCCATAATCGTTGCGCTGGAGTACGGCCTCCCGCTGGAGAAGATACAGGAGGCGGTTGCCGCCTTCCGCGGCATACCTCGCAGGCTTGAATACATCGGCGAGCGCTACGGCCGACCTGTGTTTTACGATTACGCGCACCATCCCACCGAGATCGCCGCGTCGCTTAACGCCATAAAGCTGATGACACACGGCCTTGTGACCGTCGTTTTCAAGCCCCATACCTTTACGAGAACGCAGAGCCTTTGGGAGCAGTTCCGGCTCTCCCTGGGTATCGCGGACTTTATTCTCCTGCCGCCCATATATCCCGCCCGTGAGGAGCCCATCCACGGCATCAGCTCGGAGCGGCTTGCCCTGGAGCTTGGCGAGCACGCAAAGGCGGTTGAGGACTACGAGGTGGCGGCGGAGCTCGACGCCTTTACCCACGGCGCCATAGTGATAATGGGCGCGGGTGATATGGAGGATATCCGTCACGACGTAATTTACAAGCCGTAAAAAGGAGCATCAGATGAAAGAAAAATTGCTTGTCAGCGCCTGCCTGCTCGGGCAGCCCTGCCGCTACGATGGGCGCAGCTGTCAGAGGGTGGACCCCGTCCTCCTTGCTGAAAAATTCGAGATCATTCCGTTTTGCCCCGAGATATTCGGCGGTCTGCCAACTCCCAGAGTCCCCTCGGAGCGAGTGGGTGAGCGGGTTGTGATGAAGGACGGCACCGACGTGACCGAGAATTTTCTCCGAGGTGCCGAGGCGGCCTATGCTCTCTGCCGCGCACTCGGTTGCCGGCTCGCTCTGCTGAAGGAGCGCAGTCCCTCCTGCGGTAAGGGCGAGATCTATGACGGCAGCTTCAGCGGTAACCTTACCGAGGGGAACGGCGTTGCCGCAGAGTATTTGCTGGCCCGCGGAATTGCCGTTTTTGGTGAATCGGAGCTGGAAAATTTGCTCGGAGATAATTGATTTTTTTCGAAAATCCGATTGACAATCGGGAATAATAAATGTATACTATAGGCAAGAGATTTGATTAAAATGAAAGGAGAAGGCCGTGACAGAAGTGCCCCGAAGTACCGAAAGGTATGAAAATCTAATACTTATCGGTAGGCTGCGCTCTGTTGGCTGATTTCCTTTGCCCAAGCCGTCTACCGAGGAAAAGGAGACGAAAATGGAAAGAAATTTTGAAAACGCAGGCTCGCCCGTTACCGCGACGGTGGGGAGCGAAGCCATTCTCACACTTTTTGCCGAGCGCAAGTACGCCGAGGCAAGAGCGTTGCTTTCGCCCTTGGAGGCGCCGGACATTGCGGAGCTGCTTTGGGATATGCCCGAGAACTATTTTGCCGGGCTTTTCAGAATACTCCCGAAGGAGCAGGCCGCAGAGGTCTTTGTTGAGCTGGACGCCGACTCCCAGAGGCGGCTTATCGACAGCTTCACGGATACCGAGCTCTCGGAGATACTCTCGGAGCTTTATATGGACGATACGGTGGACATAATTGAGGAGATGCCCGCCATCGTTGTCAAACGAATACTGAAAAACTGCTCTCGCGCTGATAGGGCAACGATAAACAATCTTCTGCGCTATCCGAAAAACTCAGCCGGCTCGGTAATGACCACCGAGTACGTGCGCTTCCGCGGCGATATGACCGTGGCAGATGCGCTGGAGCATATACGAAACGTGGCCATAGACAAGGAAACGATCTACACCTGCTACGTGACGGACAAGCTCCGCCACCTGAAGGGCATAGTTACCGCAAAGCAGCTGCTGCTCGCCTCTCCGGACACACTCCTCTCCGAGCTGATGGACGAGACGGTGATTTTCGTCGGCACTCACGATGACCGTGAGGAGGTGGCGCTGAAGCTGGATAAATACGGCTTCCTTGCGATGCCCGTTGTGGACAGCGAGGGACGACTTGTGGGAATTATCACCGTTGACGATGCTATCGTGGTACTGAAGGAGGAGTCCGAGGAGGACTTTGCCAAGATGGCGGCCATAACCCCCACCGAGGCCCCCTATCTTAAAACCTCGGTCATACAGATATGGCTCTCGAGGATCCCCTGGCTACTGATACTTATGATCTCCGCGACCCTCTCGAGCACCATACTTTCGGGCTTCGAGGCGGCTCTGCCTGCGGTGCTAATTCTCTTCGTGCCGATGCTGATGGACACGGCCGGCAACTCGGGCGGTCAGTCCTCGGTCACCGTCACCCGCGGAATTTCGCTTATGGAGGTGGAGTTTTCCGACCTGCCGCGCGTGATATTCAAGGAGCTGCGAGTTGGGATTCTCTGCGGACTTTCCCTCGCCGCCGTCGCCTTTGGCAAGGTTATGCTGGTGGATAGACTCATAATGCAGAACGAGGCGGTGACCCTTACGGTTGCCGCGGCGATATCCCTGGCCCTTCTCGTGACCATAATCATCGCAAAGCTCGTGGGCTGCACCCT
>CAZABU010000097.1:0-7646 GCA_964483225.1 uncultured Ruminococcus sp. | reverse complement strand
TCGTGCTCAACAAGCTGCGCGGCACCTTCGTCGTAGTAGCGGTCAAGGCTCCCGGCTTCGGCGACAGACGCAAGGAGATGCTGGTCGATATCGCCACCCTCACCGGCGGCGAGGTTATCACCTCGGATCTCGGCCTTGAGCTCAAGGACGCATCCATCGCCCAGCTCGGCCGTGCAAGACAGGTGAAGGTCACCAAGGAGAACACCATTATCGTAGGCGGCGCAGGCGACAAGCAGGCCATCGCCGACAGAGTAAATCAGATCAAGGCGGCAATCGAGGTCACCACCTCTGAGTTTGATAAGGAAAAGCTCACCGAGCGCCTTGCAAAGCTTGCAGGCGGCGTAGCCGTTATCAAGGTCGGTGCGGCTACCGAGGTTGAGATGAAGGAGAAGAAGCTCCGCATCGAGGACGCTCTCAACGCTACCAAGGCGGCAGTTGAGGAGGGCATCGTTGCAGGCGGCGGTACCGCTCTTATCAACGTTATCGGCGCGGTTGAGGCCGTTGTGGCTACCCTCGACGGTGACGAGAAGACCGGTGCGCAGATCGTTGCCAAGGCTCTCGTTGCTCCTATGAAGCAGATCGCCGACAACGCAGGCCTTGACGGAGCCGTTATAATCTCCAAGATCCGCGAGTCCGGCAAGGTTGGCTACGGCTTCGATGCTTATGCGGAGAAGTACTGCGATATGCTTGAGTGCGGAATCGTTGACCCCGCAAAGGTTACCAGGTGCGCTCTTCAGAACGCGGCGTCCATCGCGTCCACCGTTCTGACCACCGAGGCTGTTGTGTCCGATAAGAAGGAGCCCGTTGCTCCTGCGGCGCCTGCGCCCGGCGGAATGGACGGAATGTACTAATTTCTGACTCATATATTTGGCGAAGACCGGGAGAGGCTTTACCCGAGAGGGTGATTTGCTTTCCCGGTTTTTTCATAGAGGTCCTCCCTCTTGCCGTTCAGCGACCTCGACGTACCCTCGTACGCCTATCGGTCACTAAACGGCAATTCTTCATCCAAATCTATCGAGTCAGAGATGTAATTTGAAGCTGTGTGAGGCGCGGAGTTAAGTGCGGCTCGCCTTGTTTTAATTTGGCAAAGACCGGGAGAGGCTTTACCCGTGGGGGAGGGCGCTTTCCCGGTTTTTTCATAGAGCATCTCCCTCTTGCCGTTCAGCGACCTCTGATCAAGCGCACTTTCGCGCGAGAACGGCTTCGCCTATCGCCGATTTTTCCGTCTTGCCGTATGAATATACGGCGGCGCAGACCAATCGACGATTCTCATCACGAAATTATCGCTTGATTGATTTGAACGGAATATTAAAAGCGGATTTGCAAAGCAAGGTTTGCAAATCCGCCTGTTTTTTGTTTTGGGATTATTCGTATGCGATAACGATATTGTCGATGTAAAGATCCATAGTGGTGGCCTTGTTGGCGCGTATATATAGGGACTTCAGCTCGGTGTTTACCTCCTCCCAGGTGCCGTCAAGGTTGAAGGGGAGGGTAGAGGTGTACTCGGTGTCCCCAAAGGTTATCTGCGCCTCAAACTGCTCGGGGTCGTCGGTAACGGTCATGGTGATCGTCAGGGTGTACCACTGCTTTGTGGCAAAGCTGCCGATCTGGTTTGTGACTCTGTGGTCGCCGCCAAGGTTGCTCGAGGATTCGGAAAGGGTGAAGTTTCCGCCGGAGGCAACCATCGTAAGCATATAGGCGCAGTTGTTATCCATCTCGCCCATGGCCAGCTGAACCGTTCCGCCAAGGGAGTTAATGTAAATATCCATGCTCAGGGTGATGGTGTCGCTCTTCTCGGTGGGCATCTTGAAGGTGTAGGCATCCCACATATTCACGCCGGTCTTGCCGATGTGATAAACGGTGGTGTTATTTTCGCCGGTGGGATCGGTGATGCGCTCGTTCACCGCATCGGTGGAGCTTATAGCGCCGCCAACCTTGTAGTCGTACTTTTCAAAATCGTAGGTAACCTCGGTGGAGCTGTCAAGGTCTGCGTCGGTGTAGACCTTGTCTGAGATGCTCATTTTTACGTTGTCAAGATCAAGCTTCGCCGTCGGGCCCATCATAGTATAGAACCAGACGGTGTTGACCGTTCCCGTAGTAGGAGCACCGCTGCCGTCCTCCTTGTTGCCGAAGAAGTTCTCGCTGATATAAACGCAGGCGCCGTTGACGTAGATCTTGGCGTGGAATTCCTCCTCGTTGTATATCTCAACGCCCAGGGTGAACCACTCGTCCACGGGGAAGGAAACGCCGGTGGTACCGGTGATTATGCCGCTGCCGGACACGTCGGAGGCGTCGCAGATGGAAACCGTCTTTGAGGAGCCCTTGAGGGCTATCATATAAAGCCTGCCGGTGTTGCTGTAGAAGCTGATCTGATGAGCGTAGCCGGTGCTCTTTTCCGGGACTCTTATATCCGCCTCAAAGCTGAAGCAGGAGGCAGAATTCATAAATCTGGGAATAATCTTGTAGCCGTCGGCGTGGTTTGCCTCAGAGTCCATTCGCAGATACTTATTGCCGCTCTCGCCGTCCGAGGTAACGAAAACGTTTGCGCCGACATCGGCGGTGATCTTAAAGGGAACCTCGCCCTCCTCGGTTTCGTCAAAGCTCTCGGTGTATTCGGTCTCTCCGGGGATCTTGACGATCTCGCCGTTTCCGTTCACGATATCCATAAAGTTATCGAAGTCCTTGGCGGACCAGAGATCGACCTTATCGACACCCACGGAGTTCCAGATGTAATTTATCATATAGGAGCAGAGCAGGGTAGTGGCGTTGACGTCGCCCTCGGGCAGACCCAGCGATGCGTAAACGCCCTGGATCTTAGGTGCCGACTGATCCATATTGTAGGAGAAGCCGCCGTCAGCCTTCTTGAATACTGCCAGCTTCTGTATGGTCTTGGAGAGCAGCTGGGGCAGCTTCGCACGCACCTTGGCGTAAAGCTTTTCCATATCGTAGGGGAGAGCGGTGCCGGCCTTTTCGGCAATTTTGTTTGCGTTCTTCGCACCGGATATAGCCTCACCGAGAGCGGCCCAGGGGTTGTAGACGAATACCACCTGCTCTGCTGCCTCGTCGGAGAGAATACAAGCCATCGCGCTTTCCACCACGTTGTCAATATAATTGATGCCGCGCTTAGCGGTGCTGTAAAGAACCGAGATCTTGAAGAAGCCGGAAATTGCGTTGTAGCTGACCTCGTCGGACCAGAGGCCGGAGGGGGTCTGACCTGCCGCCGTCTGGCGGTCGTAGATAGTCTTTTGCAGCGTGTCGAAATAGTCACAGCAAACGTCCAGGAGCCCCGCCGCCTTTATCTGCTCGGACTGGGACGCCACCTTATGGCCGGAGTTGTAGGATTCCTTCGCCGTGATAACTCCGTCCCCGTTGGGGTCCATAACGTCGTCGAGATAGGCTACGAAGTTCTCGGGGCTTCCGAATCTGTCGGGGTGCTCTGCCGTTGCGATCACCTTGGACACCGCCTCGGTGGCAGATTGGCTTATACGGTCGATCGCCGAGGGGTAGAGGGGCTCTGCACCGAACCAGTCGAGTATCTGCAGCGACCATTGCAGGTCACGGCCCTTTCTGTCGTCGGCGATATTCTCGCCCCACTGTGTGTGATAGAAGTATCCGTCCGCCTCACTCTCAAGGCTCTGAACGAAGGCGACTATATCCGCCTGCATATCCTTGGGTATCGCGGCGCTGAGGGCGGGGCCGATGCTGCTGCCGTAGGCGTCCACCATACCGCTGTTGTAAATTATTTTAAGAGCCTGGCAGGTGCTCTCAACGTCGGGCTTGAAGCCCTCGTAGGCAAGGGAGCTCTCGGCGTAGTAGAAGGCGCCGGTTTCGGTATCGTAAAGACCCGCAAGCCAGGAGTAAACGTCCTCGCCGAAGCAGTCGTAAAGATTCTTCAGCATATCCACGTTGGTTTCGCCGAGGATAGCGGTCGCCTCGTCCCAGCGGTCCTCCCAGCCGTCGACCTGAGCGGCAATATTGCTCTCAAGTCTGGATGCCGCATATTCCTCCTCGGTCATATTGACGAATATCTCAAGATCGGTGGCGACCTTGAGGCTGCCCGAGCTTACGTATTCCTCAAGGAGCAGGCTCATCGCCTCGCCAAAGGAGAACTCGTTCATCGCTCCTACGGCCAGGGCGCCGTTTTTGTATAATATAACGTAAGTGACGTTACCGTCCTTATAGACCTCGCGCATCTTACCGTAGGCGTAGACCGAGGCCTCGCGGGTGGTTTCGCCAATGGCGATCTCGGAGCAGTCGGCCGATGCGGTGTCAGATTTGAGCTTCGGAGTTATTCCAAGCTCCAGCAGTCTTGTACGCAGGGCGGCAGCCTGAGCGGCAACGTAATCCTCCTCGTTGTCGGCTGAGCGCACGATGGCGACCTCAACCTCGGGGGAATATACGACGCCGTCGTTCTTCACCTTGTTTTCGCCCGTATTGCCGCCGCCCGGAACCACGAGGCAGGAGAACAGCGAGAATACGCACATCATAGCCGTTAAGGCAAGCATTATTCTTTTCATAAGGCTCGGTCCTTTCATTTATTAATTCTTTTATTAGTTCTTTGACTATATTTTTATTATAAGTCCGATTCCTTACTTTGTCAAGTAAAAATGTTCGCACATAAGGTTAAGAATATGCGCATGCATACACCCACAGCTCGGACATGAAAATCCGCGTTTAGGCAAAAATAACAAAAGCTATGCCGCATTTTTGTAGCCTTTGAATAAAAAAACGGTAAAATATGGCGTTGAACATTTTTCATTGTTTAGCCTCCTCTTAAACGCACAAATATGTGCTATTCACAATCGCGATAGCACAAAAAAGTGCGATTGTCAACACAAAAATGTGCGATTTTGCTATAATTTTTATAAACGAGGTGAAAATAATGAAAAAATACGAAAATCGCTTACGAGATTTAAGACAAGACAAAGATTTAACGCAAGCAGAAATTGCAAAAATCTTCTTTCTTCAGCCTACGCAATATCGCAGGTATGAAAACGGTGAGAGTGATTTACCGCTTGAATGGGCTAAAAAATTTGCAAGATTCTACAATGTTTCTATTGATTATATTGCAGGCTTTATTGATACGCCCCGCAAGCTCGATTGAATCAGTATTGTTTTATAACGTATCCCTTGATTATTTAGCGGGGCTTGTGGACGTGCCGAGAAGGCCGCGCTGATTCTTCGCCATAAAATGTGAAAAGAGAGAAACAAAAACGGTTTAATTTCCGCTGTTTTGCTTCTCTCTTTTATATTTGATTAATTCGCTTTCGCGACCGCGTTAGGGGCGAAGGGGGGGGCGCGCGAATTTACGCCTCTTTAGCCTCGTCGGCCTCGTTTGCCGAGTCGGCGTTGCCCTTTATCTCGGGGAGCGCCTTTTTCTTGCCGAACTTGGTGAGCGAAACCACAGTGCCGCTGAGGGCGAAGAGGGCGATTACGTTGGGAATTACCATCAGGCCGTTGAACACGTCGGTAAGCTCCCATACGAGGTCGTTCTTCAGCAGAGAGCCGACGAATACGAAGGCAACCGCGATGATCGAGTAGGCGAGGGTCGCCTTCTTACCGAAGAGGTGCTCGAAGTTGACCTTGCCGAAGTAGTTCCAGCTGATGATGGTGGAGAATGCGAAGCAGAGCAGACAAAGAGCAACGAAGATGCTGCCGATGATGCCGCCCGCAGTCTGACCGAAGATTTTTGCAAAGGCGCTGGAGAAGGCCACCTGCGCCATATTTGCGGAGTAGCCGTCAACCTTGGTAAGACCCTCGTAGGTATCGGGGGTGATAGTGCCGTCACAGTAAAGGGTGGAGATAACGACCAGCGCCGTCATGGTAAGGACGATGAAGGTGTCGATGAACACACCGATCATAGCGGTGGTGCCCTGCTCGTGGGGATCCTTTACGTTAGCGAGTGCGTGTGCGTGGGGGGTAGAGCCCATGCCCGCCTCGTTGGAGAACAGACCGCGCTTTGCGCCCTGGGTGATAGCCTTGGAGATCGCGGAGCCGAATGCGCCGCCGATAAGTGCCTGGGGCACGAAGGCGTACTTGAAGATAAGACCGAAGGCCTTGGGCAGGCTGGTGATATTGATGCAGAGAACCAGCAGACCTCCTACAAGGTAGAGGCAGGCCATTATGGGAACGAGCTTTTCGTTGACCGAGGCCAGACGCTGGGTGCCGCCGATAAGAATGAGGGCGGCAAGAGTCGCGACGATAACGCCGGTGATAACCATTACCCAGTTGAGCTCTGCGCCGAGGAAGGTGAAGGAAGCATCAACGCCGAGGCTGTCGAAAACACCCTTGAAGTTGGATGCAATGGAGTTGGACTGTACCATAGCGCCCATAAAGCCGAGAGCCAGCATTGCCGCTACGGCGAAGAAGATGGCAAGGAACTTGCCGAGCTTACCCTGAAAGGCGTGCCTTATGTAGTAAACGGGGCCGCCCTCTACGGTGCCGTCCTCCTTTGTGACCTTCGTCTTCTGCGCGAGAACTGCCTCAGCGTAGATGGTCGCCATACCGAAAAAGGCGATCAGCCACATCCAGAAGATGGCGCCGGGGCCTCCGATAAAGATCGCGCCGCAGGCACCGACCACGTTACCGGTACCGACCTGAGCCGCAATCGCGGTTGCCAGAGCCTGGAAGGAGGAAAGTCCGCCCTCCTGCTTACCGCCGCGGAGCTTGATCTTTCCGAATACGTTCTTCATTCCCTCGCCGAAGCAGCGCACCTGCACGAAGCGGGTCCTGACAGAGAAGAAGATGCCCGTGCCGACCAGAAGAATGATCAGCACGTAGTTCCAAAGAACCGAGTTGATTGATGCGAAAAAGTTGATTAGTGCGTCCATTTTTTTACCTTTCTTTCCTTTTTTGGAAAAACAAAATAGCCACCGGCAGACCCGGTGACTCTGAAAAATGGATATAACAGACAATAAATATGCTTTATAGTCTGTCTCTGTCCTCTTGCCTGAGAGATTCGGCGAGCAGGCTCGCCTTGCACCTTCGGCACCCATTTAAGGGATTCTCCAGAGCTCCTCGGTAGAACGGTTTCTTGCGATTCCGAACACTTCTGCGGAAACTGATGTGATGATTATAGCACAGTAAATCGTAAAATGCAATACCCTTTGACAAATTTCCCGAAAAAATTTTTTCGCCCTCTCCTTTGGGGCAAAAAACAAGGCCTCCCACGCGGAGAGGCCTTCAGCGCTTTATAGCACCTATTGATTTTATTTTGGACTTTCGCCTCACGCAATTACTGCGCCTGCGTATCCGCGTCAACCGATTTCTCTGCCATCTTCTTCATATGCTCGTGACGGGCACTGGTCTTGCCCTCGGGCTTGATATCGCCTGCGTGAAGGAGGGCGAGCTTGGTGAGCGTGGGGCCGACGATCTCGTAAACGAGAACGGCAAAGAGGGTAATGTTGGAGATAATGGTAGCCTCGGGGCCGAGCTCCACGGATTTCATCGCCATACCAAGGGCAACGCCCGCCTGAGGCAGGAGGGTAACGCCGAGATACTTGACTATCTTATCGTCACAGCCGGCAAGCTTGGAGCTTGCGTACGCGCCCGAGTATTTTCCTACGGAACGCGCCAGAATGTAAACTATACCTATCAAAACGATTGTAAAATCACTGAATACGGAAAGCTCAAGCTCCGCGCCGCTG
>CAZABU010000096.1:0-7818 GCA_964483225.1 uncultured Ruminococcus sp. | reverse complement strand
CCCTTGCCGCCTCTGCCTGGGGGCGCATATAGTCGATCTCGTGCGAGGAAACGAAGCCCTCGAGAAATTTCTCGTTTAATTTAAGCATAATTTATAAAACCTTTCTTTTGTTTGCGTTTACAACAACATTATACACCACTTACGCGGGATTTTCAAGTGGAAAGATCTACATTTCATTAAGTTTTTACACACCGCAGACCATTCTCGACATAATGCGGAAAAAAATCACAAAAAAGGTGATTTTTTCTATAGGCTCGGCGACATAAATATCCGCCCGGCCGATCTCCTCGCCGTCAAGAGTATAGGTGACGCTGCCGATGACCTCACCCTCGGACAGAGGCGCCGTCAGGGTCTCGGGTATATCGTATTTCGCCTCCACGGCAGAGAGCCTGCCGCGATCCACAAGGGCGGTAAAGCCACGGGCGTAGGCAACGGCCTCGTCCTTCATACCCGAAAGCACGGGAACAGGCTCCAGGGGCTGCTCCGATACCTCGTAGAGGCCGTAGCTCGCAAAGCCGAAGTCCAACAGCGTCCTTGCGGCGGCGTTTCTCTCGTCACGGCTGTCCGCGCCCATTATAACGGCGATAAGCTGCATATTCCCACGCCTTGCGGTGGTGCTGACACAGTAGCCGGCCTTATCGGTGGAGCCGGTCTTGAGGCCGTTACAGCCCTCGTAAAATCTGACGAGGCGGTTGGTGTTCGTCAGCGTGAACTCGCCGTCCCTGATGGTGTCCTGCCATACCGAGCTGTACTTGAATATTATCTCGTGGCGGATAAGCTCCCTCGACATCAGAGCGATATCGGCGGCACAGCTGTAATGGTTGGTGGTGGTATCGTCAAGGCCGGTGGTGTTCTCAAAGGCGGTGTTTTTCAGCCCAAGCTCCTCCGCCCTGCGGTTCATCTGTGCAACGAAGGCGCTCTCGCTACCGGCGGTAAGCTCGGCGAGGGCAACCGCCGCATCGTTTGCGCTGGCGATAACGGTGCTCTTTATCAGATCCTCCACCGTCATCTGCTCGCCCTCCTCAAGGAAGACCTGACTGCCTCCCATAGACGCGGCGTAGGGGGAGATCAGCACCTTATCCTCAAGGGAAAAGCGACCTGCCTCCAGCGCCTCGCAAACGAGAAGCAGAGTCATTATCTTCGTGACCGAGGCGGGGGATGCGGCAAGATACTCGTTTTCCGCGTAAAGGACGGTACCCGTTCCTGCCTCCATAAGCAACGCGCCGCCCACGGAAAAATCAAATTCCGGCGTTGCCACAACGGGCGAGCTTGGCGTTTCTGCCTCGTTTTTTATTTCGTTTTTCGCAAAAACCGCAATCTGAGAAGACAAAATCATAACCGTCGCAAGACATAGCGCAGCAAGTCTTTTCATAATCTACCTCCAAAAGTGTAATTCAGTTAAATATATTACACGGATGGTGACGATTATGAATAAAAAACTAAAGGGCTGAAAAATACTCGTCTGCGGTTATCGCGGCAATGCTGATATCGGCGTAGCGGCCCTTGATGCAAATAGCCTCGCGCAGAGTCCCCTCTACGGTGAGCCCACAGCTCTCCGCCACCCTGCGGCTGCCCGTGTTTTCGGGCAGGAATCTCGCCTCGATCCTGTTGAGGCCGAGGGTCTCAAAGCCGTATTTTATCACACGTTTTACCGCCTCGGTGGCAATTCCCTGCCGCCAATGCTTGCTGTGTATGACGTAGCCCAGCTCCCCGGTGCTGTCACGGACGGAGAGGCGTGAGAAGCCGACGGTGCCTATTATATGGCCGCCGTACTCGATGCCCCAATCGTAGAACTCGCCTCTTTTATACTTCCTGTCCACCTCGGCAAGATAGTGCTTGGTGTCCGTGAGATTTCTGTGAGGACTCCAGAGCAGATATTTCGGCACCTCGGGGTCGGAGGAGTAGGCAAACACGTCCTCAAGATCGGTGCGCCAAAGCCTGCGAAGGCAAAGTCGCTCGGTACGGAGGGTCGGTATATTTATAAACCTTTTCAAATCTCTGTGATCCACTTGTGGCACCTCCTGTTTATATGACAATTATAGCAAATTCCGGAGTGGCATTTCAATAGCTTTCCCCGATTTTTGTAAACTTTTTTGCTTTTTACTTGTATTTCGTATAAAAGTATGGTATCATAGAGTGTAATTATCTTCGGAGGTCCATACCTTAATGGAAAATAATAAGAAAAAGAAGCTGCGTATCTTTGATATTCAAAGAGACGGCAAGGGCATCAGCAAGAAGGAGCCCCTTGTTCCCGGCGGCCTTAAGCGATTTTTCCGAACCGTGAAGGACAATTTCGGCAAGCTGGTGTCGGTGAATATGATAATGGTTCTCGGCAACTTTCCCCTGCTCTTTCTTATAATAACCCTTTCCGGCTATACAAAAACCGGCGCCTACGTTCCCCTCAGCGACCTGTTCCAGAATCTCGGCGGTCTGCTTCTCATCGAGGGGGTAAATCCCGCGAATATGACGCTCTACGCCCTTGAGGGTATGCAGAATCAGATCCTTGTAAATACCCCCCTTACATACGTGTTTTACGGCATCAGCGCCCTGACGCTCCTCACCTTCGGTATCGTCAATACCGGTACGGCGTATGCTCTCCGTAATATGGCGATGGGTGAACCGGTATTCGTCTGGACCGACTTCTGGTACGCGGTGAAGCGCAATCTGAAGCAGGCGATGATCTTCGGCGTCATTGACGTGCTTATAAACGGTATTCTTATTCTCAATCTTTATACGATGATCGCTAATACCTCGGACTTCTTCGCGTCAATGCTATTCTGGGGTAACGTTATAGTATTTATCCTTTATTTCTTTATGCGGCCTTATATTTACGTGCAAATGGTGACCTTCAAGCTCTCACTGTTCAAGATCGTAAAGAACGCGCTGATCTTCACCCTGTTGGGGCTTAAAAGAAACCTTGCGGCCTTCCTTGGCGTCCTGCTCTGTCTCTTCCTTGAGGTTCTGTTCCTTGCGGGCAGCAGCGGCGTGCTGGTACCCCTGGCGGTGGCGGCGCCCCTGGCAATACTCTTTGCCCTCTGCGCTTATATGAAGGTCTTTGCCGCTTATTTCAAGATTAAAGAAATTATCATCGACCCCTATAATCTCGAGCACCCCGAGCACACGCAAAAGGACGTGGACGACGAGGCGATTATGCGCGACGACGTGACCGAACGCGAGCGTCTTGCCGAGATCAAGTCTGCAAACGGCATTTCCGACTAAATAAAAATTTGGGTAACCTGCAAATTACTGCGGGTTACCCTTTGTTTTATCTGATTTCCTGTACTGTGCCCGCATCTCTCGCTGCAAGAATTGCGTCGCGTATTCTCATAACCTCCATGGTCTGCTCGTTGTCGAAGGAGCATTCTCCGGTTTCAAAGAAACGGAAAATATCGGAGAGAAGGCTATAGAAGAAGGAGGACTTGGCGGGAAGGTGCTTGGAAACGCCTTCAGCATCCGCCACGGTCGCGCCGTACATAAGATAAGGAGCGAAAAGTATCGAGGCGTATCTGTCGTCTGCGTAGGTGATCGAAACGCTCTCCTGGTCGGCGTGCTTTGAATAGCTGACCGAGGTCGCGCCGATGCCGAGGCACTTAACGATCATCTCAAGGGGATGGATAACGTACTCGTCGAGAGTAGAGCCGCAGCCCATAGCGGCGACGACCTTAGCGTCTGCGTTATAGGGAGCAAGCTCCTCTGCGTATCTCAGCGCCGAGGAGGAGAAGAACTTCACACCGTTTTCACGGGCGGAGGCAAATATCTTCGCCGCCTCCTCTGCATTAGGGGCAAAGGTCTTGTCAATATAGGCGTTCTTCTTGCAGCTGAATACCCTTTCTGCATAGCCGAGATGGGTCTGAGGGTCTGAGGGAGCGAGGACGAGAACGTGATCCGCAAGAGCGCAAAGCTCTTCAATGCTCTCGCAACGGGTAGCGTTATGCTCCGCGCACCACTCGTCGGTGGAGCGTCCGGTCCAGAGCGAGTTCTCAAGCTCCGCCCAAACGTAGGCCACCTTGTACTCGGTGCCGTGCTCCTCGTTATACTGATCAATCAGCTGACAGTATTTGTTGGCGTGCCACTCGTCGATATAATAATCAACAAAGCCTATGTTTTTCATCAGAGCTTGATCTCCTCTTTGAGTTCTGCAGATCTGTAAAGGGTGTCAAGAAGCTTCATGGTCTCGAGGACGTTGTCAATGTTGTTTCTGTTCTTTCTTCCGGCCTTTATATCGTCGATGAAGGCTCTGACCTCGGCAACGTACATATCGTTAAGCTCGTACTCATACTCGGGTCTTGTGGTTTCAAGGGTCTGACCGTCGAAGAACTCGAACTTGCCGCCGTAGGTGAGTCTGGCGCCGCCCTTGTCACCGAGGAAGTCAACGTGAGTATCCCAGGGCTCGATGTTCTGTGCCCAGGCGCCGTTGAAGGAAATGGATGCGCCGCTGGTACGAATGTGACCGGTGATGAAATCGTCAACGTCGTTGACGCCGTTCTCAACGTCCTTGGTCTCCTCGGCCCACATGCTCTTGTACTTATAGGACTTCATATCCTTCGCCATCTCGGAGTAGGCGTCGCAGGTACAGGTCTTAATGGTGGGCGAGCCGAGTATGTAGAGAATGAGGTCAAGGTAATGCACGCCCCAGTCGATGAGCACGCCGCCGCCGGACTGAGCCTTATCGGTGAAGGCGCCGCCTAGACCGGGAATATTTCTGCAGGTTCTGAAGGAGCAGTAAACGTGATAGATCTTACCGAACTTGCCTGCCTCGTTATACTCGCGGAGAAGCTCGATGGACTTGTTATAGCGGTTGCAGACGCCGATGTTCAGGAGCTTGCCCTGCTTATCTGCCTCCTTGGCCATCTCAAGGGAAAGCTCATAGTTTACGGTAACGGGCTTCTCACAGAAGACGTGCTTACCCGCCTTCAGAGCGTCCATGGTAATGGTGTAGTGGGCAAAGTTGGGAGTCAGAACGAATACCAGCTCAACCTCGGGGTCGGCGAGGGCGATCTTGTAATCCTCAATAACGTTCTCGATCTTCGGGAACTCCTCCTTCTTTTTGTTAGCCTTTTCGATGATGATATCGCAGGCATACTTGATGCGGACGTCATCCAGCTTCGAAAGCGTGGGAAGGTGCCTGTTGGTTGCGATTCTTCCGCAGCCGATTACAGCAACTGTGATCATAACGGTTCTCCTTATAAAAATATATTGATACCTTTATTATAAAAGCACGCCGCCCGTTTGTAAATGTTATGACTTCATATAAAATTTATCATTTTTTCACTTTTTGACAAATTTTCAAGAAATTTAACCAAAATTATTTGTCATTCATTGACTTCAGAGGTGTTATGTAGTATAATAGCCTCGGAGGTGACGGAAATGGAAAACAAAACGCGATACCACCTGAATATAAACTGTATTGCAGACCCGCCCCCCTTCGGCATGGTAAGGCTCATTCAGATAGGCCGCCGCTACTGCAGCCCCACCGCGGTCATAGACGCCCACACCCACCAGGACTGGTTTGAGCTGACGGTCGTCACCGGCGGCTCCGGCACGGTCATCACCAACGGAGAGCGCTCCGCCGTCCGTTCCGGCGACATATATTTTTCCTTCCCCTGCGATATACACGAGATACGCGCCGACTCGGGAGTCGAGCTGGACTACGATTTCTTTGCCTTCTCGGTTGACGACAGGGAGCTTCTCTCCGAGCTTGAGTGCATTATGCAGGGCTATCACAGCGGCCATCGCCGTACCATCCGCGACGAGAAGATATCCACCCTTATGGGTAACGCCATATCCGAATTCTCGGGTGCTGTGCTTCCCCACTCCCACCTCGTTGTCACGAACATCTTTTCGCTTATCATTTCCTATCTGATAAGAGATTTCAACGATATTGCAAGAACCTCCACCGAGGTATCGGAGGCGAAGATCCTCTGCTACCAGCTTATGAACTACATAGATACTCATATTTACGAGGTGGACTGCCTCGCCTCCATCGCCCCGAAATTCAACTACAACTACCGCTACCTTTCCGGCCTTTTCAAGCGCACGACGGGAAAAACTCTCTCGGAATACCTGCGCGGCAGGCGTCTTGAAACCGCAAAGGTGCTTGTGCTGGAGAATGAAAAGAAGATAAGCGAAATTGCCGAGATGTTCGGCTATACGCCCTATTCCTTCAGCAAGGCCTTTAAGGAAAAATTCGGTGTTTGTCCAAAAGAGATGCAGAAATAATTAATTAAAATGGAATAAATTCGCAGAATTTCAACATTAGAAAAGTAAATCTCATAAAAGTATGGGCAGAAGCACCAATATCGGTACCTCTGCCCGTTTTTAATTTTGGGTATCTGAATACGAAAGCCCGGGACGAACGGATTTAGAGCAGAAATTTTTGGCTGACGAGCGAGAGGTGTACGAGGGTACACCGAGCGAGGAAACGAAAATAGAATAAAAAAACAATAAAATTTGAAGAAAACCGTAGGTTTTCAACCTCACTTTCTTCAAAAAAGTACAGAGGTATCGCGTCAACACAATACCTCTGTTTTTTTATTCGGTTATGCCTGAATACGAAAGCCCCGTTTACTGTTCCGTCAGCTCGTCGAGCGTCCCAAACTCATATCCCATCTGCCGCCATTGCCGTATAAGCGTGGGCAGAATATTTGCGTTGGTCTCGGAGTTGGGGTGCAGGAGTATCACCGCGCCGTTGTGAGTATTTCCGAGGATTTTTTTGATGGCGTAATCCTCGGCGGGCTGTCGGGCGTTGTCCCAATCCTCATAGCCGAAGCTCCAGAACACCGTCTTATAACCGAGGCTCTGAACGGCCTTTACCGCCGAGAGCGAGTATTTTCCCTCGGGGAAACGGAAATATTTCGCCATCTGCAGGCCTGTGCATTCGGTATAAATGCGCTCAAGCGCCAAAAGGTCGGCGGCGATGGTATCACTGTCGGCCGAGGCAAGATTTTTATGATTTTTCGTATGATTGCAGACTAAGTGCCCCTCCTCTGCCATTCGTAGCACCAAATCGGTGTTTTTGAGTATAATGTTGTCGAGGACGAAAAAGGCGGCGGGGACGCTCTCTGCCTTCAGGGTATCGAGTATGCGCGCAAGGTTCCCGTTCTCATAACCGGCATCAAAGGTAAGATAAAGTCGGCGCTCACCTGCAGGCTCACAGCCGTCGTCGATATAGTAACAGCCGTATTCCAAAAGCTCCTCGGCATCTGTGGGAAAGCCCGGGCGGCCGTTACCGTTTCGCCTGACGTACCAGGAGCTGCACTCTGCGGCGAGGGTGGCGGGCATATTGACAACGAGTACGGCGAGCACCAGCGATAAGGCGAGAAATTTTAACGTGTTTTTCATTTTTTCTTCCTTTCTATAATATTAGCATACGCGAAAAAAGAGAAAAAACACGCGGAATATTTTACAAAAAGAAAAGCGGATGCAACAATGCATCCGCCTCTTGTAAAATATAAATTACTTATACTTACGCTTTCTTGCAGCCTCAGACTTCTTCTTACGCTTAACGCTGGGCTTCTCGTAATGCTCTCTCTTACGAAGCTCGGTAAGAATACCGGACTTTACGCACTGTCTCTTGAAACGACGAAGCGCGTTGTCGAGAGTCTCATTCTCTTTAACTCTGATTTCAGCCATCTTTATTTCCCTCCCCTCGCTGTGAGAAAGAGATTAAATCTCATATTTTTACTCAATTATTATAATCCATCGCGGTCGATTTGTCAATAGCTTTTTGGAAGAATTTTCAGAATTTCGGGAAAAATTATTTTCCAGTAAGTTGCCAAAGTAAAATCCGTTTTCAAAAGCGGTGGTTGCGAAATAGCA
>CAZABU010000095.1:0-7852 GCA_964483225.1 uncultured Ruminococcus sp. | reverse complement strand
CAGGGGACTGAAAATCCCCGTGTCGTTGGTTCGATTCCGACCGGAGGCACCATTTCCGCGGATTTAGCTCATTTGGTAGAGCGCCACCTTGCCAAGGTGGAGGTGGCGGGTTCGAGCCCCGTAATCCGCTCCAAAACAAAAACCGTACCCTCGTGGTACGGTTTTTGTTTTGGAACGGATAGGGGGCATCTCTCCCACCAATAGATTTGTTCCAAATCTATGCGGGTTCTCTCCCGTCCGCTTTTGTGTCGCACGCCTTCGCCTCGATACACTCGGCTCGCCTTGCTCGCAACGCGGGACATCGCTTCGCCCAAAACGATTATCAATCGTTTTATGCCTCGCTCTCCCCATAATCACGCCCTATTTGCGAGGCTTGTGATTTTCGGAATGGGTTTTCTTGATATCACGCTCCAAGTAATGCATCGCGCCATGCCGCCGTACCCTCGTGGTACGGTTTTTTGCAACGGCGGCAATCTTTGTTAATTTGCACTGTAAACTTGACATCTCTTTTTTGAAATGATATAATTTTACCGTAAAGGAGAATCGATATGGGAAAATTTGAGGGAGTGCTTATTTGCACCGATCTTGACGGAACGCTGCTTAAAAATGATAAGACTGTATCAAAGGAAAATATAGACGCGATTGAGTATTTCAAAAGCGAGGGCGGAGTTTTTACCTTTGTCACGGGACGAATGCCCTTTTTCGTCGGTGATATTTACAACACGGTAAAGCCAAATGCGCCCTTTGGGTGTATAAACGGCGGTGGCCTGTATGATTTTATCAAAGGGGACTACGTGTGGACGAGCGTTATGCCGCGCGAGGTGGTTACCCTCATCGGTTGTATAGATGAGCGGTTTCCCGGAGTCGGTATCCAGGTAAACACCTTCCATAAGGTGTATTTCGCGAAAGAAAACGGGACTATGGAAAGATTCAGACGAATTACCGGTGTGCCGAACCTGATAAAGAATTATCGCGACGTGGACGCGCCGATCGCCAAGATCGTTTTCGGTACTGAAAGCGAGGATGAGATATTGCAGGTGGAAAAGACCTTGCGCTCGCATCCTATGGCAGAAGGCTTTGACTTTATCCGCTCAGAGCGAACACTGTTTGAAATTCTCCCGAAGGGGATTGGCAAGGGCACCGCAATAGTCAAGCTTTCGGAGCATCTCGGTATTGATATAAGCAAGACGGTGGCGATAGGAGATTATAACAACGATATCTCAATGTTCCGTGCGGCAGGCGTTGGAATAGCGGTGAAAAACGCGTGCAAGGAGGCTCTTGAAGCGGCCGATCACGTAACCGTAAGTAATGAACAAAATGCCATAGCCAAAGTAATTTGCGATTTAGGCGAAGGTAAATTGAGTAACATAAAAATATAAGCTGTAACATTTTGGAGGATAGTATGATAGGATTTGAGGAAATTAGAAAAAACGAGGCTATAAAGGCGTATATTTCTGCCGCTGATAAGTCCCTTGAGGCGCTTGGTTACACCGAGCACAGCTATGCTCACGTGGGCAGGGCGGCGGCCGTGGCGGGAGATATTCTCGAGAAGCTGGGCTTTGATGAACGTACGGTGGAGCTTGCTCGTATTGCGGGTTATATGCACGATATAGGCAACCTTGTCAATCGTATCGATCACTCGCAGAGCGGCGCGATCATGGCCTTCAGGATCCTCGACAATCTGGGAATGTCTGCCGACGAGATAGCGACGATAGTAACGGCGATCGGTAATCACGACGAGGGAACCGGTGTGCCGGTAAATGCTGTGTCGGCGGCGTTGATACTCGCGGACAAGACCGACGTCAGACGCACCAGAGTCAGAAATATCGATCCTGCTACCTTTGATATTCACGACAGAGTGAACTATTCGGTAACCGAGGCTGTGCTTGATACCGACGGAGAAAGGAAGACGGTGTCGCTTCATATCCGTATTGATACGACCATAAGCTCTATAATGGACTATTTTGAGATATTCCTCGGACGAATGAATATGTGCAGACGCGCCGCCGAAAGGCTTGGTATGTCATTTAAGCTTACGATAAATGATCAAAGCTTTATATAAAATGACAACATAGGTTTTCAAAAAACAGAAAAAACGAGCGTTTATCGCCCGTTTTTTCTTTCTAAATATGCACGCGTTTTCAGAATTGCAATCTGGGTTTTTGAGTCTGCGATCTCACCGGACATTACCATCTCAAACAGCTCCTCGAGGGGCGCCGCTTCTACGTCCAGAAACTCGTCCTCGTCAAGCTCTCTGTCACCAAAGGTGAGTCCTTCTGCGAGATAAAGGTGTATCTTCTCGTTTATCAGCGCCGGGGTAGTATCTATTCTTCCAAGATATGTGAGCCTTTCGGCAACGGCACCGGTCTCTTCTCTGAGCTCACGCTTTGCCGCTTCAATAGGAATTTCATCAGGGGTGTCCAGCTTGCCTGCGGGAATCTCGTAGAATACCCTGCCGTGAGCATAACGGAACTGCCTTTCCATAAGAACTCTGCCGTCATCGAACAGGGGAATGACCGCTACGGCACCGTTGTGCAGGCACATCTCGCGGTAGGCCTCCTTGCCATTCGGGAGCTCGACCTTGTCTCGCACGACACGCAGGACCGCGCCGTCGTAAATTTTTTCTCTGGATATAAACCGTTCTTCAAGCTTGCTCATATCGGCACCTCGCAAATAGTATAACTCATTGTAGCACTAATTTTTTCTTTTGTCAAGGCGGAGATTTTTTCACGATGTACTTGAAATCTTCGCCCCTGTGCGTTATAATATAGGTAATAAAACCGAAAGGCGGAAAAAACCATGAAACTTGGCGTACTTACTAATCTTTTTGCAAATATGAGCTTCGACGAGGCTCTTGCTAAATTTGAAAAGCTCGGTATTGAGTCCGTAGAGGTGGGCTGCGGCGGCTATCCCGGAAAGGCTCACTGCGATCCCGAGGTCCTTCTTGCTGACGAAAAGGCACTTGCAGAATTTCTTAACACCGTTAAGAAGCACGGTATGGACATCTCTGCGCTCTCCGTACACGGAAATCCCGTTCATCCCGACAAGGCCGTTGCCGAAGGCTATCACAAGGACTTTGTAAATGCCGTCCTTCTCGCCGAGAAGATCGGTGTTGACACCGTTGTTACCTTCTCCGGCTGTCCCGGCGGCTGTGCAGAGGATAAGACTCCTAACTGGGCTACCTGCGCTTGGCCCGACGATTTCCTTGCAGTTCTTGATTATCAGTGGAACGAGGTGCTTATTCCTTATTGGAAGGAGACTGCCGCCTTTGCGAAGGCTCACGGTGTGACCAAGATCGCATTTGAGATGCACCCCGGCTTCTGTGTTTACAATCCCGAAACGCTCCTTAAGCTCAGAGCTGCTGTAGGTGACGTGATCGGCGCGAACTTCGACCCCTCCCACCTCATCTGGCAGGGTATCGACCCCGTTGCGGCTATCCGCGAGCTTGGCCCCGCAATTTATCACTTCCATGCTAAGGATACTAAGATCGACAAGTACAACACCGCGAAGGCCGGTGTGCTTGACACCAAGCATTACAGCGACGAGGCACATCGCTCCTGGATATTCCGCAGCGTAGGCTACGGTAACGGTTTGGACTACTGGAGAGATATGATCTCCGCTCTTCGTCTTGTCGGATATGACAAGGTGATGTCTATCGAGCATGAGGATTCTCTTATGACTCCCGAGGAGGGACTTGAGCACGCGGTTGCATTCCTTAAGGAATCCATAATCAGAAATCCCAAGCCTACCTCTATCGGTTGGGCATAAAAACGGTAATATCTAACAGAGCGAGGGAGCCAATTTGAGGCTCCCTCGCTTTATTGCTAACTTTGATTTACATTTTTGTCATTTTTCTTTGTATTCCCGGCGAATTTCTTTTTTATAGCCTCTGCGTCAAGCTGGGAAATTATAACGGCGCAGAATACTATAGCGCATCCGATATATTCCCTCACACTCATAACCTCGCCGAGGACGATGGCGCCGCCGATAACTCCGAATACCGATTCTAAGGACATGATTATTGATGCTACGGCAGGGTTGACACCATCCATACCCTGTCCCACTATCTGCAACGTGTATCCGAGTCCTCCGGAGCAGATGCCGAAGTAGAGAAGGGCCGGCAGAACCGAAAGAATAGCCGCGAAATCCGGTATCCCGTCAACTATAAGAGCGATAGGCGTCGTTATTATAAACGCGGTGAAAAACTGTATGCAGGAAAGACGTACACCGTCACAGCCGGGCGAGAATTTATCTATTGCTATAATATGCAGAGCGAAAATGACGGCACATACAAGGACTAAAAGATCCGAGAAGGCTACCGAAAAATCGCTCTTGATGCACATAAGGTAAAAGCCTATAATTGCGACTGCTACCCCGATCCATACGTTGATGGGTGACCGCTTTCCCAGCAGCAGAGATATGATCGGCACGATAAGCACGTAGAGGGCGGTTATAAACGCCGCTTTGCCCGCATCGGTTCCTTCGCCAAGTCCGCTCTGCTGGAGAGTAGAGGCTACAGCAAGAATGACACCGCATACGACACCTCCAACGAGCTCCTGTCTGTTGAAATCGACGTGTCGCTTCGTTATAAATTTTCTGCCGGTTCTGAGTATTTTGTCCATCACGGGAATGGCGGCAAGCAGGAACAGTCCCGCCAGCAGATAGCGTATACTGCCCACCGTGAAGACCGGGATCACAGCCGCCTGCTTTTGTGCTGAGAAGGCGAAGCCCCAGAGCATCGCCGCAATAAGAAATAAAAATGAAGATAAGTATTTTTTCATATATTCTTATGCTTTCGGGCTGCCAAAAAGGCAGCCCGCTTTTTAATTGTTACGATTTTTTCCAAGCCGAGGGGGAGAAGAGCAGAAGCATCGGGAACAGCTCAAGCCTGCCCGCCAGCATATCAAAGGACATTACCACCTTTGAGAAGGAGGAGAAGAATGCGTAATTGCAGGTCGGTCCGACTGCGGAAAGACCGGGGCCGATGTTGTTAAGCGTTGCTACGATGGCGGTGAAGTTGGTAACCAGGTCGTGATCGCCGTCGAAGGATATGGCGAGCAGAGATACCGCGAATATCATAATGTAGCAGGCCATATAGGCATTAACAGAGCGAAGCACCTCGTGCTCCACAGGCTTTTTGTCAAGAGTTATCTTTTTTACCTGATTCGGATGCACCAGCGTGCGAAGCTCACGGCCTATACCCTTGAAAATAAGCAGGATCCTCGATACCTTGATTCCGCCGCCCGTGCTACCCGCGCAGGCTCCGATGAACATAACCAGAACCAAAATAAATTTAGAGAACGCAGGCCACAGGTCGAAGTCTACCGTCATAAAGCCCGAAGTGGATATCAGCGACGCTACGGTGAAGGCTGCGTGACGCAGAGCCTCGCCCACGCTGGCAAAGTCGCGATAGATATTCACCGTGATGAGAAGGACCGCCGAGGCTACGATCAGAAGAAAGGCGCGCACCTCGGAGTTGAAGGCGTCCTTGAATTTCAGCTTCAGGACGAGATAGTAGGAGTTGAAGTTTATGGAGAACAGCAGCATAAATACTGTCACGATCACCTGCTGTGCCGGGGTCGCGGAGGCGAAGCTGTCGTTGAGGAAGCCGAAGCCGCCGGTGCCTGCTGTGGAAAAGGCGGTGTTAAGGGCATAGAATACCGGCATATCGGCAAACAGCAGAATTATGAACTGAATGACGGTGAATACAAAATAAATAATGTAGAGAATTATTGCGGTGTTCTTTACACGGGGTACAAGCTTTGAGACCGAGGGGCCGGGGCTCTCCGCTCTCATAATGTGCATATTCTGGCCGCCGCCAAGGGGAAGAAAGGCCATTATAAACACCAGCACTCCCATACCTCCGACCCAATGGGTGAAGCTTCTCCACATAATTATGGATTTCGGTAGTGATTCCACCTCTGTAAAGATCGAGGCACCGGTGGTTGTAAAGCCGGATACCGTCTCGAAGAATGCGTCTGCAAAGTTTCTCGTTGCACCCGTAAACATAAAGGGCAGGGCGCCGAAAAGACTGAGAACTATCCAGCACAGAGAAACGATTATAAAGCCCTCGCGAGCGTAAATCGTGGTGTTCTTCGGGCGCTTATACGTCAGCAGCAGTCCAAGACCTACGCATATTGCAATCGTACCGAGAAAGGCGAAAAACGCAGACTCCCAGTACGCGATCGCCGTTATAAGCGGAACCGCGAGGAACATTCCCTCAAAAAGCAGAAGCCAGCCGAGGGTATATCTTATCATATTGTAATTCATATACCAGAAAACTCCGATAAATTATTTTTTTATGATATCCGACAGGTCCTGTATTCCGAGAAGCTTCGTGGCGATAATTACCGAATCGCCGGCTAAGAACATATCGCTGCCTCGGGGGATTATCATAGATTTATCTCTCAGGATCGCCGCTATCAGCACGTCTCGCTTGAGGCTCAGCTCGGAGAGGGGCTTGCCGATGAGGGGGGAGCTCTCGGAAACCTTAAATTCTGCGGCAACTACCTTGTTCTTTATAACGTTATACAGGTTCTGCATATCGTTTCCGCGAGTGTTCTTGGTGGTACGCACGTAACGCGCGATGGTATCTGCCACGATGTTGGTGGGGTATACCGTAGTATCGAGCTCGAGCTGATTTATAATGCGGTCGTATTCCGTATGATTGATCTTGGTGACCACCTTGCCGGAGCCCTCTCTCTTTGCAAAGAGGGACAGGAGAATGTTTTCCTCATCGAACTTGGTGAGAGCCACGACGGCGCCGGCAGATTCAAGTCCCTCCTCTCTGAGGGTATCCTCCTCGGAGGGGTTGGCATTTATTATAGTAGCGTAGTCGAATTCCTCTGCAAGCTCGTTCGCTCGCTCGGGATCCTTCTCGATGATCTTTATTGACATACCGGATCGCTTGAGCATATCGCAAAGATAGTGAGTAAGCTCGTCTCCGCCCAGCATCAGCACGTTTTTGACGGGCTGAATGTTGAAATTGATCTTCTTAAAGAAGGCGATCGCGCTTCTCGGTGCGGCTATTATGGATATGACGTCCTTCTCGGCGAACACGAACTCGCCGTTTGCGATAAAAGCGTCGTCGCCGCGCTCAACGGTGCAGAACAGCACGTTCACACGCAGCTTTGTCACGACCTCACGCACAGACATTCCCGCAATTGTACAGCCCTCGGGAAGCTTGAACTTCAAAAGCTCCACACGTCCCTTGGCAAAGGTTTCGATGTTGATTGCCGAGGGGAAATTAAGTACTCTGGCGATCTCACTCGCGGTGGCAAATTCCGGGTTGATGACCATTTCAAGTCCGAGCTCGTCCTTTAAGTAAGGCGCGTCGGAGAAATATTCGGGACTCTTGACTCTGGCGATGGTACGGCAGTTGCCCCGTTTTTTTGCCATAAGGCAGCAGAGCAGGTTTATTTCATCGGAACCGGTGACGGCTATCAGCAGCTCCGCACGGTCGACACCGGCCTCGCGCTGTACCTCGCGCGTAGCACCGTTGCCAACGACCCCCATAGCGTCGTATTTGTTGGCTACCGCCTTGACCTTTACGGGGTCCTCGTCAACCACGGTGATGTCGTGAGATTCCTCGTTTAGTCTGGCGACGAGCGCCTCGCCTATTCTGCCGCATCCGACGACGATTATCTTCATGGCAAACTCCTTTCTTTTTTGAATGCTTTTGTAGCAAAACCCGCACAGCGCGCGAAGCAGCTGTGCGGAGTATGCCGTTATTCTGTGGTGTAGTTATCGAAATACCCTTGAATATAGACGATGGGTGTTCCCTTGTCGCCCGAGCCGGAGGTGAGGTCGCAGAGCGAGCCGATAAGGTCGGTGAGCTGGCGGGGGGTAGTTC
>CAZABU010000094.1:0-8314 GCA_964483225.1 uncultured Ruminococcus sp. | reverse complement strand
TATCGAGTGCCTCCGCAGCGGCGAGTATAAGTACCTCCGCGTTAATTTCCCCAACGGCGATATGGTCGGCCACACCGGCTCCTTCCTCGCTACCGAGTGCTCTATGGAAGCTCTCGACCTCCAGCTTGCAAGACTTCTGAAGGTTGTTGACGAGCTTCAGGGCGTAGCGCTTATCACCGCCGACCACGGAAACGCCGACGAGATGTACGAGGTCGATAAGAAGACCGGTGCTCCCAAGGCTGGCAAGGACGGCTCCTTCAAGGCAAAGACCTCTCACACCCTCAACCTCGTTCCCTTCATCGTTTACGATAACTTCTATAAGGATAGCTACACCGTAAAGCAGGGCAGAGCAGACTTCGGCCTTTCTAACGTCGCCGCAACCACTGTCAATCTTCTCGGCTTCGAGGCTCCCGACATTTGGGACGAGTCGATGGTTTCGATTTAAAATCGAAACCATCAGTTATGATTGCCTTCGGCAAGCTATGAGATGCTGCGCATCATTATTGTGCGCTTTGCGCCGTTATGAGCGACTTTGTCGCGTTAAAAAACATAAGCAATCATATCATAACGCTTGCGTAGCAAGCTCATAATGTGGCGAAGCCACTTATCGTGTTTGGCGTAAGACAAACTCATCACAAATTAATTAGGAGTTAAAATGTCTGATAGCGTTTTAAGAGATAAATCAAAAAAATATGCCCGTGATATCGTTTGTTTATGTCGTAAACTCAGGGAGAACCGTGTTGAATACGATCTCGTAAATCAGTTGTTGCGTTCAGGTACATCCGTGGGTGCGAATATTCACGAAGCGCGTTATGCGCAGGGGACAAAAGATCTTATTTCTAAATTTGAAATTGCTCTAAAAGAATGTAATGAAAACGAATATTGGCTTGAACTCTTAAGAGACATCGGTGATGTATCAGAAGAAGAGTTTTCAGTGCTGCAAGGTACTATAATTACGCTTCGGAGAATGCTCGTTTCTTCCGTTACTACACTAAAGAGCAAGTTAAAACTATAACAAAACAAACACGGCGAGATGCAAAAGCGCATCTCGCCGGTAAATTTTTGCCCGTCTTGGTGGAAAATCCCCCTAGGCTTCCCCTTGAGGGGAAGCTGTCAGCCGAAAGCTGGGCTTTAGGGGGACTGATGAGGTGGGTACAAAATCACTTTTTCACCTCATCGGTCTTTGATATTGAGCTATTTATTCGTTTTCCACGAAGGTGACCCAGTCGTGGCGAGAGCTTTATCACTCCTCGCCCCAAACCGTAGGAACCCCGTCCACGTAATGCCAGAAGTTACCTTCCTCCGTGGGCTTGGTCTCACTGTAATAGTATAGAGCGGCGTCTGAAAAGTCATTGTAGTAATGATCAATTGCGATTTCATTCCACTCGTCAGCCGCACCTTCGTAGAATACGCTCGTAAGGCTTTCGCAATTAGAGAACGCATAACGCCCAATGATCGTGACGCTATCTGGGATAGTCACGCTTATAAGGTCGTAACAATTCGTGAACGCCCAACCGCCAATGCTCGTTACGCCGTTGCCGATAGTTACGCCTGTAAGGTTGTAACACTCGTAGAACGCACAGTCACCGATAGAGGTAACGCTATCGGGGATAGTCACGCTGGTGAGGCTGGTGCAATAACTGAACGCATCAGAAAAAATAAATTTAGTGTTGCTATGAATCATTACAGAAGTTATTGATGTTGTTTTTGCGCCAACCAATACAATATAAGGGTTGTCGCTGTTTCCGAGATAATAGGCATTATCATATTCGTTGTATTTAAGGATGTTGCAATACTCGAACGCTCCATCACCAATACTCGTTACACTATCGGGGATAGTCACGCTTGTGAGGCTGGAACAACCACGGAACGCACAATCACCAATACTCGTGACGCTATTGGGGATGGTTATAGTAGCCAGTCTTTCGCATCCACCGAATACACCGTATCCGATGATCCTCGTCTGTTCGTGTATTTTGTAGGTGGAGAAGTTTTTATTGGTTAATTCATATAGCAGTGCGTAGGGATTGTCTTCGTCACCTACGTATCTGCCGTACTCATATTCGGTATACAGGGCGGAATTGCAACCATAGAATGCATCATATCCAATATTCGTTACGCCGTTTCCGATAGTCACACTTGTGAGGCTGGAACAACCACGGAACGCACAATCACCAATACTCGTGACGCTATCGGGAATAGTCACGCTTGTGAGGCTGTTGCAAGACTGGAACGCATAATTACCAATACTTGTGACGCTATCGGGGATAGTCACGCTTGTGAGGCTGGAACAACCATGGAACGCATAACCACTAATGCTCGTTACGCCGTCGGGAATAAAAAGGTCGGTAACCAACTCGTTGTTGATATAAAGATTCTTTGCATAGTACAGCGGATTGGATCTGTAAGATTCGTCGTAATAGAAATCAAACGAAATTTCGCACCAAGCAGCCAAGTCGGTAATATACACGCCGGTGAGGCTGTTGCAATTATAGAACGCATCCATACCAATACTTGTGATACTGTCGGGAATAGTCACGCTGGTTATATTGTCATTATCGTAGAATGCTTCGTCGTAGATGCTTTTTACAGGTTTACCCTCGTATGTGCTTGCGATAATAACATGGGGAGAGGTACCGTTATAACCTATAACCTCAGCGTAGCTGCCGTCACCGGACAGGTCATAAATGATACCGTCAGTAGAGTTTACCGGTTGGCTGCAGAAAATACAATATCCATCCAAAGCAGGCGAGTGACGACCGTTTGGTTCGCCGTCGGTGAAAGTCTGATCGTTCATATCTCCGCAGGAGCATGAATAATAGTATGTTGCGCTGTTCGTGCAGTTCGCTTCCGTGGCGAGATAGGATATATCGGTATCTTTTTCCACAAAACTATGTGTATGACTGGGGATGTCGGGAGTATCGTCACCACTATCAGGAGTATTGTCACCGCTATCAGGGGTACTACTGCCGCCATTCTGTATATTGTCGGGCATTTCAATGGGAGCAAGTACCGTACCGTCGGTAAGTGTGATAACGAGTCTACCCTGATCGTCGAAGGTGATTTCCTTGATGGTATCGCCGTTATCACCCTTTGCACCATCCACGCCGTCTTTACCGTCGGTGCCGACGGCTTTATAATTTGTTTTCACACCGTTTAAAATCCAGTAGCCATCCTCGCTGATTTCGATGGTAGGGGTGTCACCGTCTGCGCCCTTCTCACCTTGAGGTCCGGTGGCACCAATGTCACCCTTCTCACCTTGAGGTCCGGTGGCACCAATGTCACCCTTTTCACCTTGGGGTCCTTGCGCTATCTGCCCGTTGGCATTATTGATTATGACGTTAAAAAGTATGCCTGAACCGATGCTAAAGAGGATCGTGAGGCTTAAGAATATTCCCCATATCTTTATGGATATATTACTTTTCTTGATTTTTGTCGAATCATTCGCCACCAAGTTGTCTTTGGTTACACCGGAATCCACGGTGTAGCGATCGTTTTGTGCCTGATTTTCGAACTCGTCGTTCATCTTTTCTCTCCTAAATTAAATAAGTGCACAAGTGAATATTAACTAAATTATACCACCCACATCTGCAAAAGTCAACCCAAAAAATACACTTCAAAATCGTCCTTTTGATAGAAAAAAATATATTTACGAAAATAATTATAAAAACAATCAGTTTGTTCATACTTTAGACACAAATATCTGCTATAATTATCGCCGCTGTATAGTCAACAAAAGGAAGCCGGCCGAGTATTATAAGTATAAGGCCCACGCTTTACGGAACAATAAAACATCGGAGGGTAATATGGTTTCAGAGAATATTCAGGTAATGCATTCTGCATTCGGAGCGGGTACTATAATATCCACAAACGGTCAGTATTTCACCGTCCAGTTCGGCACGGCGAAGAAGACCTTCGTTTATCCCGACGTTTTCGAGAAGTTCCTCACCCTTGCAGACGGCACAGTTAGCGACGATATCAAGAGCGATCTCGTTACTTCCGCCGCCGCAAAGCAGAGGATCATCGAAAAGAAGAGGGAAGAAAACGTCAGAGCAATGACTCGCGGTATAGTCATTCCCGGCAAGGAAAATGCCGTTCTCGAGTCCGACGAGGAAGGTTCTCACAAGAATACCGAGACAGAAGAAGCGTAAGCTGATAGAAAATCCGCCCGAGCAGGGCGGATTTTTCTTTCCCGCCTTGACTTTTTTTCTGTGCGGCGGTATAATATATGTGAAAAAATTTGTGTGAGCGTATTATGATAATAAAAGGATATCTTTTCAGCATTCTTTACGGCTTCCTTTGCCTTGGGCTGGCGCTCGTCGCCTACAAGCTCGGTATGCCGAAAAAATACACACGGAAGCTCGTTCACATTCTGGTGGGCTTCGAGTGGGTCATACTTTATCACTTTATGGGCGCCGGCTCCATACATTTTCTTGCGGTGTGCCTCGCCTTCACCGCCCTCCTTGCCGTAACCTACTTCAAGGAGCTGATGCCGATGATCGCCTCGGAAGGGAAGAACGCCCCCGGCACGGTCTATTACGGCGTTGCCATGTCTGTTATGGCGTTGATATGCTTGTTCGTGCCAAAGATGACTCTCCCCTTTGGAATCGGTGTATTTTGTACCTCCCTCGGCGACGGTCTGGCGGGTATCGCGGGTCAGCTTATAAGGAAATGTAACCCCAAGATCTACGGTGAAAAATCCCTCTACGGCACCCTCGCCTGCTTCCTCGTTTCCTTTGCCGTGGCCTTTGCTTTTGGGGAGCTGTTCGGATTGCCCTTACGCTGGTGGCACTGTCTTTTGATTGCGGTGTTCGCCTGCGAGCTTGAGTTGTTTATCGGTGATGGGCTCGATAACCTGGCGGTTACACTCGGCTCGGCGATACTTTCCTATGCGTTTATATATAACGGTCGCGTCGTTGATTATATCGTTCCCGTTATTCTGACGCCCCTGGTCGTTGCAGTCGCGTATAAGAAAAACGCCCTGTCCCTTGGCGGTATCGTCGGTGCGCTTTTGCTCGACGTTTCCGTGTCCGTTGCCTTTGGCAATTTCGGCTTCGTCCTGCTTCTTGTATTCCTTGGCGGCGGGGTTCTTACCGATAGGATAAAATCCCTCTTGAAGCGTGATAGCGCAGGGAAGAAAAAGCATGAATGCCGTGACGTAATTCAGGTATTTTCAAACGGCTTTGCCGCTATGGTAACGGCCGCGCTGTATCTCAATTTTGAAAACCGCATTTTTCTCCTGGCCTTCGTAGCGACCATAGCCGAAGCCTTCGCAGACACGGCGGCGTCGGGAATCGGCGCAGGTGCAAAGCGGGTTTATGATGTATTCCGTTTCAAAAAATGTGAAAACGGACTTTCCGGCGGAATGTCGCTTATTGGCACGGCCTCCGCGGCGGTTGCCGCTCATATAGTCGCTCTGGTCGCTTTTGCCTTTGGCGAGATAAGCTATATCGAGGCGCTCCTTGTAACTGCCGTAGCCTTTATTGGGTGTATCTTTGACAGCCTGCTCGGCTCCCTCGTCCAGGCCAAATATAAGTGCGCGGTATGTAACAAAACCGTTGAGGCTCCCACACATTGCGGTGTGGACGCGAAGCGCATCAGCGGACTCGGAATTATCACCAATAATACCGTCAATTTCTTCAGCACGGTATTTACCGCCGCACTGGCAGCAATTTTGTTTTTATTTATATAGCAAGGAACAAAAAAGACCGCCCGATTCGCCGGGCGGTCTCCGCTTATCAGGCCTCACTCACAGAGACCTTGATCTGCGCATTCTTTTGGAAAACGGAAAGGAAAGCTTCTTGTCAGAATTAGCCGTTAGTCTTCATAGAGTTCTCGTAAGACTCTACCATCTTCTTAACCATCTGACCGCCGATGCTACCGGCCTGCTTTGCGGTAATATCGCCGTTGTAGCCCTGCTTAAGGGTTACGCCAACCTCGTTTGCAGCCTGCATCTTGAAGTTGTTAAGAGCAGCCTTTGCTTCGCTGTTTTTAGCCATAAGAATTGAATCTCCTGTTTTTTTATAATCTATATCATCGAGCCCGAAAGGTCAGCGCCCTCGCGGGCTCTTTCCTTTGACTCTGTAATTATTGTACCTCGGATTCGATGAAATATTATAAACAAAATTTGGAATTTTTCAATTCTTATATCATAGGTCGATAAAGCTGATTCCGCCGTGGAAATCCACAACTGCAAGACCGCCCGGAATAACGCAAGGACCGCTGAGAATTGGGTGTCCTACCGAAATCTTGCGCACGAGCGTATATGTATTTATATTGTAGAAATACACGTATCCGTCCACGCCGCAGAATATAAGCTCGTCGCCGATGATTACAGGCTTGCCGAGGGTCGTCCGCTCGCCCACCTTAGTATACGGACAAGCACCGAGAGCGCCGGCTCCGCATTCAAAGCGATGCAGCTCGCAGAGCGTTTCCGCATCAAATAGGATAACGCCTGCATGGGTTGTCGGCACGTAAAGCTTGCCGTCGTGCACGATAGGCTCTGAATAAGTATCAAAGGTGCATTCGCCGTAATCTCCGCTTTGAGTAACGACCTCTCCGGAAAGAGAGAGCTTTACCACGCGGTATCTAGTCGGCGCTATGATATAACCGTTATGAACGATTGATTTTGCAACCGAGTCCTTGACGGCGTCGCTGAACCAGATTTCCTCAAGAGTATCCTTGTCGTAAGCATGTATGCCCAGCCAGTGCTTTCCCCAAATGAGCATATTTTCATGAACGTAAGGGGAAACAGTACCGGCCGCCGCAATCTTTTTGGTGTCCTTGGTAGCAATAACGTGCCCGTCTTTCGCATCAATGATATACATACGGTACATAGCAGTAACGAAAATACGCGCTCCGTCGGTGGACACTCCCCCGGAGAAGTATCTGGCATCGCTTGAGAGAAGGGAAGTTTTGAAAATTTCCATACCGCAAGCGCCGTCGAGACAGTATACGTTTCCGGCGGTGTCAACAGCGTAAAGCCTTCCGTCAAGGTAGGTCATATTCCATTTTACAGACCCCACGGTCTTGTATTCCCAAAGTGTTAGTCCGTCACAGGAGCTCTTACGAATATAGCAGTCCTTTGGATATCCGTCCATGAAGCTTGCGGTAAATATGCCGCCGTCGGCATATATAGGCGCCGTAAAGCAAATATTTCCCGCCATTTCCACCCGCCGCGTTTCGCATTTTCCGAGAGTCGGTTTTTCATGATAAATGATATCGGTGCTTAACTTTCCGCTATCTTCAATTCTCACGATTCTGCAGCCCGCAAGCGAACCGTCGATGCCGCCACAGTCGGGACGAGCAGTGCATATGCTGTACCGACCATCGTCCTCGTTTACGTAATTTATGTGGAAATGACCGAATGTCCAGAGAAGGATATCAAACTCGCGAAGGTCTAAAATAAAGTCATCACCCTTCACGGAATAGCTGGCTTCCTCAATATCAGCGTGCGTGTGGCAAAAAACGCCGAGCCTTTGACCTGGCTTCATATATTTCAGATCCTCGCGTAGCCATTTTGCGCGATCCCCTTTTTCGTAAAGTCCGGGAGTCTGCCCGCTTGTAATGGGGAGTATCACGTAATGCACGTTTCCCAAATCAAAGGAGTACCAAAGTGGCCCGTAATATTTTTCGTAGGTGTATTCGCCGTAATTTTCCGCGACGTAGTCGTGGTTACCGAGAGTGTATCTGACGGGAACTGCGCTATTGTCGGAATTCAAAAGCTTGTAATGCTCCTCGAGCCCCGGCTTGCTGCAAATATCTCCGGTATGTATAAGAAAGTCGGGGTGCTGTTCTTCAATGCATGCGTGGACAAATCCAAGCCAGTCCTCGCCCTTTGCACCGTTTGCGAATATCTCGGTGTCGCTGATATGCAGGAAGGACGATCCACCTTCCTTTTCATATGGCGTTACGTAAAAGTCGTAGTCGAAAATGCCGGCTTCTATCATTTTGTACCAATCGTTATGTGAGCGCGTGAGCAGATTAACCGAGATTAGATTGGCTCTTTCCCAGCCCGGAAGCTCGTAGGCGCCGTCGGCATCGGTCAGGGATATATTCAGCCCGTCGCTCACCCTGACGCCGCAGATCGGCTTTCCTTCCTTATTATATACGTGCCCATGATACATAATACAAAACTCCTCTACCTTAAATTATTATCTATTTTATCACCCATTTGTGAAAAAAGCAATAGGCGACGCGACTTTTTTTCGCGGTTTTAGTCTAAAATGTGAAAAAGAATAAATTTTCTAAAAAAATTAAAAAAAGTACTTGACAAAGGGGGAAGGATTTAGTATAATAATGGAGCCGACTTTCG
>CAZABU010000093.1:0-8319 GCA_964483225.1 uncultured Ruminococcus sp. | reverse complement strand
TCAACGTGCCGAGATCGTGTTTTTTGTCGGTTATGCCTAAATGAAGCAGCCCCTTATTATTTTATCTTAGTCGATGGTCATATCCATCTTTCTGCGCAGGATCTTTCTGAGGGTGTTCTTGGGGAACTCCTCTTCTCTGACCTTTACAAGGCCGACCTTCTTGTAGGGGACGGCGGTCTTGTTGTACTCGTTGACGAACTTCTCAAAATACTTCTTGGGATCGGTGATGCCCTTTTCCTCAAGGAAGGTCTTGTCGGGATAGATCTCGGCAACGATGGTGTTGAAGGCGATACCGCGGCGGGACTTACCCTCGTAAACTACGATGTCCACAAGGCCGGGAGTCGCGCTGAGGGCGTCCTCGATCTCCTCGGGGTAAACGTTCTTGCCGTTGGAGAGAATGATGATGTTCTTGAAGCGGCCGGTGATGTAGAGGATCCTGGTGCCGTCGGGTCTGACCTCCATTCTTCCGGCGTCGCCGGTGCGGAAGTAGCCGTCCTCGGTGAAGGCCTCTGCGTTAGCCTCATCGTTCTTGTAGTAGCCAAGCATTACGTTGGGACCCTTGACCTGGATCTCGCCCTCGCCGGTGTCGTCCGCATCTGCAATTCTGCAGTCAACGATGGGCAGAACGGGGCCAACGCTCTTAGGTACGATATAGTAGTTGTGGTTTACGGCAAGGATAGGTGCGCACTCGGTGATGCCATAGCCGTTGAGAACCTTGACGCCGATACCGTCGAAGAGCTCTGCCATCTCCTGGTTGAGGGGAGCGCCGCCGGAGATGATCATATTCAGCTCGCCGCCGAAGCTTGCAAGGATCTTCTTCTTAAAGAAGCCGTCGAAGGGCTTGAGTCCAATTTTATGGAAGGCGCGGTTCACCTTTATCAGGAGCTTGACAAAGCCCGCGGCGAATTTGCCCTTGGCGTCAATGCCCTTGAGTATTCTGCGGTAGAAGGTCTCGACGTACAGAGGTACTGCAACGAGGTGACCGGGCTTGTGCTCCTGGAGCTCCTTGAGAATGTACTTTACACCCGAGGAGATGTAAACGTCACAGCCGATGCTGTTCTGTCCGTAGATAGAAACGCTGGAGCCGTAGGTGTGATGAGGGGGAAGGACGTTGATGCACTTGTTGGAGAACTCAATGAAGGGGATAACGTCGGCAAGGTCGGACATAAAGTTTCTCTGGGAGAGCATAACGCCCTTGCCCTGTCCGGTGGTGCCCGAGGTGAACACCAGCTCTGCCAGCGCATCGGGGTCAATGGGTGCATTGTAGTATGCGGAGCTGTCCTCGGCAAACTTTGCGGCACCTGCCTCGCGCCATGCAAGCAGGCCGTCCTCGCCGTCACCGTTAAGGTAGAGAGGAGCGGGCATGCCAAGCTCGGAGGTGATGAACTCGCCCTTTTCTCTGATGTCGACGTCGCACATAAGATAGTCGCACTCGCCGGATCTTACGGTGTCGAGAAGGTCCTCCTTAGCCCAATCTCTGTCCAGGGGAACCCACACGCTTCCGATGCAGAAGGTGGCGTAATAGGACTGAATGAGGGGGTAGGTGTGCTTTCCGATGACGCAGATCTTCTTTCCCTGAAGACCGCGGGCGATCATCTCGGTAGCAAGGGCGCGCACGTGATCGCGCATCTCGTCGTAGGTGACCTTTACGGCCTCCTTGTCGTGGGGATTGTTGCGGTAGCGGTAGGCAACGCTGCCCTTGAATCTCTCGCCCACGTCCTCAATCATCTCACGGATGTTGAGGTACTCTCTTTTCTCGTGTAAAACTCTTACTTTCATAGCTTTACGTTCCTTTCTTTTTTAGCTTCTCAGCTCCTCTCACCGTTTTCGGCGCGGGCAGCCCGCCAGGATCGGGGGATGTCGGGAAGTGCCACGGCGTCGGCGTATGTAGGGAGTCTGTGAAATAAATTGTCGTTTGGTAAATAACCCCAAACACTGACATTTTAGCACACTTTGTCTGCTTTGTCAAGCGTTCGGGGTTATTATATACACGTGTAACGGCTACTCGGGCATAAGCGGCGGCTTGAAGCAGCGTATTTTTCGCTATATTGCGTTGAGATTTTACGGCGTAGCGGGCTTTCGCTTTTTCTTAAAATATGCGGTGAGCATTGCGGCGCACTCCTCGCCAAGGACTCCGCCAACCACCTCCGGGGTGTGATTCAAGGGCACGGCGGCAAGGTCGATGAGCGACCCAAAAGCGCCGAAGCGCAGATCGGGCGCGCCGAAAACCACCCTCGGCACCCTTGCGTTTATTATAGCGCCGGCGCACATAGCGCAGGGCTCCATGGTGACGTAAAGGGTAACTCCCGGCAGCCTCCAGCCGCCAAGAGCGCGGCAGGCACCCTCAATTGCCAGCACCTCGGCGTGATGGGTGGCGCATTTGTCCGACTCACGGGTGTTGTAGGCCTCGGCTATGATGCGGCCGTCCTTCACGGCAACGGCGCCAACGGGTACCTCGTCCACCTCTGCCGCGGTCTTCGCCAGCTCCATCGCCCTACGCATAAAGTGCTCGTCGGCCTCCTTGATATTATCGAATACGGTGTTGTCCATATGTGTGTCCTCTCAGGCGTTTTTGTAAAGAAACATTTACATTAAATCGGTTATTGCCAGCATCAGAGTAGGAACGGCGTAGAGCATAGGCGTCATATCCGCAGACCAGCTCTCGCCCTTTCTGAGCGCGCCCCTTATCGCCTCGGCGTAGTCGCGGCGCCATCTTAGGATGAAGATAAGAGATATCAGCACTGCCGCCGACAGAGCGACAAGGAAGCCGATAAGGAAGCCGCGGCTGTCCCCGAAGAATATCCAGAGCAGGGATAGCAGGTTGTTTGCAAAATGTATCGCCGCCGAGGGCAGGGGACTCTCGCAGACAAGGTCGATCACCATAAATATCGCGCCGGCAACGAAGGCGTAGGGAATCCGGAACAGGCTCACGTGGGCAAGGGCGAAGAAGGCCGCGGAGATGACCACGGCGACCCTCGGTGCGCGCTCGCCAAAGAGTCGTAGGGGAAGATAGCGGAACAGCGCCTCCTCAAACAGCGCGGGGAGCAGAGCGTGAAGCAGAAGAGCCACGAAAAAGTCATCGCCCACATCCACGTTGTCAACGGCGCCGGTGGTGGCGGTGATTATCAGAGAGGTAAGGAAGGAGAGGGTCAGCACCAGGGCTATCGTAGGTGCTATGCAGGGGAGCACGAGGGCGAGCTTTTCCCGCTTAGGCACAAGATAAAGCCCCGTCGAAGGCTCCTCGTCTCCGGACAGCTTCTTTTGGAAAACCAGTCCAAGCCCCGTCGGTGCCAGAAAGGCCAGACAGTAAACGGCGGTGGAGAGAGCTCCGTCGAGCGCCCCCGCCACCATCAGTAAAATGACGGACAGAAGCGATGCCGCAGTAAATATTTTTATTTCCTTTTTCATAGTGGCTCCTTTCTCTGCCGTGTTTTTACGGTTATTCCTCCTCCGCGATGGAGAAGCGCAGCTTGCCTCTGACGATATCCGCCTCCTCAAGACAGACTCTCACCGCCTCGGCCAGCCGGTAGGTGCGTGCGGCCGAGCGCAGAGTCAGCGTTTTTTCATCAAAAATGAAAACGCCGGGCAGCTCGCTTATGGGGACGAGCCCCTCGCAGGTATTTTCCAGCTCGCAGAAGAGGCCGAAGGGTGTCACCGAGCTGATATGCGCGTCGAAGCACTCGCCAACGTGGGGGAGCATATAAAGCACCTTGTAGAGATTTTCTATTCTGCGCTCTGCGGAAATGGCGCGAAGCTCGCCCTCGGTTGCCGCGGCGGCCGCCCTTCTTGCAAAGCCGGCGTAATTCTCCGGGCGCTTGTCGCCAAGCAGGGCACGCTTGATTATCCTGTGAGTCGCAAGGTCGGAGAGTCGCCTTATAGGCGAGGTGAAGTGACAGTAGGTGTCGAGAGCGAGGCCGAAGTGAGGGCTGCGCTGCTCGGAATATTTTGCCTTGGACATAGAGCGGAGCATAGTGTAGGACACCGGTGCCAGAAGTCCGCGCTCGGCCGCGACGGCA
This sequence comes from uncultured Ruminococcus sp., assembly GCA_964483225.1. Classification (GTDB taxonomy): domain Bacteria; phylum Bacillota; class Clostridia; order Oscillospirales; family CAG-272; genus UBA1740. The sequence goes on along the minus strand of CAZABU010000093.1, from coordinate 4,303 downwards.
AGCAGACGGGAAAAGCTCTCGGCGCTGACCTCCCGCTTTGTGATTATTCCCGTGTCAAAGCCCAGGGAGTGGGCGTAATTCACGAACTCCTCAAGCTTATCGGGGGGCGGCGGCTCGTGTATTCTGTAAACGCAGGGTATCTGCCGACCGTGCAGGAGCGTTGCCACACCCTCGTTGGCCGCAAGCATAAATTGCTCAATCATTTTTTCCGATACGCCGCGCTCGGCTCTGACAATATCGGTGGGCAGGCCGTCCTCGCCGAGGATTATGACAGCCTCCGCGCCTTCAAAGTCCACGCTGCCGCGCCCGCGGCTCTTTTTCTCGAGAAGCTCGTACAGCTCCCGCATTTTTTCAAGGGTGGGGAGCGCCGCGCGGTACTTTTTCCTAAGGTCGTCGTCGGCCTCTCCGTCAAGGAGGCGGTTTACCTCGGAATAAACTCCGCGCACACGGCTGACGATGACGCTCTCCTCGAGAGTGGTTTTCAGAAGATTGCCCTCGGAGTCGATATCTATGATTGCCGACAGGGCGTATTTTTCCTCGCCCGCATTCAGCGAGCAGACGCCGTTTGACAGCACTGGCGGCAGCATCGGCACCACCTTGTCGGTGAAATATACGCTGGTGCCTCGGGACATAGCGCATCGCTCGAGGGCACTGCGCTCTCTGACGTAATGGGACACGTCGGCGATATGAACGCCCAGCCGCCATTTTCCGCCGGGGAGCTTGCGCAGGGAGATGGCGTCGTCCAGGTCCTTCGCCACCGCGCCGTCAATAGTGAAGATGATCTCGTCGGTGCGGTCCACCCGTCCGTCACGGCAAAGGGGCTCCGCCGCAACTCTTTTGGCCTCGGCCAGCTCCTCGGGTGTAAACTCGGTGACTATCTCGCAGTCGGCAAGAATGGCCTCGTAGTTCGCCTCACGGCTTTCGGTGTCGCCGAATATACGCAGAACGCGGCATTCCGGCGTGGGCGAGCCGTCACGAAGGAGCTCAGCCTCCACCTTGTCGCCGAATTTTGCGCCCTCGGTATCCCTTACCGTCGGACGAATACCGACGCGAGGATCGTCGGGGATAAGCACGGCGTACCGATAGCTGCGCTTGCCGTGTCTTGCCCATTCCTCGGACAGAGTACCGATGACCGTCCTTCGGCCAACCTGGAGTATTTTCGTTACTCGCCCCTCGGTCCTTGCTTCGCCGAAGCGATTTTCATAGCTGTGGTAGACCACCTCGACAAAGTCGCCGTCAAGGGCGCCGCCAAGCCTGTCCGCAGGGATAAAAATATCTGCGCCGCCGCTCTCGAGAGCAACGAAGCCGAAGCCGCTCCTTGAGGATGAGAATATGCCCCTCTCCTTCACCTCGTCCTTACGGGGTGAGCTGCCCTGCCTGCCGCCTCTGCCACGGTCAAGGCTGTCGCGGAGCTTGACGCCGGAGATATCGGTTCCGGTTTCTGCCGCCGCACGCAAAAGCTCGCGCCTCGCCGCATCCTTGCCGCGGCGCTTGTGCACGTTGCGCTTGGTAAATTTGGTAAAATCCTTTTTAGTTCTTTTCATATTCCTTTTCTTGATTGTTCTTTTGTACTTTATATATAATATTCCTGTCCACGTGCCGGATTATAGGCAGGAAGTGAAAAATGCGACAAAAAGAGAACCGCCCACGCAAAGGAAAGCGTGAGCGGTTTAACTCTTTATTCCGTGGGGAAAAGGTAGGAGTAGTTGTTAAGATACTCGTTCTTCCAGTCCTCAAGAGTGTAGCTTGAGGTGTAATCGGGCTGAATAACGAATACCACCAACACTGCAACGGCAAAAACGATAGCCGCGATCAGGGTCCACTTATAAAGAGCTCTGTCTGTGCGAGCCGACTTATCCTTGCCGTAGAAGGTCTCAGCTCCGCCTGCGATACTGCCGGAGAGACCGTCCTCGTTGCTCTTCTGAAGCACTACCGCAACGATGATAAACACCGCGGAGAGAAGAAGAATACCGAGAAGTACGTATTCGAGAATTTCCATTTCTTTCGCCTTTCTTTCTCGCGAAAAAGCACGCGAGCATATTTGCATACCGATATTTTAGCATAAACCTTTTCAAATTGCAAGGGGTTTTAGAGAATTTTATAATTTTTTTACAAATATAGGAAAAGGGCGGCTTTTTCGCCGATGTTTTTTCGCCGAAGCTATTGCCTTTTTTTCGTTCCTGTGATATTATGGGGGCAAATAAGGTTTTGGAGGAGCTTTCTATGCTTTATATCAACAAGATCACCGCTGACCCCGTGGTGGATTTTGCCGCAGAGGAGCTGAAAAAGTATCTGCGTATGATGATGCCCGAGGCAGGTGACGTGCGCATCTCCTACGCCCCCGACGCCACCGACGGCTTTTTGCTCGGACTGATGCAGGATTTCGGCCTTGACGCGTCCGATGCCGAGGTGCCCGAGCTCGACGATATCATCTATATCGACTGCCGCGCTGACGGTGGCATAATATCCGGCGACAACCCCCGCTCCGTCCTTTTGGCGGTCTACGAATATCTGCGCAGGAACGGCTGCAGATGGCTCTTCCCCGGAGTGGACGGCGAGTTTATTCCGGTGAGAGATACCGTCCCCGTGAAGTATAGGCACAGGCCCTCCTGCCGCTTCCGGGGCTGGTGCAATGAGGGCGCGGAGAGCCAGCGCTGTATGATGGACGCAATAGAGCTCGCGCCGAAGCTGGGAATGAACGTCTTTATGCTGGAGTTCCGTATTCCCACCTCCTATTACACCAGATATTACTCCCACATGGAGAATGAGGAAAACCGTCCTCCGGAGCCTGTCACCGATATGCAGATTTTGCAGTGGAAACGGGCTTGCGAGGCGGAAATTGCAAAGCGTGGTTTACAATTTCACGATATTGGCCACGGTTTCGTGGTCGATGCTATCGGTATAGATTCCTCGCTCCGTAAGTGGCACGGCGATAACGAGCTCCGCGTTCCCGATGAGTCGCGGAAGTATCTTGCAATGCTGGACGGGAAGCGCAGGCTCTTTAATAATACCCCGAACTTTACCAATATTTGTATGTCGAACGCCGAGGCGCGCAGGCTTACGGTGAACTATATCGCCGATTACGCCGAGAATCACTACTCTGACTTTCTCCACGTCTGGCTTGGCGACGGCTTCAACGCCCATTGCGAGTGCGAGGAATGCAGGAAAAAGACCCCCTCGGACTACTACGTGATAATGCTGAACGAGCTGGACCGCGAGCTGACGCGCCGCGGCCTTGATACGCGCATCGTGTTCATTTCCTACGTGGACACCGTTTGGGCGCCTCTTTGTGAGAGGCTTGAGAATCAGGCGCGGTTTACCTGCCTGCTGGCACCCATATCAAGAAGCTATACCAAATCTGCGGAGCTTGGCGGCGGTGGCTTTGAGCTTGTACCCTATAAAAGAAATAAAAACGTGCTACCGAAGGGACTTGCCGAGAGCTTTGCCTACTTTGACGAGTGGAAGCGGATGTGGCACGGCTCGAATCTCTCTTATGAATACCATTTCTGGACTCATCAGTATTTCGACCCCGCAATGCTGAATATTTCCAAGGTGATAAACGAGGACGTCAGAGCCTATAAGGCGGCGGGTGTTGACGGAATTATCGAGGACGGCTCCCAGCGCTCCTTCTTCCCAACGGGACTTGCGTTCTATACCTACGGCAGAACGCTCTACGATATGAGCCTTACCGCCGAGGAGATACGCGACGATTACCTTGCTCACGCCTTCGGCGAGGGCGCCGCCGAGGTGCTTTCCTACCTTGAGGAGCTTTCGCTGGCAATACCTTCCGCTTATATGGAGGGCGAGATGGGCGACCCCGAGGTGTCGGTCTACTACAATCCCGAGGTTGCAGAGCAGCTGTCGCAGATCGGCCCCGTTCTTGAAAAGGGCAGGGCCATTGTCAAAAAGTATTACAATTCCGCCTACCGCGTGCAGACCGCATCGATAAGGCTGCTTGAGCAGCATATTGACTATTGTGAGATGCTGGCGGCGGCTCTGGCAGAAAAGGCTCGCGGAAACGACGAGGCGGCCGGGGCGCTCTTCCGTGAGCTTCGGCTGGAGTTCGGGCGCCGCGAGGCAGGGATGGAGGTCTGCTTTGACCACAGCCTGTGCATAATCTCGCTGAACCGAATATTTGGCAGCAAAACGAAGCTCAAGACCGTCGACGTGGACGCCGGGTCGTAAGTTGGGCTCAAAAACAAAAAAACGTACCACAAGAGTGATATACCTAACGGGAAATTTGTGCTTTGAAAAGGGGCTGTCGCATTTAGGCGGAACCAAATAAAAAACGGCAGAAGCATTG
>CAZABU010000092.1:0-8352 GCA_964483225.1 uncultured Ruminococcus sp. | reverse complement strand
TTGAAGCTCTCGGGATTGTGTCTGACTATGTAATCAATATAAGAGTCGATAAGCCCTGCGGCCAGTATATATCCCATAGGATTCAGATGCCCGTGGAGATGGTATTTTGCGGCGAAGCGTTCGTCGCGGACGGGACCGTATTCGTGCAGGTCGATAACGTAACAATCCTCGAGTAGCTCCGAAAGTCGGTAAAGCTCCTTTATCGCTATAGCGGACAGGCGCTCCCGTTCCTCACTCACGTGCTTCGGGAAGGCGACGAAGAAGAATTTTGCATCAGGGCTGATCTCCTTATATCTCGCTACTATCTGTGCATAGTAGCCTATGTACGTGGGCTTGTTGTTACGGTAATCTGAGGTATCCACGTCCTCAACCGAGCCAATGTCCCACTTTCGGTTGAAAATATCGTTGACACCGAGGGCAATAACGTAAGCCTGGCAGGCCTTATCCTTGTCCCAAAAGCCCTTTTTCTCCGCAAAGCCTTCCATATATTCCTTCGCGGTCATTCCGCCGCGAGAGAAATTGTAAGCGGTGAGGCCGTTCTTTCTGGCAATATACTGACCCCAAGAGTACTCGAAAAGATCGTGAAATCCCTTTTTACCTTCCTCGTCCCTGGTTTCGAATTCACCTGAGGAGAGACTGTCGCCGATGAAGGCGATTTTTCTGAACACGGCGGTACAGCTATATCCGCCAACCAGTCTGTCAAGCGGCTTTTCGTCCTCGTCGTAAAGATATTTATCCCAATCCATGATCCTGCTCCTGTTACTGTATTTTTAGTCTGACGATATCGTCAGCAAAGAAAAACTTACCAAATACGTATTTATCCGACGCACATTCCGTGAGGGTGATAAGGTCACCCTCGTAATAATCAAGTCCTTGCCCCATTGCAGGCCCCTTGATCTCTCTTTTGCACTCGCCGAGAAAATACACGGCGGTGCCGTCAAGCGTATGACCGGAGTCGTAGGCCTCTGCTTCATCGTATACGAGATAGACGGTGCTTTCGATACCGTGGGAGGTGGAGAAAATTATCTTACCGTCGGGAGTAAAACAAACGCCCTGTACTTTATCGGGAATGGAATATATCTTGTCCGGCGTGTCAAGATTGCCGCGAGCGTACCGTGTGATGATCGCGTGATTTTCTCCGGTCGGGGTGGTATAAGGATGATCCGTATTGAAAAGGCAGCCGCAATGATACTCTCCAACGTAGACGTAATTTTCGTCTGCATAGGCAAAGGAGGTTTTGTTGTTCACCCGTGTGCCCTTACCGAGCTCAAAGCAATCGCCGTTCTCGGCGGCAAGAATATCCGCGAGCGAGAGCTTGAAGATCTTGCTTCCGTTTGCCAGATATACCGTGTCACCGGTAAGACCTATTCCGCCCATATGGCCGTCGTAGCTTTCGCCGTATCTTAGGAGGGAAATATAATAGGAGCCGCCGTCAAGGTCGACCACGTATACGCGACTGCTCTCACCGTTCGTCATATATCCGCTCACAAGGACGACACCGGTTTCCTCGGAAATACATATTCCCTGACAGACAAATCCGTCGGAAAGCCCGGGATTCTCACAAAGCTCGGTTTCTACGGAGTAGTATTCTGAGTATATAAAAGGCTTAGTCAGATTGAGCGTTACAACCGTTATTGCCAAAGCGAGTGTTGTTATGAAAACGCCCTTTAGAATTCCTTTAAGTATGCGCATAGATTTCCTGCCTGAAATGTTTTAGTATCCGATCGCAACTCCAAACAGCAGAATCAGCATAGAAATCGCAAAGACAGTTGCCTGCAGCTTCCAGGTCCATTTTACCCATTTTCCATAGGACACGTTCGCGATAGAAAGCGCAACGAGGAGTATGGGATTTGTGGGAAGGATAACGTCGGTAAAGCCGTCTGCCATGCAGTAGGCGAGAATGACGAGGGCGGGGGAGAGTCCCAGAGCAGTTGCTATCGGCATGACAATAGGCATAACGAGAATGATCTTTGCCGAGGCCGAGCCAATAAAGAACTGAAGGAACAGAATAAGAAAGAAGATCAGAACTATTGCCAGGAAGCGACTCTTACCGTCAAGAAGTCCGATCACGTAATTCATAATCGTGTCGATAATGCCGCTCTCGGTCATAACGAGCTTAACAGAAGATGCCAGCGCGATCATCACGATGGCGGGGAGCATAGATATAGCTCCCTGTCCGATAAACTTTGCCACGTCGGAGCGCTTTTGGGCTACGAGCAGTCCGGAAATTATTCCGCCGATAAGGAAGCTTGCCGCCAGAATGGGGATGGCATAATCCGATATCGCTCTGACAGAGGCGATAAGCACAAGTATCAGCCCCTGGAAAGCGAAGAATACAAGATAAACCTTGAATACGTGATCGTCGTTTTCGGTATGTCCGGTTGTCTCTGCAACGATCAGCTTCCGCTTCTCAAGGTCGCTTTCATAGGTCAGCGAGAGCTTGGGGTCGGCCTCGATCTTCCTTACGTGGAGCATAAGGAAGATGCAGAGGGTCAGGTAAATAATGGCGAAGAATACTATTCTGAGCCAAACGCCGTCCGAAGGCGCGATCCCCGCGACCTGCGCCGCAAGTCCTACGGAGAAGGGATTGGTTATTGCGGCGGAAAAGCCGAAGCACGCCGCCAGCAGACAGGCACCGAGTCCGGTCATCGTGTCCATATTCATTGAAAGCATAAACATAATGATTATGGGCAGCAGGGTAACCAGCTCCTCGAACATTCCGAAGAAGCTGCCAAAAAGCATAAAGATAAGCACGGTAAAGCAGATGACAGGTCCGTCCTTATCCCGCATTTTGTGCATAATACGGCTGATGAATACTTTGATTCCGCCGGTTTTTTCCAGAAGATTGAAGACCCCGCTCATAATAAGCAAGAACAGGCTTATCATAATTACGGTAAGCGCATCCTTGGAGGCAAAAACGCGCACCGGTGCCGTTATTATACGCCATATCGCGATTCCGTCCACCTCTCCGCTCTGATACGTACCCACGATGATCGCTCCGTCCTCACCCCGCTCAAAGGAGCCTTGAGGAATAACGTAGGAGAGCGCACCGCAAAGTATCAACGCTGCGGAAAGAATTATAACAACGGTGATAAACGACTTTACGCCGATGCCGGAGGAGGTGCCTTCCTGCTTTTCGGCTTTCTGCTGTTTTTCTTTAGTCAACATAAATAAAATTTCCTTTACTGAATGTCGGTTGTTTTCGCCGAATATTCATCGGATAGTATGGCCGATGCAATGTAAAAGTCCACGGCAGAGCGCCTTTCGTCAGGTCGGAAATAATTAATGACGCTGCCAACGTAGATCTCAAAATTCTCGCCCGCACCAAATAGCAGTCGGTAGATCTGTGCCATCGGGAAGAGTATATCCTTATCCTCGCCGTCGACGGAGCCTACGTAGCGCAGGCCCTCGCGTGATAGCGTGCATATTCCGCGTCCCGCACTTCTGAGCATCGTCTTTCCATCATCGGTGGGGAGCAGATACTCTACGCTCGCGCTCAGGGTGTAGGCGTCGTCCTTGAGAATCTCCTCGCGGATCTGCTCTACCTGCCACTCGTACCAATCCGCAAAGCTCTCAAACTCAATATCCCCGATGAATTTGTATCTGTTATCAATGGAGGCAAGCTTGCCGCATTTTTCACAGAACACGTCCTTCTTTTTCGCGATAATTGTATATTTTGATTTACATTTTGGGCAAATAGACAGTATGTTTTCAAGTCCCTCTGCCATCTTGCGCGAACGGTATTTTTGTTTTGGTCTCTCGCTCAGCCAGGCCATCTCGTCATAGTAAAGACGCTCGAGCACGCGTTCCTTGATCTCCTCCACAGAAAGCGCTTCAAGCTCCTCCGCAGTCAGGAGAATGTCGAGCTCTGCCTCAATCACCGAGCCGCGCCTGAATCCCTTGCCCCACTTCGGGTCGGCGAGATAATCGCCGCGCATCATGATAGAATAAACGGGCACGGCAGACTTCTTTAAGAATGCGAAGGTTCCGGGTTGAATGTCCTCAAAGCGTCCCGCGGTAGAAAGCCTGGCCTCCGGCATCATTGCCAGCACACCGCCGTTTTTTAGTACGCGAAGGCAGTTCTTTGCGCTTTCAAGATCGGCGGCAAACATACTCTTGGGGAAGCAGCCGTAATGCTTCATCAAATTTCCAAGATACTTGTGATAGAAATAGAGCCTTGCGGCGATGAAATTGGGGCTCTTTTTTCTGAGAAGAGTGCCGGCGTATGCAAAATCCGCAAATGAGCCGTGGTTGCAGAGGACGATGGAGGGGGCCTCCACCTCGCCGTCGATTTTTCTTGTATACTTGACCTTTATTCCCTTTACGAAGAAAACAATCAGCGAGATTATATAGAGGGGTGTGAGGTGCCACGCAGGATAGGTGCGTACTGTGGTTTTTGAGGTGTAGGGAGGTCTGTCCGCATATTCATTTACCTTTGCGAATATCGCCTCGCGCTTCAGCATAATTATTCCCAGCAAAATAACGATGATAAAGAAGAGCACCACCGTGAATATCCAGCTGGAGCTGAGCGCAATATGACCAAGCCCCACACCGATACATATGGAGGGAATGGCGCCGAGCATGGTTACGGTAATGTATCTTGGATACTTCATTCCGAGATTAGCGGCAAAGAAGCATATCATGCCGTAAGGAATAGCAGGGAGAAAGTAAAGAATGAAGATCAGCACCGTAGCCTTTTTGGAGCGCGCCGCCTTGTCAAAGTCAAAGTGAAGATTCTTCACAAAATACTGTCGGATGCCGTCACCGTATATGCGGTACAGAACGAAGATCACGGTATTTCCGATCAATACACCCGCCGTACAAAGAAGAAGCCCGAGAGAAAATCCGAACGTGACGCCCGCCAATACCTGTACCGGCTCAGCAGGCAGAAATGATGCGACTACCTGCAGCATCGAAAGCACGATTATAGTAATATAACCGCGCACACCGAAGCCCATGAGCTTGTCCCGTAGCTCGTCGGTAGTATGCTTCTCGTCAAATAGGCTTAAAAGCAATTCAAGATTGCCGCCGGAAAGCATAAACCACCCCATAAGCACGATGACAGCTACTGCGCCGATCGCGGTCAGTATTTTGATCCTCAAATTATTTTTTGCCATAACATTCACCTAAAAGCTGTGTTTTGCGTGTTTAACTATAATATGTATTACATTATAGCATACTTTCGTTTGTTTAGCAAGTCTTTTCTTGAATATAGCCGCTGAAATAAGGTACGAATGTCATTTTTTACAAAATAATTACATAATTTATCCAAAAACTGTCAATTTTTTAAGACTTCCGCCTTGCTACTTGCGCAATTTGCGCGGATATGCTACAATAATATATATTTTACTTTGGGTGGATCTTATATGGAGAATAAAACAATGAATATTCTTGTGACCGGTGCGGCCTCAGGTATAGGAAGGGCCGTGTGCGATACCTTTCTGGATGCAGGACACCGGGTGTACGCTCTTGATATAAAGGAAACGGAGCCTCGGGAGGGGCTTGTGAGCCTTGTGGCGGACATTACCTCGGAGAGCGATATCCGTAGCGTTTGCGCCGAATTGGATAAAAGCGGAACCGAGCTTGACGTTATACTGAATATCGCCGGCGTCCACGCTATGGCGTCGCTGGTCGAGGATGATTTTGAAAAGCTGGAGCGGCTGATAAGCATAAATCTTGTGGGCACGATGCGTGTAAACCGTGCACTCCACCCCTATCTCTCAGGGCGCGGCAGAATAGTTATAGTTACCAGTGAGGTGGCCTCCCTTGAACCAATGCCCTTCAACGGACTCTATAACGTGTCAAAGACGGCGCTTGACTGTTACGCTCAGGCCCTGCGTCAGGAGCTGAACCTTATAGGCCAGAGCGTGGTCACGGTGCGTCCCGGTGCCGTCGAGACTCCTCTTGCGGGCGGCTCTATCAGAGCGACGGAGGACTTGGCCGAGCGTACCGTGCTTTATAAGGCACAGGCGGCCCGATTCTCGGGAATAGCGAAGCGCTTTATGGGAAAGCCGATGAAGGCAGAGAAGCTCGCCGCGTTGATATTTAAGGTAAGTATGAAAAAACGTCCGAGGGCTGTATATAACAAGCACCGCAATCCCGGCCTCGTCCTGCTGGGACTTCTGCCTCTCGGAGTGCAGTGCGGTATAATCAAGCTCCTTTTAGGAAAGAACTAAGGCGTGTAAATGAATACAAAGAAAAGAGTGAACGCAGAAAGCCTGACGTCCACTCTTTTTTATTTTACCAGTAAAGCTCCCAGTCGGGATCGAGCATTCTGTGGAGAGCTTCCATATAGAAGTAGTCACCCCAGATGTTCATTTCATCAACGCCGTTGTTGCCGGGCTTGCTGTAGGTCGCATGCAGAAGCAGACCGTTTGCCTCGGGGACGTCCTTGGTGATGTAGTTGTCGATAAGAGAATTCATTATGCGCTTGCTCGCGTTCACGTATATCTGGCGCAGAGGATCGTCCTCGTCCATATACTTTATACCCTCGAGGATAGCGCAAAGAGCGATGGCCGCGCTGGAGGAGTCCTTAGGCTCGTAGTCGCCGTCATTGAAGGACAGGTCCCAATAGGCCACGTAATCGCTGGGAAGGTAATTCAGATAGTAATTCGTAGTAGATTTGAAGGCCTCAAGTGCCGCAGGGTCCTCCTCGTACTTGTAGGTGAGCAGAGGACCGTACATTCCCCAGGCCTGACCGCGAGACCAGGTAGAGTCGTCACTCGCGCCCTGATGGGTAACTCCGTTAAGAGGTGCGCCGGTATTGGGGTCGAAATAGTAGGTGTGGTAGGTACTTCCGTCCGCGCGGTATGCGTAGGTTATCGTGGTCTGATAGTGCTTGTAGGCTATGTCGCGATATGTAATATCGCCGGTAACCTCGGTAGCCCAGTAGAGCAGGGGAATATTCATAAGACAGTCAACGATCAGTCTGTAATTCTCGCCGGAGCCAATATCGCCCCAGGCCTGAATGAACTGTCCCTTTTCGTTCCAACGGGTGATAAGATGATCTGCCGCCTTGATTGCCGCCTGCTTGGCGGTTTCATCCTCCGCGAGCTTATATGCCGCAACGCAGGAGGGCGTAAATACAAAGCCCATATCGTGATGGTTTACGCCGATCTTGTTGTCAATACGGTAGTAATAGGAGTCGACCTGCGAGAGGGCGACGTCCCGGTAGGTAAGATCTCCCGTCATCTCGTAGGCGTGCCAGAGTATTCCGGTCCAGAAGCCGCAGTTCCAGCCGCTGTTGTTTTCAACGGCGGAATAAACGTTGTCCGTGCTGCTATGAGAGGGAAATTTATCAGTAAAGGTGGGCAGAGCGTAGTCGATCTTTTTGACTGCCTCGGCGAGAGCATACTCTAACTTCTCGCGCGACAGCTCAAAATCCGCGTACTTTTCGGGGTTATTTATTCCCTCGACGGTAGGTGGGGTAGGAGTAAGCTCCTTTCCGTCCTCGTCGCCGGTCTCATCCTCTTTTTTGCCTTCACCCTCACCTTCGGGGTCTTCCTCGCCGCCGTTAATAAAATTCTCGATAAACGAACAGCCGGAGAGCAACATCGTTGATGCCGTCATTACAATAAGCAATAAAAGCGCAATCAGTTTTTTCATTCGTATCTCCCTTCGCAGGATTATTCTAATACAAGTATATCACAAAATCTGAGGTTTGTAAAGATGAAAAATGCTTTTAGGAATAATAGAGTTATATTCTTATTTTTACAATGCAACCGCCGCAGCGCTGTATCTTGTAGGTCTTGAAGTCGCGCTTTTTCTCGTGGAGAGTAAGTCTTCCGCCCTCGCAGGCTACCGGCTCCGTGCCGTTTTTGAAGCTGACGAAGAACTCGTTCTCAAGTCCTATCGCACCGCGAGCGTCAACATCGGTGAGGTCTATCTCATAGCCGCCCGGTACGGTGCTTACCTTAGCAAGCTCTGCATAGAGCGTCTGAGAGCAGGACTGGGCATTGTCACGGGCGAGCATAGAGCCGAAAAGCTCGGTGTACCTTCTGAAATAATCAGCCCAAGCCTCCACAAATTCAAAGTTATCCTCGGGGTCGATACGCACGAAGTTCGCGAGATGGCCGCAAAGGTGAGTGGAAGCCACACCGCTCTTTATATTCATTTTCAGGTATTTCGGATTAACGCCAAAGGCATTCCATTTTGTGATAGAGCCGTCGCCCTTCGAGGTGATGACGCCCTCTACCGTATCGGCGATCTTGTCGTGATGCATCCACCCGTTGGACCAATAGCGTATGCCGTATTTACGAAGCACCTTCGCGTATTCAATATTGCCGGCATCTGTGGGTCTTCCATGTAAATTTCGCCCATACGCGCGGTCATCGTTTCATACTGTGCCGCCTT
>CAZABU010000091.1:0-8396 GCA_964483225.1 uncultured Ruminococcus sp. | reverse complement strand
TGTTTAGCCTCATTATTATACCACTATTTTATGAATTTTTCAAGATATTTCGGTAGATTTGACCGATTTTGTTTCAAATTTTTTTTGCGTGTTTGAAAAATAAAGTCAAGTACACGCCTCGGTGCTAAAGTACGTTTTCGGCTTTGGCACAAGAATACATTTTTGTGTGATGGTACGCTTTGGGGGTTGAAATTTATTTTTTTAGTGATATAATAATAGATAGTTATTCTAAGCTTCAATAAAGCGCACATCGCACGGCAAGGAGATCGAAATGTCAAGCTACAAGCTCATATTCTGCGACTTAGACGGGACGCTGCTGCTTCCCGATCTGGTGTCACTCAGCCCGGAAAATCTCGACGCACTGAAAAAACTCAGCAAAATGGGGATATACGTTATTCCCTGCTCGGGCAGAGCCTACGGGCAAATACCTAAGGTGCTTACGGAGTGCCCGTATATAAAATATATCGCTACCTCGAACGGAACGGTAATCTATGACAGAGAGAGCGGTGAGGCGGTGATCGACAAGCGGCTATCCGACGAGCACAGGAATCTGCTTATTGATATTCTTGAGGAATACGAGCTCTTTCCCTGCTTCCAGATGGGCGGCCTAACCTACTGCGACGAAGATTTCTGCAGTAAGGAAGGATATGCAAGCCACGGTGTTGACAAATATTTTGCAAAATTCTTTGACACCTTTGCAACGAAGGTAAAGAGCCTTAACGACAGGGCGAGAGATAACTGCAAGCTTGAGATGGCGTGCGCGTTCTTTTCAGATTTAGACAAGCTACGCGAGCTTCGGGCGAGGCTTGATGCTATGGGAATATACCGCACCGCTCAATCCCAGAGCCATAACGTGGAGGTCTTTCCTATCAATGCGGGCAAGGGCAACGCCGTCCGAGCGCTGGCAGAAAAGCTCGGCGTAGATATTGCTGATACTATCGCTGTCGGTGACAGCAATAACGATGCTACTATGATCTCGGCAGCAGGACTGGGACTTGCGGTAGACAACGCAATCCCTGAGCTGAAGGAAATCGCAGATGCGGTCATATGCAACTTCAAGGATCACGCGCTAAAATATATATTAGAGCACTATATTTGCAAATAATTGTTGTCATTTTTATATAAAAAGCGACCTGAGCAAGCAGGTCGCTTTCTTTTTTATTATTTGTTTTTGTTGAAGAAAAACTTGCTTTACAAAAACGCGATTTTAGCGGTATTCGGGGTAAACGAGCTTGGTTTCGGTGGTGAGTGTAGCATAGGCTTCCTCTATCAATGCGTCAACGTCCACCTTCTCAAGCTCACGCATAACGTCGGCTATGCGCGGCTGGGTCTTTGGGTGCCTTGGGGTGAAGACGGTACAGCAATCCTCGAAGGGAAGAATCGAGGTGTCGAAGGTGCCGTAATGGCGAGCCTGAATAACTATCTCGTTCTTGTCAAGACCTATGCAGGGGCGGAACACAGGAATGTTCACAACAGAGTCGGTTACCTCGATAGCCGACAGAGTCTGGGATGCGACCTGGCCAAGGCTCTCACCGGTTATAAGCGCGTGACAGTTATAATTTCTGGCACAGCGCTCGGCAAGACGCATCATAAAGATACGAAGAAGAATAGTAAAATAGTCCTCCTCACACTTGTCGCGCAGCTCCTCCTGGATATGGGTGAGCGAGATCACGTGAACGTGAATACGAGAGCAAAATTCGCACATCTCCTGGGCAAGCTGCATTACCTTCTCTTTAGCTCGCTCCGAGGTATAGGGGAAGGATTCAAAATGCAGAGCCTCTATGTCCATACCGCGCTTTGCCATCATGCAACCGGCAACGGGCGAATCTATGCCGCCGGAGAGAAGCAGAAGTCCGCGACCCGCCGAGCGAATGGGAAGTCCGCCGGCACCCGGTTCCTGCCCTGCTCTGATATATGCGTGATCATCGCGCACCTCGACAGTAACGGTGACGTCGGGATTATGGACATCCACCTTTATCCCCTTGACGGTAGAGAGAATAACACCGCCGATCTCTGCCGAAATCTGCGGAGAGGTGAGAGGAAAACGCTTGTCAGAGCGCTTTGCATCAACCTTGAAGGTGCGCTTCCCTGCCATCTTCTCGGGAAGGTATTCCTTGGCCGTAGCCACGATGCTATCCATATTCTTCTCGCAAACGGCGGCGCGATTCACACCGACGATGCCGAACACCTTTTTCGCCGTATCGTACATGCCGTCCATATCGCAAAATTCATCGGTCGGCTCAACGTATACCGTGCTTTGCTTGAAATATATCTTGAAGCAACCGTAGGGTGATGCCCTGCGACGAAGCTCTTTTATCAATGCGGATTCAAAATTCTGTCTGTTTGCGCCCTTCAGGACGACCTCTCCAAATTTACAGAGAATTACCTCGGGTGTTTTCATAGTACCTCACAAAATAAAAAATAAAGCGGACGGCCTCAGCCTTCCGCTAATATTATAATATAATGTACGAAGAAAGTCAAGAGTTTAATTACTTAGTAAATTAAGACATCTGGTGTCAGCGAAGCACGTCGAGGAATATATCGGTGACGCGCTCCCGCTCAGACATTGTGGAATAAAATATTACGCTACCATGCCTTAGGATAACTCTGCTCTCTCCTGCGGGGTCAAGAAGCCTTACGCGCTCCTCACACATTTCCGCTATGCGCTCCCGCTCGACCGCATCCGAGGTAACAAAGATACCGCACTCCGAGCCGTAATCCGCGTGACTGTTCAAGAACAGAGCGTAGTTTTCCGGAGGGCTCTCATTGGTGACGAATATCCGGCCGAAAAGCTCACCGTCGATATACCCATCCTCGTCCTCCGCAAGCTGCGGAGAATATATTATTCCCGATGCACCGTAGGCGGAAATAAATTCTGACAACGCAGTATAAGCATTCGGCTCCGACGTGCAGGACACGAGAAGAAAAAGAAGGACGGCTACAAGTGCTACGGACGATAGGATCCTTTTCATAAAACCTCCAAAAAAAAGACGGCGCAAGATACTAAAGCGTATGCTTGCGCCGCTACCGATATAACCGCAAAAAATGTAATTTTTCAACGATTTATGATGAAAAATGTTGCTGATTTATATAATTTTACGCATTATACTATTCCGTGGCCCGTCTTTACCGTCTTGTAAGCTCTCCGCGCAGGCACTGCTCCATCTGCTCCTTGATCTCATCGGTAGAAAGCCCTAGCGAGAAAAGATAATAGAGCTTTGCTACCGCCGCCTCTGTGGTCATATCCATACCGCTGACAGCACCCGCATCCTTCAGGGCACAGCTGGTTTCATACGCACCAAGGGACACCGAGCCTGCCGGACACTGAGAGCAAACGGATATCACGGTTCCGCACTCAAAGGCACGGCGTATTATCGGTATCAGCTCGCCACCGCCTCCGGGAATGTTACCGGCGCCGAAGGTTTCAAGAACTATACCCGAAAGCTTATCGGTCATTATACTCTCAAAAAGCCCGAACTGTATACCGGGAAATACCTTCAAAACTCCAATGGGAACGTTGGACAGCGGACGCAGGGTGAGCTTCCCCGCCTCGCGGCTCTTAATGGCAGACAGATTATAGCGTATATCTATTCCGACCTCGGCTAAATGCGGGTAGTTTGGGGAATCAAAGGCTACGAGGTCGTCAGCGCTCATCTTTGTCGCGCGGTTTCCGCGCAGAAGGGCGCCGCTAAAGTAGAGGCAGACCTCACGCGCCACTCCGTCACCCGCGATTATAAGCGAGGTTATCAGATTATCTCTGCCGTCACTGCGCACCTCGGAGAGCGGTATCTGCGAGCCCGTGAGCACCACCGGCTTATCAAGACCGTCAAGTATGAAGGAAAGCGCCGATGCGGTGTACGCCATGGTGTCTGTGCCGTGGAGGACTACGAAGCCGTCATAGCGGTCGTAGCGCGAATATATAACCTCAGCTATGGTATTCCACTCACCGACCGTCATATCCGATGAATCAAGAAGCGGCGACATCTCGTAAAGCTCCCATTCGGGAACATCCACGCTATGCAGATCCTCTATGGCAGAAATCGCATTGTGGAAGAAGCCCGACACCGGGGCGTATCCCTTTTCTGTTTTTTTCATGCCTATCGTTCCGCCGGTATAGATAAGCAGTACCTTTTTTCGACTCATATATACTCCGTTTTCAAAGAAGATCCCGACACGCATCGACATATCGGGATCTCTCGTATTATTTTTTTGCGCCGCCGCGGTTCTCAAGCAGTCCGTGCTTTATATCCCAAAGCTTTCTGGACAGGTCAACGTAGTATCTGTGGGGATTCTCGAAGCGCTTTACCTCTTCCCAAAGATGCTCGACCTCATTCATACAGTAATCGCGTATATCCGCGATGTGAGGCTTCTCGTAAACGCATACGCCGTCCTTGAATACCGGCACAAGCAGCTCACGCAAAGTGTATCCGGTCACGGTCTTTTTCTTCCAGGTCTCAACGGGATCAAAGAGCTCAAGCGGCTCGGAGGGATCGATGATCTCGTCGTGAACGCAAAGCAGGTCGGCTATTGCAATTCCGCTCTCGTTATCGAAGATACGGTAGACCTTCTTGAAATGAGGGTTGGTTATCTTCTCGGGGTTCTCGGAGATCTTGATCTTGGGCACGATAGTTCCCCCCTCCTCCTTGGCAACGAGCTTGTACACTCCGCCGAAGACGGGGTTGGATTTCGCGGTTATCAAGCGCTCACCAACACCGAAAGAATCTATCCTTGCACCCTGGAGAATGATATCTCTGATGATATTTTCGTCAAGAGAGTTGGAAACTACGATCTTGCAGTCGTAAAGCCCGGCCTCGTCAAGCATCTTTCTCGCTTTCTTGGAAAGATAGGTGATATCGCCGGAATCAAGTCTGATGCCGCACTTCGTGATACCCTGCGGCAAGAGAACATTCTTAAAGGCCTTTATCGCATTGGGAACTCCGCTGCGCAATACGTCGTAGGTATCGACAAGCAGGGTGGCGTTGGTAGGATACATTTTACAGTAGGACTCAAAGGCCTCGTACTCCGTATCAAACATCTGAACCCATGAATGAGCCATAGTACCCGTGGCGGGAATGGCGTAATCCCTGTCGGAGATGGTGCAGGCGGTAGCTGCGCAGCCGCCGATGTATGCAGCTCTTGCACCAAGCACGGCACCGTCAGCTCCCTGCGCACGTCTGGAGCCAAACTCCATCACAGGCCTGCCCTGAGCGGCCCTTACCACGCGATTAGCCTTGGTAGCTATAAGCGACTGATGGTTAAGACAGAGCAGCACGAAGGTTTCGATAAACTGCGCCTCTATTGAGGGCGCTCTGACCGTCATAATCGGCTCATTGGGGAATATAGGCGTGCCCTCGGGAACGGCATAGATATCTCCGGTGAAGCGGAAGTCGCGCAGATAAGTCAAAAAGCCCTCCGAAAAGATGCCCTTTGAACGAAGAAATTCAATATCGTCTTCGGTAAATTTAAGATTTTTGATATAATCTATTACCTGCTCAAGTCCTGCGGCTATGGCGAATCCACCTCCGTCGGGAACCTTACGGAAAAATACGTCAAAATATGCAATTTCATCGCCCTTGCCGAGCTCGAAATAGCCGTTGGCCATAGTAAGCTCATAAAAATCGCAAAGAAGTGTAGTGTTAAGACCGGACATAAAAGCTCCTTTCTTACAGCTCAAGCCGCATGTCGCCGAGTTTTATCCAACCGAGCTTTCGCATAATCTCCGAGAAGACAAGCGACAGCAAAGCGGGAAGAACGATACATACGGCGATAACGCCGAAAATAGAATTAACGTTAAAGCCCATATCGGAAAATACACCTATCGGGCCCACAAGACCGCAGGTACCCATTCCAGCGGCAACGCCGGAGCACTCCAGCTTGAACAGACAGGTTGCAATAGGGCCGGTTATCGCAGAAGCGAGTGTCGGCGGAATCCATATCTGCGGCTTCTTGACGATATTACCCATCTGAAGCATTGAGGTTCCGATCCCCTGGGCAACGATGCCTGCCCACCTATTTTCTCTGAAGGAGATGACGGCGAAGCCCACCATCTGCGCACAGCAGCCCGCAACGGCTGCACCGCCGGCAAGACCGCCGATTCCTATCATCGCACAAAGAGCAGCGGAGCTGATAGGTAAGGTGAGCACTATTCCAACCACAACGGAGATTATAACACCCATAAAGAAGGGCATTATCTTTGTGGTTTCGTTAATGAAATTACCCAGCCAATACATTACGTAAGCGACGGGTGGGCAAAGCAGCATTGCAGTCAGTGCACCAACCGCCAACGTAGTGGCCGGAGTGACCAAAATGTCAACTTTAGTTGTCTTAGAAACGAGTTTCCCCACCTCTACCGCCAAAAGGACGCAGATAAACGCACCGAGAGGACCGGCAGAAACAGGAGAGGCTACGCCCTCGATAACCGTGGCATAATTATAGCCGAACATACCAACAACACCGGCCGAAAGCATAACGAGCATGGGCGCGCCGAGAGAGTGGGCAACAGCGATACCGATAACGACACCGGTGGCACCGCCCGCCCCTGCGAGAAGGTCGAAGAAGTCACGAATGACGTTCCCATCAGGTATGTAGTTCCTTACTGTACCGAATATAGTACCCATAAGAAGAGATGCGAAAAGGCCGAGCGCCATAGCGCTCATCGCATCAACGAAATAAACCTTGGGCGATAGGGTTATACCCCTCGCACGAAGGAAGGCGAGCGCGCCTTTTTTTGAGTCCTTGCGAATGTTGGAATCCATTTTTTCCTTCCGATCCGTTCCGGGCGCCTTACATTCATACGCGGGATACGGATATACGGCATAAGCCGCAAATATTTACTTCAGGCAACGGATCCAACCGCCCGCGCCGTGAAAGCCTTTATTTTGTAATCCGGCGATTACCTTCCCTTTACCGCCCGTTCTCTGTCGAGATAGCTCTGCAGGATAAGCTCTGCGGAGAGCGTATCTACGGCATTGCGACGCTTCTTTCCGAAGGTACCTGTTTCACCGAGATAGCGATACGCCACCATCGTGGTCATTCTTTCATCACAGAAGTCCAAGGGGATATCGGTAAGCTCGGAAAGCAGTGCGGCAAAAGCGCGCACGACCTCGGTGCGAGGGCCCTCGCTTCCGTCCATATTTTTAGGCAGACCGATGATTATTTTTTTACAGGATCTTGACTCCGCCTCTTTGGCTACGCGCTCGGCGGTTTTTCTCATACCGCCCTCCGAGATAGTTGCTATCCCACCGGCCAGCGTGCCGGACACGTCACATTCGGCAAGTCCCGTTCGCTTATCGCCGTAATCCACGCCGAGATATTTTCCGTGTGATATATCCAAGGCACAGTCCTCCTTAATTTATTATGGAAAGTATTTTAGCACAAAGTGTTTGTAATGTCAAGAAAAATTTTCAAAGCCGCAGGGTGACCTACAGCTTTTTGTATACGAACACCCTGAAATCGGCAGTACAGTCAAGAGCATTGAGAGCATAAACCTTATCCCTGTCGGCGGGTCGGGTACGGTAGGCGTAGGGCGTCATTTCAAAGAGCGAGGCTATATCCGCCTGCGTGTCGAGGTGCATCAAAAAACGCAAGGGCTCGTCCACCAAAAGCTCAAAGCCCTCAAGATATGGGTCGGCCACGATGTTCTTATACGGTGTATCATAGACCACAGATTTAAGCTCAAACAGATGCTCCTCGCCGGGGATAGCCATAACGAAGCTGCCGCCGGGGCGCAAAACTCGGCGAGTCTGGTCGAGTGCCAGGGGCGAAAAGGTGTTCATCACGGTATCAAAGGCGCCGTCGGCGACGGGCATATGATAAGAGCCGGCAACAGCCATTGACACACGGGGATTGCGTTTTGCCGCTCTACGTACCGCGTCGCGCGAAATATCAAAGGCATGGACACGGCTCACCCCATCCCTGTCAAAGAGCGCCCGCTCTGCAAGATCGGTATAATACCCTTCTCCGGAGCCTGCGTCGAGCACCGAGCCGCCAACGGGAGTATATTCGGCCACCAACGAGGCAACCCTGTCGGCTAAGGGACGGTAATAGTCCTTACCGAGGAAGGCACGTCTGGCAAGCACCATAGCCTTATTGTCACCGTGGTTTCCCTTTTTTTGATTCAGAAGCAGATTATAGTATCCCTCGGCGGCTCGGTCGTAAGCGTGCCCCTCGGCGCATACGCACACACCTACGCGCTCTGTAAGAACACCGCCGCATTTGGGGCAAACGAATTTCATCTCTGTTCTCCGATTCTTGATTGATTATCTACATTTTATCATATAATACGCGCAAGGTCAAGAAAAACTCAAGAAAAACTTTGAATTTGACTATTGACATAAACCAATTTTTATGTTAGAATACTAAAGTCAATATAGGGGTATAGCCAAGCGGTAAGGCAA